>PNJY01000311.1 GCA_013822125.1 Erythrobacter sp. | reverse complement strand
GCCGCCATTGCTGCGAGATTCGGGCTGAGGGGGGCGCTTGTAGCGGAAATCGGCTACCTTGCCGGACTTGCCGCCCCGGTTTTTCCCAGCACTTCTATTCCTGTCCGGCGGGAGTGTTTCCGCCATTTTCGCAATGCTTTCATATCACCGCGCGCATAACCCTCCACGCGCGCGGCACTTGGGCAGCAAGTTATCGCAAGGGCGGGACACAAGCAAGCAGCCAGCATACGAGGGTGCTTGACCTCGCGCGCCCGCGAAACTAGGGAGCGCGCTCGCCGCCGCCGCCAGAAGGCCGCCCGGCGCATGGCTAGTGCCCCGTCCTCTAATGGTAAGAGAGCGGACTCTGACTCCGTCAATCAAGGTTCGAATCCTTGCGGGGCATCCAGCCGTTTATCCTCTGACACCAAAGCCTGCCCGCTTTGACAAAATTCCTGCCCTCATGCGGATGCGGGCGAGGCTGAGTGACGGGTCGACTGGCAATCCTGATGCTGCCGGTTTTCGGCCTATCCTCTGAATCGTTGCGGAATTTTCAGCGAGAGTAGTGGGCGTAGCGGCTGTTGGGAAACAGGGCGCCTTGCGGTAAGGTCGCACACCACGTTCGCGACGCTAGGCGGTGCCCATGAAAAGAGCCCACGAAGATGACCGTCGATTGGTCTACGAAACGGTAGATCTCGACGAGTTTCGCCGCGATCCCTATGCTGCGCTAGTGGACGCCGACATGCGCCCGGTTGGCCTAGCACGCGACGAATCTGGTCGAGCTAGCCACATCCTGCTTTCCCGATCAGAATATGCTTCGATCGTTAAGGCCCGCGATCTCTGGTTGCGAAGTCAGCTGGATCTTGCCGAAGTCGAAGTAGCGCCTGCTGAAGCCAGCGATTGATGGCAATCCGCGCGCTGCCGAAGTCCGACCTCCGGGCATTAAGCTGAGGGTTCTGAGACGAAAATCCCCTTGCCCAATTACCTCATTGAATCAATTACTTGTGCACTTTACGTCTCGGCTCA
>PNJY01000310.1 GCA_013822125.1 Erythrobacter sp. | reverse complement strand
GGTGGACGCACTAGGGCTCGAACCTAGGACCCGCTGATTAAGAGCGGAGCTTTGTGCCCTTTTCGTTCCTTTCCAATACTACGCCAGACTACGCTCAAAGGCTTGAAACGGTTGGAATAAATCCGCCGTGGATTACCCTTCGCTACGCCAGCGTAATCCCGACATCTGATTACGTGGCGATTACGTGGACGAGCGCCAGATCATGCCGAATCAGTCAATCACACTGCGAACAATCCAGTCAGTCAAACCGGACCCGCACCGCGACATTTACGTGTGGGACCCCCGGCTGAAGGGCTTCGGACTTCGCATCACGCCAAGAGGAGCACAGTCCTTTGTGTTCCAGTATCGGGTCGATGGCGGGCCAGCCCGCCGCAAGACCATCGGGCCTGTCGGCAGTCCATGGACGCCTGCCACTGCGCGCAAGGAAGCCGAGCGGCTGCTGGTCCAGGTCTATCAAGGGATCGATCCGGTCGAAGCCAAGCGTGAAGCAAAGCGGAAAAAAGAGACGTTGAACTTTCGGACCTACAGCGAGAGGTTCGTGGAGCTCTATCTCAAGCCAAACTGGCGGGGGACGTGGGGCTCGGCGCAATGCACGATCAACAATGTTTTTATTCCACGCTGGGGCAACCGACCTGTCCATGAGATCACCCGCGCCGATATCGTGAAGGTACTGGACGAGTATTCCGATCGCCCGGCGAGGCGCAAAGAGATCCACTCGCTCCTGCGCAAGTTCTTCAACTGGGCAACCGACCGGCAGGATATCGATGTCTCGCCGCTGGCCGGGATGAAAGCTCCAAAGGCCGTCCCGTCGCGCCGTCGGGTGCTCAGTGACGAAGAGATTGTCGCCCTGTGGAGGGCGACCGAGAATTCGGGATGGCCTTGGGGACCCTTTGTCCGGATGCTGATTCTGACGATGCAACGGCGTCAGGAAGTTGCAGAGATGGACTGGTCCGAAATCGACATCGATGCGCGCCGATGGACCTTGCCGGCCGATCGGGCCAAGAATGACC
>PNJY01000309.1 GCA_013822125.1 Erythrobacter sp. | reverse complement strand
ACGATCATGAACTGCGCCAATGTCTGCCCCAAGGGTCTCAGCCCGGCCAAGGCAATCGCGGAAACCAAGAAGCTGATGGCCGAACGGGCTATCTGACCGCTGGGCATGGCATTGAAGGACGACGTTTTCGAACACGGGCCTGATCCGGAAAATCCCGGCTGGCGTTTGTGGAACCTCAAGGATCAGACGCTGTTCAACGGCGCGGTGATGGGCAGGCTCATCACCCGTGTCGAGGGTGACAAATGCCGCCTGCGGATGTTTCCCGAGCGCAAGCATGAAAACCTCCAAGGCATCATCCACGGCGCCGTGACCTTGTCTCTGATCGACATTTCGCTGTTCACCACCATGCATTGCATCGGCAGCGGCAATGCCGGGCCTTCGGTGACGCTCGAGCTATCCACCCAGTTCGTCGGAGGCGGCGACCCCACTCGTCCGCTCGATGCGGTGACGGAAATCGTGCGCGAAACCGGTTCGCTCGTATTCGTGCGCGGCACTGTCGAGCAGGAAGCCGACCGGATCGCTGCCTTTTCAGGCATCGTGAGGAAATTCAAAAAGAAATGAGCGGCCTGCTTGCACGCTACGAGCGGCTGGTGGCGAATGGCGAATTGCGGGCCGATCCGGCGCAGCGCAAGGCCGCTGAACGGCTCCACACCCTCGAAAAGGATCTGGAAGCGGAAACCTCGGGCGGATTGCTGGCACAGCTCTTCGCTCGCAAACCGCAGGCACCGCGCGGCGTCTATCTGTGGGGCGATGTCGGTCGCGGCAAGTCGATGCTGATGGACCTGTTCGTCGATACGCTTTCAATCAACGAGAAACGCCGCGTCCATTTTCACGAATTCATGCTTGAGGTTGACCGGCTCCTGCGTGAGGAGCGCCGCAGCGAAGCAGGCGATCCTGTTGCGCGTGTGGCAGCAAGGCTGGCCGCAGACTTGCGCTGCCTCGCCTTTGACGAGATGGCCGTCACCAACACGGCGGATGCGGCGATCATGGCGCGGCTGTTCACTGCGTTGATCA
>PNJY01000308.1 GCA_013822125.1 Erythrobacter sp. | reverse complement strand
CGCCGAAACGATCACATGCCCTGTCGGGATTGTCCCGCGTGGACCGCCGAACAGCGAAACGAGGCGGTCGCGCGCCTCGAGTGCGGTTGCAGGCGGGCAGGGCTGGTTGGTCCGGCAGGTGCCGTCCATCTCGCGCGCAGCAATGCCCGAAATCCGGATATGCGGGCCTTCCGCGCACCAGATCGGCCCATCGCCGTCCCAGACATGGGTAGGCGTACAGGTGAAGCTTTGTCCTGCCGCGACGACGGCGGCTGCAAGTGTCAGGAGCATTTTGTAACTCTACTGAAGTTTGCGGCCGAACCACAGCACCCGGCCGACAATGTTGATGGCGCGGCGTTCGAGCCCGTGCCAGCTTGGATAGGCCGCATTGTCGCTCACCACCGAAATCCGCCGTCCCTGGGGTTCGATGGCGATCCGCTTGACGCTGAGCGCGTCATCCATGCGCAGGACATAGATGCCATCGCGAAGCCGTGATTGGCCGTCACCGAGGTCGACCATGACCTCGTCGCCGTCGTTGAGCGTGGGTTCCATCGAGTCGCCATGAACATGGATGATCGACAGGCTTGAGGCCTTGCTTGGGGTGAGCTTGCGGAGCCAACCTTCGTCGAAACCGAATTGTCCGCTTTTGCTTTCCATTTCGGCGAGCGCTCCGTGACCGGCGGAGGCTTCAACGTCCAGAACCGGGATCTGCACCAGTTCGACAACCGGTGCGCTGCGATGAGGGGGCGCGCCCAGCACGCGCTCATCCACGCCAAAGAAGCGCGCGAGAATGTTGCGATCGCTCTCGTCCAGATACCGCGGGCTGCCTTTGCGGATGTACTGCTGGATGTAGGAGACATTGCGACCGAGGAGTCGGGAAATTCCCGAGTAGGTGCAGCCTTTGCGGGATGAGATGAGCTCGTCGAGAGCCTGTCGTGCTTCGTCCATCACACTGTCCTGTCACGATTGCTAGGAAAAGTCATCCTAGACTCTAGGACGCATTCCTAGTAGGAACATAACAGGAACACAAGGCTAAAGCGAGTCGA
>PNJY01000307.1 GCA_013822125.1 Erythrobacter sp. | reverse complement strand
TCCATGTCGTCGCTGGCATAGCCTTCGCGGCCCGAGGCGTAGAGCACGGGGAAATCGAGCTGCTCGTCATTGGCATCGAGGCTGACGAAGAGGTCGAACACCTCGTCGAGCACTTCCTGGGGGCGGCCATCCGGGCGGTCGATCTTGTTGACCACGACGATCGGCTTGAGGCCCAGCGCCAGCGCCTTGCCGGTCACGAACTTGGTCTGCGGCATCGCGCCTTCCGCGCTGTCGACCAGCAGGATCACCCCATCGACCATCGTGAGGATGCGCTCCACCTCGGCGCCGAAATCGGCGTGGCCGGGGGTGTCGACGATGTTGATGCGGGTGGTTGCGCCGTCCTGTTCCCATTCGACGCTGGTGCACTTGGCGAGAATGGTGATCCCGCGTTCCTTTTCGAGATCGCCCGAATCCATCGCGCGCTCTTCCACGCTGGTTCTCGCGGAAGGTGCCCGATTGGCGGAAGAGCTGGTCGACCAGCGTGGTCTTGCCATGGTCGACGTGGGCGATGATCGCGATATTTCTGAGGGCGGACGACATTTTTGCGAAAACTTCCGGTAAAAAGCCGGGTGCGGGGCACATTCCGGTTAGAAAGAGGATTGGCGGAGCAGGAAACGGGGCGGGCGCTGGGGGCGAGCCCGGTTAGGCGGGGTTTGTGGCGGGTTGGCGACAGCGCCGGACGCTACGGCATGCGCCGAAGCTGCGATCCGGTGCTGCGATGCAGCATTGCGCAGCGCGCCTAGCAGGGGTCCGCGCGAGGGGCAAGCGCCGGGGCTTGGCGATGGGATGGCAGGGGGCAATCCACTGTGACTCTTGCGCAACATTTACGTGACTTGCCCCTCAAAAGTGCCAGCCTGCCGCTTGTGGCAAGCGCGCTGCTGGCGTATCACTGCGGCCACACGACTTCGGGAGAGAGCGCACTGGGACGGTGCGTGCCCGCAATAGGGCGCCGGGGTCGCGGGATTTTTGGAGAGGAGCTTCCATGCGTTCGACCTTCACCGGCGCTGCCGGCGCATATCGATTCACCCTGCTTGCGGGCGC
>PNJY01000306.1 GCA_013822125.1 Erythrobacter sp. | reverse complement strand
TGCAGATCGCCGCCCGAGATGCCGTCCCAGAACTTGCCGCCGACGAGCTGTTCGGCATCGTAGGTCTTCATAAGGTAGCTCGCGAGATCGCGGTTGGCCAGCGGATCGGGCGCCGCAGGATCGGCCACCAGCGGCGGGTTCTCCATCTTGAAGGTCCACAGCCTGTGGCGGCCATCAAGATCCTCGATCAGCACGCTCTTGATGAAGGCGTGTGGCACCGGCACGCTGATCCCGAAGTCGGGCAGATTCTTGCCGATCCGCTCAATCGGCTCACCGAAGTAAAAGACGGGACAGGTCAGCACATAGGTTTCAAGCACGTCCTCACGCGCGTCGAGTTCGCGGATCGCCTCCTCAAGTTCGCGCCAGCGCTTGCGGTTGAGATCGGGGTGCTGCGGCGACATGTTGGAGAGCAGAAAGGTCTCCGAGTTCTGGATCAACAACTGATCGGCGTTGGCGCTCGCAACCAGATGCCTGCGGTCATACCCGCTGCCCTTATAGGCCTTGAGTCCCGCCCGGAAGCGTTGGGGAATACGAGTGTCGGCGCGGAAGTTGTCGAGCCTCTCGAACTCGGGCACGGTATCGTTGATCAGCTCCCAATCGCGCCGCACGATCTCGAGCGTCCATTTGGCCTGGCGGAAATACCAAGAATAGCCGACTGTCAGATTACGGCCAGTGAGCAACTGATCGCACACCGGGTAACCATAGCGCAGCTCTCGCTGCATCAGGAACGGATCGTTCATGCCTCACTCCCCTTTGCATGGGGGAACAGCTGCCCCCGTGGACATCATGGATGGGTGCGGCCCGTGACGCTCTTGCGGCTCCGGCAGATGGTGGCGCCTCGCGCGCGCCATGCCAATCTGCCGTTTTCTGTAGGGCCATAGCGCGCCTCGCTTGCAAGCGCGTGACAGCGCCGGTAGCCCTCGGGGCAGAAGGGGGAGGAGGATGCCATGACCGACAGCCGCAAGCCGGTGTTCCTGGTGATCGGCGCGGGCGCCGGGATCGGTGGCAACGCCGCGATGCGCTTTGCCGCCGGGGGCTACCACG
>PNJY01000305.1 GCA_013822125.1 Erythrobacter sp. | reverse complement strand
TGGGCCGCCTGCGCGTTGCACGATGGCATCGAGGCGTTCGAAGGCCTGGTCATAGAGTTCTTCCGAAGTAACCGGCGTGATATTGTTGAAATAGACACGGCATTCGCCGGTGCGCGAGGCACCGAGAAAGCCCGGTTCGCCAGCGCTTACGCCATTATCATCGGTCGTGCTCACGGTCAGCAGCAGATTCTCGACCTTATCTTTCGACTCCACCGATACCATGATCGGGATCTTGAGCTTTTCGATCGTCTGGATCGCCACCGGAACCGCGATGAGGAAGATGATCAGAAGCACCAGCATCACGTCCACGAGCGGGGTGGTGTTGATGTCCGACATAGGGGTGTCGGCCCCGCCTCCCGTCGAAATCGCCATTGCTAAATCCTATCCGTAAAACTTATGCATCAGAATGAGCGGGAGCGGCCAGTGCCGCCCCCGCAAACCCTGAAATCAGGCCTTGGCAGCCGGTGCGGCGGCGACAGTCCTGGCAGGCGCAGCAGCCGTAACGGGCGGCTTAACCGTACCGTTCGAGCTGAGATAAGCCAGCACATCGGTCGAGAAGCTGGTAAGCAGCTCGGCGATCCGGCGATTGCGGCTCTGGAGCCAGTTGTAGGCCAGCACCGCGGGAACCGCGACGAGCAGACCGATCGCGGTCATGATCAGCGCTTCACCCACGGGCCCTGCAACCTTGTCGATCGAGGCCGAACCGGCGAGGCCGATGTTGATCAGTGCACGGTAAATACCGATGACGGTGCCCAGCAGACCGACGAAGGGAGCCGTCGCGCCCACGGTGGCGAGGAACGGCAGGCCGCCAGCCAGCTTGGCGTTGATCGTGTCCTGCGAACGCTGGAGCGAACCATGCATCCAGTCGTGCGCTTCCATGCTGTCGCCCATCTTGCCATGTTCGTCAGAGGCCTTGAGCGCATCGTCGACGACCTGGCGCCATGCGCCGTTCTTGTCGAGCTTGGTTGCGCCCTCGCGCAGGTTGGCGGCGCGCCAGAAGGTGTTGCGCACGGTCTTGTTGTACTGGCTCATGATCTTGCGCTGTT
>PNJY01000304.1 GCA_013822125.1 Erythrobacter sp. | reverse complement strand
AATACATGGCGCGTGATCCGATCCACCGGAAGTACCACCACAACGAGATCACTTTCGGCCTCGTCTATGCCTTTTCGGAAAACTTCGTCCTGCCGCTGAGCCATGACGAGGTGGTCCACGGCAAGGGCACGATCCTCGGCAAGATGAGCGGCGATGATTGGCAGCAATTCGCTACCTTGCGCGCTTACTATGCGATGATGTGGGGCTATCCCGGCAAGAAGCTCCTGTTCATGGGTCAGGAATTCGCCCAGCGCCGCGAATGGAGCGAGGAGCGCAGCCTCGACTGGGAGCTGCTGGACGCACCCGCGCACCGCGGGGTTTCAGACCTGATCCGCGACCTCAACCGCCTCTACCGCGCAACCCCCGCGCTCCACGCACGCGATTGCGAGGGCGACGGCTTCGCATGGCTGATTGCCGACGATGCCGAGAATTCGGTCTTTGCCTGGGCAAGGAAGGCACCCGGCGAGCCTCCGGTGGCGGTGATCGCCAATATGACTCCCGCGCTTCACACCCATTACCGCGTGCCGCTTCCGCATGACGGCACCTGGGCCGAGGTGCTGAACTCGGACGCGGCGATCTACGGCGGCAGCGGGCAGGGCAATATGGGGCAAGTAACCGCGGCAGACGGCGTCGCCCAGATCGTGCTCCCGCCACTTGCCACGATAATGCTGCAATTCACCGGATAAATAGCCAAAACACCAATACTCTGGGGAGAGAATGGGATGATTGAGAGGACGTCTGGGAGGCCGCTGGCACGCGATGCCATGGCCTATGTGCTGGCCGGCGGGCGCGGCAGCCGGTTGATGGAGCTGACCGACCGGCGCGCCAAGCCTGCGGTCTATTTCGGCGGCAAGACGCGGATCATCGATTTCGCGCTGTCGAACGCGATCAATTCGGGCATCCGCCGCATTGGGGTGGCGACGCAATACAAGGCGCATTCGCTGATCCGCCACATGCAGCGCGCGTGGAATTTCATGCGGCCCGAGCGTAACGAAAGCTTCGACATCCTGCCTGCGAGCCAGCGCGTGTCGGAAAACCAGTGGTACGAAGGCAC
>PNJY01000303.1 GCA_013822125.1 Erythrobacter sp. | reverse complement strand
CGCGCCCTCTGGCACCGGTTCTGTCGGGCGCGGCGCATCGCTCATATAGCGCTCTGGATCAGCCCTGAACTTGGTTAGACAGGCAGCGCTGCAAAAGTAGTGATGGACGCCGCCGTGGGTCGTGACATGCGGCGTGGTCGCCGGGTCGACGCTCATTCCGCAAACGGGGTCGATAGCCGTTCCCGGGGTTTCCGGTCCGGAATGGGCGCAATGCGCGTGGTTGTGTTGCGACTCGGTCATGCCTCATGCTCCTCTGGTCGCCAGCTTCATCAACCCTGACATCATGTCAGGGTCAAGCAGTAATTCATCCTTTCGCGATGGCAAGCTCCAGCGTACCCAGCCAGGCCACCAAGGCGAGGATCGTAAGGGCAGCAGACGACTCCAGAACCAGGCTTTGCCGAAGACCGCGTAACGCGTGGGCGAGGTCGTCTTGTTCGATTGCTGCACCTAGTGTGGGCGTTAGGCGCCAACAGTTGGCACTCGCCAACACCAGCATGGCAGCGAACAGTCCGAGCTTGATGAGCAGGAGTTTTCCGTAGCGCGAAGCGAACAAGGTGTCCGGATGAGGCAAGCCCATCAGGCTCAGGCTGTTGATGAGGCCCGTGAGAACGATCAACCCGACCGCAAGCGTCCCAACCCGCGAAAATTGTTCAAGAGCCCGATGCACTATCCTGATCTGCGCATCGGATTGGTGCGCCATTGGCTGAAAGAGCAGCCAGGCGAACGCGGCAATTCCGCCGATCCAAACAGCCGCCGCCAGCATGTGGACGATGTCGCTCAGCCGGTGGAGAGTTCCGGTCCACCCTTCGGTTGCGCCGGCATGGCCCGTCCAGACCAGCGTGGCGATAGCCACCGCCGTCGAAGCAAGCAGCCAGTATCTTGCAAGGTGTGGGCTTCGGCCAAGCGCGAGGGCGGCAACCAAGGCAATTGCAACTGCCACCATACGCACGACCCAGGCGCTGCCAATGGCGCTCTGTGTGACGATTTCCCCGATGACCGAGGCATCGGCTGCCCAGAGGCTTGTCCCCATCATGGCTGCGACAAGCGCAATCATGCCGGCGCCAGAC
>PNJY01000302.1 GCA_013822125.1 Erythrobacter sp. | reverse complement strand
TTGCACGAAGGCGCGCTTCTTTTCCAGCGTCGAGCTGGCGATGTCCATCAGCCGGTCAAGCTCGCGCATCAGCGCATCCTTGTTGCCATTGAAGCGATAGCCGAGCGCGGCCATGTTGATGGTGACGACGCCGAGCGAACCGGTCATCTCGGCCGAACCGAACAAGCCGTTGCCGCGCTTGAGCAATTCGCGCAGGTCCAGTTGCAACCGGCAGCACATCGAACGGACCGCGCCGGGGGAATAGGCCTCGGGGTTGGGTCGGCGCTCTCCGGTGGCCGGATCGCGGATGTACTGGCTGCCGATGAAGTTCTGGAAATAGGACGAGCCGACCTTTGCCGCATTGTCGAAGATCGCAGTCGCAACCTTGCTGTCCCAGTCGAAATCCTCGGTTATGTTGACTGTGGGGATGGGGAAGGTGAACGGCTGGCCGGTGGCATCGCCCTCGGTCATCACCTCGTAATAAGCGATGTTGATCAGCTCCATTTCGGGGGCGAAGTGCGCAAAGCGCAGGTCATCGAGGGTGCGGATGCCCATGTCGCGCGCCTGTGCGCGGGCGAGCAGCGCGTCGTTCTCGATCCCGGTGAACAGGTGCCGGTCGCGATAGGTGGGATATAGCTCGCGCAGGTCCTGCGGCACCACGATGTCGAGCGTCACGTTGGTGAAAGGCGACTGGCCCCAGCGTGCGGGGACATTGAGGTTGTAAACGAACTGCCTGATCGCCTTCTTGACCTCCGCAAAGCTGAGGCCATCGTAGAAGACGTAGGGCGCAAGGTAGGTGTCAAAGCTCGAGAACGCCTGCGCGCCTGCCCACTCGGATTGGAGAATGCCGAGGAAGTTGCTCATCTGCCCCAGCGCCTCGCGGAAATGGCGCGGTGGGCGCGAGGACACGCGACCGGCCACTCCGTTGAAGCCATCGTTCAGCAGCGCGCGCAGCGACCAGCCCGCGCAATAGCCGGACAGGCAGTCGAGATCGTGGATGTGGATGTCGCCCTTGCGATGCGCCAGCCCTTCCTCGGGAGCATAGACCTCGTCGAGCCAGAAATTGGCGATCACCTTGCCCGCGACATTGCTGATCAGGCCC
>PNJY01000301.1 GCA_013822125.1 Erythrobacter sp. | reverse complement strand
ACCGTCACCTCGATCACCGCCTATCGCAAGCTCGACAATTTCTTCGATCAGGATGTCGATTTCACCAGTGCGGATATCGTCAGCGAAATTCGCAGCCAGAACGTCGATACCTTCACGCAGGAACTGCGGGTCGCATCCGATTTCGACGGGCCGCTGAACTTCCTGCTTGGTGGATACTATTTCGATGAAAGTATCGACCAGCAGAGCGATCTGACCACAGGCACTGTGGCGCGGCCGTTCTTCGAACTGCTCGCCGGCGGACTTGGCCTGTTCGGCGGACTGGTCGAGCCTGCGCTCGGTCTGCCCATTGGCAGCATCTTCTCGCCCGGTCCGCTGACCACCGAAGCTTTCTCGATGGATAATCGGGCGGTTTCGATTTTTGGCACGGTCGATTTCGAAGTCACCGACCGCCTGACGCTGACCGCCGGGTTCAACTACACCGATGACCACAAGTCCTACGCGCTCAACATGACCGCGTTTGATGAACTGGCCAATATCAATTTCGTTGACGCGGTGATCGTGGGTCAGATCGCGGGCGCGTTGATGATCCCGCCCAGCCAGGTCACGCCCACCGTGATCGGGCAGTTCCAGCAGGCCAATCCCGGGGCCTTTGCCGCGATTGCGGCGGCGGCCACCAACCCTGCTGTCAATACGCTGCTGGGGCTGCGGCCGTTCCAGTTCCAGCCACCTTTCCTCAATCTGCCCAATGCGGTCGAGGATGGAAAAACCAATGACAACGACTTGTCCTACACGCTGCGCGGCGCTTACGAGCTGACGGACAATATCAATATCTACCTGAGCTACGCCACAGGTTACAAGGCCAGTTCGGTCAACCTTTCGCGCGATTCGCGTCCGGCCTTTGGCGATTTCATTCCCGGGCCGTTCGGTTCGACCATCCTTGCCCCGTCATCGCCGATCCGCGATGCCGGGCTGGCGGTGCCCAACCTTACCACCGGTTCGCGCACTGCCGATCCCGAACATGCCAAGGTGTGGGAATTCGGCGTTAAGGGGCAGTTTGACCGGATCGGGTTCAACCTCGCGCTGTTCGACCAGTCGCTCAGGGGCTTCCAGGACTTCCTGTTCACCGG
>PNJY01000300.1 GCA_013822125.1 Erythrobacter sp. | reverse complement strand
ATCGCCGTCGATAAAATCGACCAAAACCTCCTGACCGATGCGCGGCAGACTGTGTCCCCCCCAATTGGCGCCGGCGGTGGGCGCCAGATTAGCCAAGACCCGCACCCACGTGCCGGCGCGGTGGTCAGCAGGGGCGCCGCTGTGACCCGCGCGGGGAGCCGGTAAGCGGCTGTGGGACGAATCACCGCGTTGCCAATGAAACTGGACTTTAACGCGGTGGTCGCGATCGGTATGGATCACATCGCCGGGCGGGCCGACCACAATCGCGGTTTGCTGGCCGTGCACCGAAGGCTTACGGCAGCGCAGTTGGCCGAGGGCGTCGACGCAGGGATTACGATAGGGTACCTCTGCGGGGATGGCGGTAAAGCGGTTACGGTAAAACACCCGCAGCCCGGCTTGCCTTGCACTGTGGTCGGTATGCACAGCGTCAAGCTCCAGCCACTGCGGCAAGCCTAAGTTTTGTTCGACCAAGGCTTGCAAGTCGGCACTGAGATTATTGTGAGCCTGGTGTTCAACCCGTGTCAGCAAAAGCGGCGCTTGCGTCGCCGGGTGCGGATGCTCGTGCAAGGTAAACGTCGTGCCCGGCGTCAGACTGCGCGCTGTGCCTTCGCCTTCGAACACCCGTGCCTGGGCGCTGAAGGCTTGCTGGATGACGGAGGCCAAGCGCTCGCCGTGGCTAGGGCCAGTGTAGGCATAAGCGCCCAAGGTGGCATGGTACTCACCCTTAGCGGCCGAGGCGTCGCCGGCGGCCTGAACTTCGCAGGTGCTTAAGCTACGGTAATCCCAACTCTGCAAACGGGTTTGGCCGATGGTGACGGCCGACCGCAGGCGCAATCGGTCGATACTGTCGTCGGGCAATACCGCCCCGGCCTGGGTAAAACGGATAAGGGGCTGGGTATTGGCAGGACACGCGCCGTTATGGTCGGCGATCACCAAGGTGTGGCTGCCAAAACCGGTACTGTCGGCCTCGGCATGGTGTTCAAACCAGAGGAACAACCCGTCCTCAGCCAGCAGCCGCTGCATAAAGGCGGCGTCGGTTTCCTGATACTGAGTGGTTAACGAGCGCCGGGGATAAACCGAAGCATCGGCCAGATCGTAGCGCCACTGAGGGTTGAGCGTACCCTG
>PNJY01000299.1 GCA_013822125.1 Erythrobacter sp. | reverse complement strand
CAGGTGGCGCAGGCCGAAACGCCCTTGCCGCCCAAGGCCTGCTCGCCCGGAATGCCCAGCCATTTGGCCTGAGCCCCGGTGCAGATCACCACGCAATCGGCGATGTATTCATCCCCGCTGTCGCCCACCGCGCGGAAGGGCGAGCCGTTCTCGAGATCGACCGAGACAATGGTGTCCCAGATCATCCGCGTGCCGACATGTTCGGCCTGCGCGCGCATCTCCTCCATCAGCCACGGGCCCTGCACCACGTCGCGGTAACCGGGATAGTTCTCGACATCGGTGGTGATGGTCAGCTGACCGCCGGGTTGAAGTCCTTGAACAACAATGGGTTCCAGCATCGCGCGCGCGGCATAGATCGCGGCGGAATAGCCTGCCGGGCCGGAGCCGATGATGAGCATCTTGGTGGTGTGGGTGGCCATTGTTGGGGTGCCTCGATCAGGATTCTCTGGGGACGCGATATGGGGTTTAGCCGCGCGATTGTCACGCCACCAGCTTGGCGCGCAGACGCTCTTTTCTTGCCCCATCCACACCTAAGGTTGTCGCGAGATAGGCATCGAGCGAGCCGTGATCCTGCGTCACCTTCGCGATGTAAGTCTCGATATATTCTGGCAAAACGCCCATCAGGTTGTGCAACGCCTCAGGCTCGATCGTGCCGAAATGCACCTCCATCCGGGGGAGCGACTGGCGCTCGAGGATCGCGCGGGTGGGCGCATCGTTGGTGAGCAGGAATTCCGCCACGTAATCATCGCGGTGGACGCCGAGGACGTGGAGCAGCAGGCTTGCCGCGATGCCGGTGCGGTCCTTGCCCGCAAAGCAATGGACGAGGCTGGCGCCTTCCTTCGCGTCCAACGCATTGAAATATTCCCGGAAAATCCAGATCATCGCGGGATTGACCGGCATCCTTGTATAGACCCCCAGCATCCGCTCGCGCGCCTTTCCGGCGGTCATGACGATCTGCCCGCCCCCGCCCTCATGCGGCGGAGAGTTCGTGGTTTCGCCATCATAGGCAATGACTTGCGCGGCGAAATTCGCATGGCGCCTGCACGGAAATCCCTCGCGCTCGCTGGTGCCGCGCAGGTCGATCACGGTGCGGATGTCGAGCATGTCCAACAGCGCCAAGTCGGCA
>PNJY01000298.1 GCA_013822125.1 Erythrobacter sp. | reverse complement strand
CGTGACCAAGCCCCCCATCTCCAACGACCTCCTGCTGCTGGCGGGCAAGGTCATCACCGTCTTCATGCAAGGTGTCATGGCCTTCGGCGCTGCCGTGCTGGTGTTCGTGATCGGCGCGATGGCGTTCAGCCACGATACGATCCAGGATCAACTGATCGCTGAAACCGGACGGGCCGATCTGGTGCTGCCGTTGTTTGCGTCTCTCGGCGTCCTGCTGATCGGCTTCGCCATCGTCGCTGCGCTGTTCGTCTTCTTCGGCAAGCTGCGCGCGATCATCAATACGGTGGGCGAAGGCGATCCCTTCGTTCCCCTCAATGCCGAGCGGCTGAGCCTGATGGCGTGGCTGATGTTGGGCGTGCAGCTGCTGGTCTGGGCCGCAATCCCCTTCGCGCTCCAGCTGGTCGATTTCGTGCGGATCTTCGGTGAAGATTCGGACATCAAGATCGACGGCGGCTTCGATGTGAGCGGGATCCTGCTCATCATCATCCTGTTCATTCTCGCCCGGGTGTTCCGCCATGGCGCGGCGATGCGCGAAGACCTGGAAGGGACTGTGTGATGCCCCCCATCAACGACGATCTCGAAGGAGCCCGCATCATGGTCAAGCTTGACGACCTGCTCTACGCCCGCCGCATGACGCTGACCGAACTGGCCGAGCGGGTGGGCCTGACCCTCGCCAACCTGTCGATCCTCAAGACCGGCAAGGCCAAGGCGATCCGCTTCTCCACCCTCGCCGCAATCTGCCGCGAACTGGAGTGTCAACCCGGCGATCTGCTGGGCTACGAAACCGAGGAGGGCTGAACCGCCAATTCGCTTGACTCTTGCGCCCGTTCCCCTAGAGGCCCGCCCGGATCGGCGGGCCTCGTGCCTTTGCCGGTCTTCCGTCCGAGACAGTTGGTGACCGGAATATGCCGGTCTTAATGTCCAGCCTAGACGGGGAAACGAGATTTCGCGAAGGGCCTGCACAACGCAGACGCCTCGCTCGTGCCGGCCCGATGGCCTGATGGCACACCCTCCTTCCCTTTCGACGGACTCGCCCGTGTTCGGAGCTTCGGCCCCGTGCGCGGACACAACGTAGCCGACCGTGCGGGAGCCATCCCGTCCGGTCATTTGTGAAGGAGTATGGCATGGATCGTTCGCAGAAAGCCGAC
>PNJY01000297.1 GCA_013822125.1 Erythrobacter sp. | reverse complement strand
TCGGCAAGCGGTAGTCTGTCGTCGGTCATCGGGATCAACTCCTCGGTGGGCGTGTGAAGTGTGGTAACTCCACCTTACCGATGAGCCCGGTGGCCACCGAGATCGAAATCGCATGGGGTGGGGCATGCCCCACCCCATGCGATCGCCTCAATCTACACCGGAAATTACACCACGTGCGCGGACGCTAACGCATTCGATGAGATCGAAGGTGTTTGACGAGGGGCGTTCCGCTGCGCAGATTGTGCCCGCCACTGTGTGCGGGCCACTTCCGTACACGCATCAATGATCAGTGGAGGGCTTCACCCATCCAATCGGTCTGGAGCCGATCGTAGCCTACCAGGACACCTTCAGCGGTGACCTGTCTTCCAATCATCTCTGGATCAAAGTCATCGAGATCCAGAACCCAGTGGTCTCCTGCATCCGTGATGACAAACGGTCCGCGCGGCCCCAACGCGAGTATGCCGGTCACGCGTTTCCTCTCGCGATTCACGGGAAGCTCCAATGTTCATAATTGCCAATGCCGCAGGACATCTCGCACATAGGAGGGGGTCTCGCCATTGAGCGGTATCCCCCCAGCACGTTCGACTGCGCCGGGGCCTGCGTTGTAAGCAGCGAGGGCCAGATGCACCATTCCGAACTTGTCGAGCATCTGCCGCAGGTAGCGTGCGGCCCCCGATATGTTCGCAATCGGATCGAAACGGTTAGCCACACCCAGATCGCGTGCCGTGCCTGGCATCAGTTGCCCAAGACCCGCTGCACCAGCTTTGCTTACTGCAAGGGGATTATATCGGGATTCGGTCCAGACGAGGGCATCGAGCAACCCGGTCGGAAGGGAGTATCGATTCTCTGCCGCGTAAACGTGCCGCAGGTAGGTGGCCCTACGAAACCCCGATGGTGCAGTTGTCACAGATCGCGTCTTCGGTGGCTGGAAGGGGGCGGTGCCTTGCGCAACGACGGGTAGGGCAGGTTCACGGCTAGTTGCCGCCGCCTCCCAGACCCCATGGGTGACAAGTTGGAACCCGCTGGCATTCTCATCGACTCGATAACCACCGGGCAAGGTTGCTTCTGGTGCAGGCACTTCTTGCGCCAGCCCCATGGATGCAAAAGACACACTCGCTGCGATCAACGCAGCCGCTAAAGGTTTTCTGGTCACAGG
>PNJY01000296.1 GCA_013822125.1 Erythrobacter sp. | reverse complement strand
ATTAGCGACCGAAAATCAGCGAAGGCTCGCCTTCTTCGTCGCGAGGTCGACCACGTCGCCCTGCGCGAGATCCGCGCCGCGCGTGGCGATGGTGCCGTCGGCGCGCTTGCCGAGGTTCTCGGGTTTCACCAGCCACAGATCGTGGTGGCCGAGAATGCGCCCGTCATGGGCGAGGATCGAGACCGGGCCGATCGGCAGACGATCGCGCTCGTCGACCAGCACAGGGTCTTCGACGACTCGCTCGGCCCCGTATTTCTGGCCCCACTGACGCAGCGCGAGCATCGCCGGGAGCAGGTCGAAGCCCTTGTCGGTCAGGCGATATTCGATCTTGCGGCGGTCGTCCGCACAAGGCTCGCGCTTCAGAATCCCGTGCTCGACCAGCTTGGCGAGGCGGTTGGAGAGGATGTTGCGGGCGATCCCGAGCTCGGTCAGGAATTCCTCGAAGTGCTTGAGGCCATTGAAGCTCGCACGCAGGATCATGAACGACCAGCGTTCCCCCATCACCTCCAGCGCCTGCGGCAATCCGCATTCGATGAGTTCGCGCAGCGGTTCTCTCAAGTCACCCATAATGCTCTGTCCCTTCCCCTTCCGGGGGCCTGTGTAACCGATTTTACGCGGCTCTCAAAAAAATTTCAGTTTTCAGTTGCAACTCACAACCTAATGGCATAGGTAGCGGAAAGCAACTGGTTTCGAATCGAAATGTTGCGTTGCAAAATACGATGACAGAGACCATGGGGCACCTGCCTCGGAATACAAAAGGCAAAGGATAAGAACGATGATCAAGACCCTCTCTCCCTCCACCTCCGGCAAGCTCGCCATCCTCGCTTCGGCGCTGGTCTACACCGGCCTCAGCTTCGGCGTCGCCACCAGCAGCATGCCCGTGAGCGCGGCCGGCACCGCCTATTACAGCGCCACGCTCGCCACCCCGGCGACCGAATCGCGCTTCGTCGCGGGCGGCGTTGCCTGGACCTGCGAAGGCACCACCTGCGTTGCGGGCAAGGCGGCGGCGCGTCCGCTGCGCATCTGCCGCGGCCTCAACCGCAAGTCGGGCGAGATCGTCAATTTCAAGATGCTCGGCCAGCCGATGGAAGCTGAAGAACTGGCCAAGTGCAACGGCTAAGCGCCGGCTGACTGACACGAAGTCCCTCTCTGACCGAGCGT
>PNJY01000295.1 GCA_013822125.1 Erythrobacter sp. | reverse complement strand
GCGATCATGGCGAGCGCAGCCAAAGCGGCGAAGCCCAAGCGGCGTAGCTGCATGGCTCAGTTCGCCTTTTCGCGCCGCGAGGGACGCGACCATACCAGAACATGGCCGTTGTCATCGCCCTTGAACAGGTTGGCCCTCAGCGGCTGCACGAATGAAGGATCATCGATCTGCACGCTGACATAATCGCCCGCTTTCTCCCCGACATGCTTCCAGCCTGCGCCGATTTCGCGCGCGTCTTCATCTTCGCCAGCAACCACACGGTAGTCCGGAGCGTTCTCACTGTCCGATGGGTCTGCCGGGACGAGTGACAGCTCAATGCTGAGCGACAGCGTCCGCAATTGCCCGTTGTAGCCGCCACCGGCCGCACGAAAAGTTCCGATACGCATGGGTCAATCTCCTTGGGTTGAGGGTAAAGAAGCGTCGGAGGCGCGCGGATCGGCGAACCAGACATGGTCGCCAATGCCCGCTTCATCGGTCCAGACTGGGGTTGCGCGACCAATCACATGGGTCAGACGCAGCACGCCGAAATAGCGCCCATCGAAACTGCCGGGCGCCGCCGGGTTCATCACGAACAATTCGCCGGTGCGCAGCACATGGCAGCCCGCCCAGGTCGGCAAGGGGCGGCCCAGACGGTCCCGTGGACGCGCCGCGCCGACATATTGGCCGTCGATCGTGATGTTCAATGCATCTCGGCAGACGCGTTGGCCGCGTACAGCCGCGATGCGCTTCAGCAGCGGGACGCCTGTCGGGAGGTAACGCCGCTCGGCGAGCAAGCGGCGCAATTCCGGCGGCGGCTCAATGGCGACCCGCTCGCCGACGTGCAGGCTCGCCTTGCCACGGATGGCGTAGAGTCCAGTGGGGACCGAGGCGGTCGCATTCCACACGGCGTAGCGCGCGACTGGCACGGCCAACGTCGTGAGCGTTGCGCAACCTACGATGGCTGCAAATATCATGCTGCGCCGCTTCATGGCAGAAGTGCCTTGCGCTGGAGCCAGGCTTGGTGCCGCGCGGGCGTGTACTCACGCGGGGTGAGCCGGCCCGCCATCCTGTTGTGGATGTGTCGCCAATGTTCCGGAGCAACATCGCAGGGGTCTATGCCTGACGCTTCGATGGCATCGATAAGCCGGAAGACTTGCGCGACTTTGGGCCAGCCATGGACCGAAAGCAGCAGC
>PNJY01000294.1 GCA_013822125.1 Erythrobacter sp. | reverse complement strand
ATGTCCATGCGGCGCCCGCCTTCCATGCCGAGCACTTCGGCCTCACCATCGACGCAGGTGCCGAACATGCGGTCCCAGATGATCCAGGTGCCCGAATAGTTGCTGCGGGTCGCTTCGTAATCCTGCGAGTGGTGCACCGAGTGGTGCTCCACGGTGTTGAAGATGAAGCGCCACCAGGCGGGCGTGTTGAAGCGCACGTTGATGTGCTGATAGACCGACACCGTCATCCCGATCGCCCCCGCCAGCAGGAAGGCGCGCGGCAGGAAGTCGAAGAAGCCGCCGATCCCCAGCCCGATCAGGAACAGCTCGACCGGATTGCCGACCGCGCCCTTCTGGACATTGAGCTGGGTGATATAGTGGTGCGGCGCATGGGTCAGCCACAGCGGGTGCCAATTGTGCATCGCGCGGTGCATCCAGTACTGGCCGAAGTCGAAGATCATCGAGATGATCACCGCCTGCACCAGCAGCGGCAGGCCGGTGAACCAGCTGAACTTTTCCCAATCAAAGGCGCCCTGCACCGCCTCGATGATCGCGCCGTCGCCGATATAGGCATCGACCATCCCGAGGAAGGTCATGCCCAGACCGACATAGAACACGTCGGTCGCGAATTCCTTCCAGGTCAGCTGCCAGCTTTCGTAGCGCGGGTTGACCCATTCGAGCACCAGCAGCAGCACCGTCCAGCCGAGCCGGATCGCGATCGCGGTCGAGGCGACGGCGAGCCAGTTGGGGGCGTAATACCAGAAGGCGATCGCCGCGAAGAGCATGACGGGCTGGAACCAGGTGAAAACGAACCGCTTGATCGGCCCGCCCTCGACCTTGCCGATATTCTCCCAGCCGACGGTCACGGGCGCATCGGCCCCGATGATCCGCTTGCCAACCTGAACTCCGGCCATGACGCACCCCTGCTTGAGAACTGTCGCATTCTTGCCCTGCCAGCCATGGCAACCTCGCACGCGCGAGGAAGTGGGCAAATGACGTAGGCTTGTGCGAACCCGAAGCAAGCAACTGATAGTAGGCGTTTCAGTTGGTCAATCGGACATAATTCTGACAGCAACGGCAGTCGCGGCCGCGCGGGTTTCGACCCCCAGCTTGCGGAACACCTGTTCGAGGTGCTTGTTGACCGTACGCGGGCTTATACCAAGGATCTCGCTGATCGTCTTGTTGGTTTTGCCATAGCTCACCCACAAGAGCACTTCGGCCTCGCGGCGGGT
>PNJY01000293.1 GCA_013822125.1 Erythrobacter sp. | reverse complement strand
AGCCGCTGCCGCTCGGTTCAGGGTTCGGCAGTGAAATCGGCGCGGCGAAAACCCGCCGGCTAGAATATCTGGAAAGCGAAGGTCTTGCCCAGCGGCGCGGTGACCGCTTCACCCTGTCCCGCAATCTGCTTGGCACCTTGCGCGAGCGCGACCTTGCCGACGCTGGTGCAGCACTTTCGCGTGAACATGGCTTGCCACACCGCCAAAGCCGATCATCCGGTGAGGTGTCTGGCGTTTATCGCCAGCGCATCCAACTCGCTTCGGGCCGGTTTGCGATGATCGACGATGGCCTTGGGTTTTCGCTTGTCCCTTGGTCGAAGCAACTAGACCGGCATCTCGGGCAATATTTGAGCGGTCAGCCGCGGTCTGGTGGTGGCATCGAATGGACACTGGGCCGAAGCCGGTCGATCGAGATATGATGTGGCAAGCTGGCCGCTTTCGTCTCAACCTTGACAATCGCACCATGTGATGCGTATATTCGCGTCAGGAGAAACGACCATGGCAAGCGCAGCAATCACCCATCAAGCGGTTCCAGCAGCGGCTGGCCTGCAGACCTTCTCGGGTGAAGGAGATCGCAAGCGACTGACCGGGGCGGCCATCAAGGCCGTGTTGCGGCTCGTCGATGCCTGGGGTGGCAGCAATGCCGAAGGTGCCGCGCTGCTCGGCGTGTCCGAGAGCACTTGGGATCGGATCAAGGCCGGCAAATGGGACGGCACCTTGAGCCAGGACCAGCTGACCCGGGCCTCCGCCTTGATCGGCGTGTTCAAGGGCCTGCACCTGCTGTTCGCCGATGGTATGGCCGACCGCTGGCCGCGCCTGCCCAATCGCGCGCCGGTGTTCGGCGCAAAGTCGCCGGTCGACGCGATGATCGAAGGCGGCATTCCCCGCATGCTCGAGACCCGGCAGTATATCGACGCCCTGCGTGGCGGGCTCTGAGCCGCAGTCTGCACTGCCGCTGGTGCGTGAGGCGTTCCCGCGCACCATCAGGCTGGTCGCGAGCGCGAGGCTGCGCGAAGCCGTGCTCGCGCCGCTGGCCGACGACACCGACGAACTGGCGCTGCTTGCCGAAATCGAAGGCGCGACCAGCGGGCGGTTGGTGGCAGAGGAACGCGGACTTGGCGCACTCAGCCCCGAAGAACTGGTTCACGGCGTGCCCCATGCCCGCTTCATCAATGCCAGCTTCGCCTATGCCAAACCGCGCGAGCCGATGCGCTTCAACCCTGCGGACCGCGGT
>PNJY01000292.1 GCA_013822125.1 Erythrobacter sp. | reverse complement strand
TATTGATCGGTCAGCTTCTGGACCTGCTCTTCGGACCGCTTGCGATCATCCTCGGAGATTTCCTTCTTCTTCTCGTCGGCCTTGAGGCTTTCCATCGCGTCGCGGCGAACGTTGCGGATCGCGATCTTGGCTTTCTCGGCATATTGCCCGGCGAGCTTGGCCAATTCCTTGCGGCGCTCCTGCGTCAGATCGGGGATCGGCAGCCGCAGCGTCTGCCCGTCGATGATCGGGTTGAGGCCGAGATTGGCATAGGCAATCGCCTTTTCCACCGCGTGCATATTCGACTTGTCCCACACCTGCACGGAGAGCATCCGCGGTTCGGGCGCGGAGACGGTGGCGACCTGCTGGAGCGGCATCATCGAGCCATAGACCTCGACCTGCACCGGATCGAGCAGGGTGGTGTTGGCGCGGCCGGTGCGCAGGCCCTGGAGATCGCTCTTCAACGATTCCACCGCGCCCTTCATCCGGCGCTCGACATCGGCCTTGTCAAATTGCGGCATGGCTGGTTCCTTCGTTCTTAGCTGTCTTGAACAATGGTCTGGACACCCTCGCCCGCGAGCACGCGGGCCAGGTTGCCCTTCTCGCGGATCGAGAAGACCACGATCGGGATCTTGTTGTCGCGGCACAGCGCCACGGCGGAGGCATCCATCACCTTGAGATTATCTGCAAGGACGCGGTCGTAAGTCACGGTATCAAAACGCGTGGCGGAGGGATTCTGCTTGGGATCGCTGTCATAGACCCCGTCAACGCTGGTGCCCTTCAAGAGCGCGTCGCACTTCATCTCCGCCGCGCGCAACGCCGCGCCGCTGTCGGTAGTGAAATAGGGCGCGCCCACCCCTGCGGCGAAGATCACCACGCGGCCCTTTTCCAGATGGCGTTCGGCGCGGCGGCGGATCACCGGCTCGCACACCTTGTCCATTTCGATCGCGGATTGCACGCGGGTCTGGACGCCAAGCTGCTCCAGCGCGTTCTGCATCGCGAGCGCGTTCATCACGGTCGCCAGCATCCCCATGTAATCGGCCTGCGCGCGGTCCATGCCCTTGGCCGCGCCCGCCATGCCGCGAAAGATGTTGCCCCCGCCGATCACGAGGCAGATCTCGAGCCCGCTGTCCTTGGCCGCCTTCACCTCTCTCGCCAGCTCGGCGACGAATTCGGGATCGATCCCGAACTGCTGGTTGCCCATCAAGACCTCGCCCGAAAGCTTGAGGAGGACGCGCTTGATGGTGGGCAGGCTCATGGG
>PNJY01000291.1 GCA_013822125.1 Erythrobacter sp. | reverse complement strand
AGCAGCAGGCCCTCGCCAAAGCGCAGCGGCCTGACCGGTTCGAGACCGTCCACCAGCTCGGCAATAAGGGCGTCGGAAGTGCGTGGCATTGTCATTCTTTCTCGATCATGGCGGCAAGCTTCTTGAGCCCGCGGTGGATGTTCACTTTGACGAGGCTTTCGCTCTGTCCCGTGGCGGCGGAGGCCTCGGCGATGCTCAGCCCCTCGATCTTGACGAGCGCGATGGCGCGTTCCTGCGCCGGCGGAAGCAGGCCCAGCAGCCGGTCGATGCTGATGCGCGCCGAGACCGCGGGTTCATCATCGGTGCCGATCAGCTCCTCGTGGAGTTCGTGCTCGTCGGCGCGGTAGAGGCGACGCAGGTGATCGACCCAACGGTAGCGGGCGATCGCCGCGAGCCACGGCAGGAACGGGCGCGAGGCATCCCACGAGACGCGCTTGGTGTGGAGCGCGATCAGCGTCTCCTGCACCAGATCGTCGAGCTGCGCGGGCGCGATGCGGCGGCTGTAATAGGCGCGCAGCCAGCGCTGGCAGCTCTCGAGCAGCGTCGCATAGGCCTGCTTGTCGCCCTGCTGCGACAGGCGCATGAGCCGCGCGAGCGTGTTCTCGTCAGCTCTCATGTGCGTGAGCCTGCGGGCATTGTGTCATTGGTCATGCCGCGCCTCCCTGTTTGGCCCGCGCCGTGGTTTCTGGTGCTTTTCGCGGGCGATGTGGCGAGGGTTACAGATGCCGCAAAAATGCTCTTGCGTCTTTCGCGAAAGACCCTGCCGGCAAAAAGAAAACCGGCCCCGGGCTCGCCTGTCCGAGCCCAGGGCCTGTTCCGTCACCATCCAGCCTTTCAGCCAGACTGTCAGCTCAAGGCGACGTGGCGCTTGAGATGGTGGTCGACATTGCCGAACTCGCTGTCGAAGATCGTCAGACGCTTGAAGTAGTGGCCGATGGCATATTCGTCGGTCACGCCGTTGCCGCCGTGGATCTGCACCGCTTCCTGTCCGATCAGCCGCGCCGCCTGCCCGACGCCGACCTTGGCGGCCGAGACCGCCTTCTTGCGTTCCACATCTTCGCTGCCCAGCCGGAGCGTTGCGAGATAGGTCAGCGAGACCGCCTGCTCGTAGGCGGTGTACATGTCGACCATGCGGTGCTGGAGCACCTGGAAGCTGCCGATCGGCACGCCGAACTGCTTGCGCTGGCGCGAGTATTCCACCGTCATCGCATGCGCGACCTTCATCGCCCCGCAGGCTTCGGCGC
>PNJY01000290.1 GCA_013822125.1 Erythrobacter sp. | reverse complement strand
GACCCCTTGCGGCTCTACGAGCTGAAGCCTCTTGAACTCCATGCCGGCGACCGCATCCGCTGGACGGACACGGACCACAAGCGTGGCCTGATCAATGCCGATCAAGCCCGGATTACCGGGATCGACAGCAAGTCCGTTAAACTGACTACATCGATGGGCATCGCGCATGAGCTGGCAAGGGAGGATCCGATGTTGCGGAGGCTCGACCTCGCCTACGCACTCAATGCTCACATGGCGCAGGGATTGACTTCGGACCGGGGGATCGCGGTCATGGACAGCCGGGAGCGCAATCTGTCGAACCAGCAGACGTTCCTGGTGACAATCACCCGTTTGCGTGACGGACTCACGCTCTTCGTTGACAATGCGTCGCGGCTCGAGGCGGCGGTCGGGCGCAACACCGGCATGAAGCGCTCGGCGCTCGAAACCGTCGATCTGCTCCGCGATGCGGCGGCCCAGGGGCAAGCAAAGGGCGATCAGATGGATAAGGTACAAGCGCCCGGTCGCGAGCCACCCGAGCGTGACCGCTCGATCGTCAAACCCTTCGAAATCGGCATCTGACAGCAGTCGCAAGAGGGCTCGTCGCCTGAGTTCAAAGGCATGCAGATTGACTTTAAGTTCGTAATTTGTTCTCAATGCGGCCATGCCCCGAATCGCTGACGATATTCTGCTCACCCATCTGGAAGTGGCGCTTGCGGTAGCCCCCGAGCCAGTTCTCTGCGGACTCAACGCCGACGACCCGCGCCAGCAGCGGAACGCCCGGGTCGATCTCGCGCGGCATCTGGTTGAGCGCATGCGCGGGTTCGTAATCGAAGGCGAAGGCGGTATGCGCGGTGAAGGGCAGGCCTGTCTCTTCCCGGGCGATTTTTCGCCGATCGGTTGAGCAGTGCGTCAGGGCGCTGTCGACCACTTGAAGACGTATCGGTCAGTGCCGGGACGTCGGCGCATCCTTGAGGTCTGCCAGGTCGGCAATTCGTCTTGCGATCTCTTGCCAGGTGCGGACACCTTCCTGATCACCGGCGAGGGCAAGACCGCCGATCTGCTCGGCCACATGGCGCGGGGCATTATGCCCATGGGTTGTGAGAACCTGGTTGGCGCAGGCCCAGAGCTCCCAGTCGCTCAGCGGCAACGGTGGTTCTTCCAGTAGCGGTCCCACCGCAGCACCGTTCCGGTGCGGACCATCGCACAGGATAGATCGGCGCCCGAGGCAAGGGTGCACCAGGCCGCTGTCCGCGAGCCACCGGCCGAACCTTCAGAGCGGCAGTGCATGGCCGG
>PNJY01000289.1 GCA_013822125.1 Erythrobacter sp. | reverse complement strand
TGAGTTGACCTTGCTGTGCATCCAGACGCCCGAAGAAATGCGCGCCGCAGTCGCAGATTTGCCCTTGGTCGCGGCAGGGCTGGCGACGGTCGATATCCGCCCGGCAATGTCCTTGAGAATGGACGAGGACGATTACGGCGTGCTCCAGTAAGTCACGGAAATTCCGTAATCCAACTAACGCGGCTGAAGCTGCGCGGACGCTTTCGATATCTTGCGCTTTTGTCACCGATTCGTCCCGGCGTTCTGTCAAACTGTCACATCCAGACGTATGATCAGCGTGTCTCAGGGATCGGACACAATGCATCACTAGCTTTTGGAGCACGACGATGGCACCGGCTGAGGGACTGAGCTTTCATGTTGGGGCGGGCACTGAACCCGGCTTCCTCCGCCATATCCACTGGTCGGATCAGCCCGATGTCACGCTGTTTGACACCGGCTCGCTTCCCGTTGTCGCGATGCGCCACCACCGCACGCACGGGCGCGGCATGGTCGAACTGGTCGCCAGTGCGCCCGAGGACGACGATTGGGATGCGCTGTTCGTCAATCGCAACGGGTCGGGCACGTTTGGCATCGAATTCGACGGTTCCCACAAGAACCTGACCCTTCACCGCGACCTGTGCTGCTTCATTCCCGCTGGTGCTGACAGCCGCATGCAGTTCGATTCCCAGGCCGGTTCCTTCGTCCTCTATTTCCGTCCCGGGCTGATCGCCACACTGCTGGAGAGCGAAGGCAAGGGTGCCGATGGGCTGGCCCCCATCGTCGGCCGGCACCTGCCGCGGGTCGCGCATCTGCTGGGCCTGATCGAAAGCGAGCTGCGCCGCCCCAGCCTTGGCTCGCGGCTGATGATCGACGGGCTGCTCCGCGCGATTGCCGGCCTCCTGGTCAGCAACGACGAGCTTCCCGTGACCGAACCGGCCAAGCGGATCTACCTCTCGCCGCCCAAGCTCAAGCGGGTGATCGATTTCATCGAGGCGAACCTGCAGGAAAGCATCGGGCTCGACGATCTCGCCCGCGCGGCGGGGCTTTCGGCGAACCACTTCCTGCGGGTGTTCAAGCTGGAGACGGGCGAGACGCCCTACCACTTCCTGCGCGCGCGGCGGCTTGAACGGGCGCGGCAGATGCTGGCCGACGACGCCATGCCGCTCGCCGAACTCGCGCTCGAATGCGGCTTTGCCAACCAGGCCCACTTCACCGCAGCCTTCAGCCGCGAAGTCGGCATCTCGCCGGGCCGCTACCGCCGCGCCGTGCGGGCCTGACAGCGCCGCCGGCCGCCTCGGGCGTGTCG
>PNJY01000288.1 GCA_013822125.1 Erythrobacter sp. | reverse complement strand
CGAGCGCTGGTCGTAGAAAATGCGGCTGATGTTGAACACTGCCAGATTCGGGTTGCTGGCAAAGTTGTTGGCGAACCAGCTCTGGAAGCCGGGCAGCGCATCGACATTGAACGAGAATGCGGCCGGAATATTATCGGCGTTATAGTCGGTTTCCGGACGATCATTCACGCAGTGCGCAGCGAAGATCACGGTGCGCGGGTTGATCAGCGTGCCGGTGCAAACGAAGCCGTCAGCGCGGAAGAACTGGCCGACACCGCGAAACTCATCCTCGGTATCCACGATGGCTTCGGAGTTGGTCGTTTCGTTCGGAACGATGGCGTGGGCCGGAGCGGCCGCAGCAGCGATCGCAAGAGCGGTGAGGGCCGTGCCCGCCAGGTACTGGCGGCGCGGTGCGGACAACGTCTTCATGATCGTTCTCTCCATTCGGATTCGGTCGCGGGATCGACCGGCTGGTCGCATCCTAGGACCGCTTAAGCGCTTCCGACAATTGGGCTTTGCGAGTGTGGCTGCAAATCTATCGTACTGTTGCACAAATGTGTCAGCGCATCGCGAGGAACAGCGAATATCCGACATAGAGCGCAACCAGCAGCGCGCCCTCGATCCGCGACAGCTTCCATCCCGAACGCAGTTGCATCAGCAGCAAGGCGGTGACGCCCAGCATCACCCAGATGTCGAATGCCGCAATCTCGGCGGGCACCTCGATGGGAGTGATCACCGCGGTGGTTCCGAGAATCCCGAGCAGATTGTAGATGTTGGAGCCCACCACATTGCCCAGCGCCACGTCCTCGTGCTTGCGCAGCACCGCGACGATGCAGGCGATGAGTTCGGGCAGGCTGGTGCCGACTGCAACCACGGTAAGGCCGATGACGCTTTCCGAGACCCCCGCCGCGCCCGCCAGCACCACCGCGCCTTCGACCAGCCAGCCCGCACCGAGGATCGCGGCGGCAAGCCCGGCGATGATCATCGAGCCCAGCACCACCGGACCAGTGTTCGGCGGCACGGGGCGGTCTTCAGCCTCGTGTTCGTGGCGCGCGCCTTCGGGGCAGGGTGCCGCGCTCTCGGATTTGTAGGCCCACCAGAGATAGCCAACGAGCGAGGCAATCAGGGCGACGCCGATCGCCGGGCCGATCACCCCGGTCAGCACCGCCCCGGTGCACAGCAGCGCCGAGCCACCGAGCGCGAGCGAATCCCGCTGGAACGACGCCGGGTTGACCGACAACGGCAGGATCACCGCCGAAAGCCCGAGGATGAACAGGATGTTGGCGATGTTCGATCCCACCACATTG
>PNJY01000287.1 GCA_013822125.1 Erythrobacter sp. | reverse complement strand
CCGCCGGTGTCGAAGCTGGCGATGGTGAAGGCGATCTGCCGCCCGCCCGCCGTTGTGACCCGCCGCGCCTCGGGATCGAGCGCGGCGCAGCGGTCGAGCACCAGATCCACCCCTGTGCGCGCCGCCAGCGCGACAAGATCGACCAGCCCGTCATCCAGCCCATGCTGCCCCGCGAGCCAGCCCGGCACCATGCCCGAATAGCGCAAGGTCGGCTCGGGCGTCAGCAGCACCGCGCGCGCACCTTGGGGAACGCCCTGCCGGATCCAGTCCGCCAGCACCGCGACATGCGCATGCCCGCCGCCGACCAGGAGGACATCCGCCAGAGGCATGTCGGCGTCCATCCACCCCGATTCCACTCTGGACCCTGTCATCATCCGCCCTTCATTGCGCGCGGTTCATCGGCCCGCAAGCTTTGCGCGCTATCGGAGCAGGTGATACATTATTACCTCTCATTGAAATCAAATCCTCGTATCTTCGCGAATTTGCACATCTTGTCGCTTCCGGAACCGGCGCGTCGCTGGACCATTGTTCGCTTGCGGCAGGGGATGGTTGCAATGGGGGCAAGATTCATCTGCGGCGCTTCGGCCGCGGGACTTCGCAACGCTTGGACACGGGTTTCGCAACGGAAAGGCTGACATGGCAGGGGAAGGCCAAAGTTACGGCTCCAAGATCTCGCTGGTGAAGTTCTTCAGGATCTTCTTCGACATCCTGAAGCCGGAGAGCAATTTCTACTGGCTCGCAGCCGTCTATGGCATCGGCATCAGCCTGCTGAGCCTCGCCACGCCGATTTCGGTGCAGATGCTGATCAACACCATCGCCAACACCGCGCTCACCGCGCCGCTGGTGTTGCTGTCGCTGACACTGTTCGGCCTGCTCACCATCTCGGTGCTGCTCTACGCCTTGCGCGTCCACCTGATGGAGCTTTTCGCCCGCCGCTTCTATGCGCGCATGGTCGCGGAAATCGCGCTGATCTCGGTCTATGCCCAGAACCCGTTCTTCTCCGATGCCAAGAAGGGTTCGCTGTTCAACCGCTATTTCGACGTGGTCTATGTCCAGACCGCGATTCCGATCCTGATGATCGGCGGCTTCACCACGCTGCTCCAGATCGCGGTGGGGTTTGTGCTGGTGAGCCTCTATCACCCCTATTTCCTCGGCTTCACGCTGGTGATGATCGCCACCATCTGGGTGGTATGGCTGGTCTGGGGCGCGCGGGCGCTGCGCACGGGTGTGGATGTCAGCCATGCCAAGCATGCCACCGCCGCCTGGCTGGACACGATCGGCCATTCGAACGGCTTCTTCAAGTCGCAGCGCCG
>PNJY01000286.1 GCA_013822125.1 Erythrobacter sp. | reverse complement strand
GCGCTCACATCGGGCAGGCCCATGAAGCTGCGTGCCTCTTCGGGGGTGCAGTCGATTTCGATGGTGATCTTCACGGGCGCTGGTCTCCTCTCCTGCGTCTGACCCCCTCATTTGCGCTTGGCACGCCCGCAAGGCAAGGGATAGACCTAGGGCCAAAGGAGAGACCCCCATGAGCCTCAACGAAACCATCCCCACCCTCGAAGGCGACTCCAGCTTCGGCGCCTATGTCGCGCAGCCCGAAGGCACGCCCCGCGGTGCGATCATCGTCATCCAGGAGATCTTCGGGGTGAACCCCGGCATCCGCCAGAAGTGCGACAAGCTGGCGGCCGAGGGCTACCTCGCGGTCGCGCCCGACCTGTTCTGGCGGATTGAACCCGGCATTGCGCTCGATCCTGACGTGGAGCCCGAATTCCAGCGCGCGCTCGGCCTGTTCGGCGAATTCGACCAGGACGCCGGCATCCGCGATATCGAGGCGACCATCCACCACATCCGCCGCACGCTGGGCGTCGCCAAGGTCGGCTGCGTCGGCTACTGCCTCGGCGGGCGGCTCGCCTACATGACCGCGGCGCGCACCGATATCGATGCGAGCGTCGGCTATTACGGCGTGGGGATCGACGGGCTGCTGCACGAGAAGCACGCGATTGCTCACCCGCTGATGCTCCACATCCCGACGAACGACGGCTTTGTTCCACGTGAAACACAGGCGGCGATGCATGCGGGGCTGGATGATCACCCCAAGGTGACGCTCCACGACTACGAAGGCCTCGACCACGGTTTTGCCACCGAACACGGCAAGCGCCGCAACGAGGAGGCCGCCAACCTCGCCGACGGGCGGACGGCGGCGTTCTTTACGGAACATTTGGGGTGAAAGGGGCGGCGGCGATGTCATCGAATACCCCTACGGGAATTAAGGGAGAGAAGAGAATGACCACCGCACACGCAGGCCTGGCAAAATGGCACGCCTATATGGAGCACGGCAGTGATCCCGCGCTGCTCGCCGATCTGCTGGCCGAGGATGCTGTATTCCACTCTCCTGTGGTGCATACCCCCCAAGCCGGCAAGGCGATCGTGATGGCCTATCTGGTCGCGGCGTCCCATGTGCTGGGCAATGACAGCTTTCGCTATGTCCGCGAGCTGGTGGACGGGGACGAGATGATGCTCGAATTCGTCACCGAACTGGACGGGATCGCCATCAACGGGGTCGACATCATCCGCTTCGACGCGAAGGGAAAGATCAGCGATTTCAAAGTGATGATTCGACCCTTGAAGGCGATCAACAAGGTCTGGGAACTGATGGGCGCACAACTTCAGAAGGCGAAAGCGTAAGCCCGGAC
>PNJY01000285.1 GCA_013822125.1 Erythrobacter sp. | reverse complement strand
CTGCCGGTGAAGAACAGCGCCACCGCAGCCGGGAAGGTCAGCAGCATCGCCAGTTCGATCGCGTTCGATTGCAGGCGCTGCGCCTCGTCATTCTCGTCGCGCGCGATGTAACGGCTCAGCGCGGGCAGGATCGCAGTGCCCAGCGCAATGCCGATTATGCCCAGCGGAAGCTGGTTCCAGCGATCGGCCATCGCCATATAGGTCAGGCTGCCGTCGGGCAGCGCGCGGATGAAGGCCAGATCGATGAAGCGGCTGATCTGGTAAACTCCGGCGCCGAACACCGCGGGGACGATCAGCACCCCCATCTCCTTGACGCGCGCGGTCAGGCGCGGACGGGTGAGCGCGATCCTGAAGCCAGCCCGATGCATCCACCAGGCCAGCCAGCCAAGCTGCAACAGGCCGCTGAGCGAGACCGCGATGGCAAGGTTGAGCCCGGTTGCCGCGCGCACCGCCGCGCTACCATCGTGCAATGCGCCCCATGTAAGCGCGGCAATCAGGCAGATGTTGAGCAGGATCGGCGCAGCCGCTGCCGCCGCAAACCGCGAGAGCGAATTGAGCACTGCCGCGGTCAGAGTGGCAAGGCTCATGAACAGCAGGTAGGGAAAAGCGATCCGCCCCATCGTCACCGCCAGCGCATAATCGTGCGGATCGGCCCGCAAGTCGGCGTTGGCGAACAGCCACAGCACCCACGGCATGCCCAGCATGATCAGCGCGCCGAACAGCACCAGCATCGGCAACAGCACGGCCAGAACCTCGCTGGCGAAGCGCCGCGCCTCGCTCTCGCTTTCGGCCATATGACGATTGAACAGCGGCACGAAGGCGCTGGCAAAGGCCCCCTCTGCAAAAAGACGGCGGAACAGATTGGGTAGCTGGAACGCCAGCTGCCACGCATCGGCCACGCCGCCCGCACCGAGCACGCGCGCGAGCATGACGTCGCGGACAAATCCGAAAACACGGCTGACAGCGGTCAGCGCGCCGATCGTGCCAACGTTCTTGAGCAGGCTCATCCGCCTGGCCCGCTTTCCTGGCCGCTCAGGCGTCGCCGCCGGGGGTCGGGAAGTCCTCGGCAGTGTCAGCCGCTTCCCGCTGCCGCTTGGCCGCAAGCTGCTGGAGATAGAGGCCGTTGAAGTCGATCGGATCGAGCAGCATCGGCGGGAATCCGGCATCGCGCACCGCGTCGGCCAGCACGCGGCGAGCAAACGGGAACAGAATGCGCGGCGCCTCGGCATAGGTGAAGGCGTGCGCCTGATCTTCGGGCAGGTTGCGCATCGCCACCAGCCCGCAATAGGCCAGCTCGACCAGATAGGCATTGCCCTGCGATGTCGTGGCGGTAAGCGCGA
>PNJY01000284.1 GCA_013822125.1 Erythrobacter sp. | reverse complement strand
GGTGGCGCCGGATTGATACAGATTGGGCGTTAGGCCGAGATAAGGCCCGACACCTCGATTGCTTCTAAAGCGGTACGGGTCTCCGACGGCGCTGTAAAATGACAGCGCTGTGATTGTCCCAACGCCAGGAATCGTCTGAAATCTGGCGCAGACCGGGATGCTGGCGGCCATTGTGCGCATCTTTCGATCCAAATCCAAGATATGAGAACGCAGATCTTCTCCCATCCTGACCAGGGGATCCAAATCGACGCGGATCGTCACGCCGTTGGTGCACAAAAGCCTGAGTTGGTTCGCGACTTCAGCCGCGAGCGATCCTCGCCCATTCAGGAGCTTGATACTGGCACCGTGCAATCTGAATATGGACTGGAGCAGCGCATCCGTCCTGGCTCGATGCTTTAGCAGGGTTCGACGGATGTTGATCATTATCCGGATGTCCTGGTGCTCCACCGGTTTGATGAAAACATGGTGACCGAAGGACGGCGCCAGTCGGCCAAGCTCAGCGAGACCTTTGGCATCATTCGCATCAGTCTTTTGACGTCGGATCGCCAGGAATTTGCTTGATTTGCGAACGTCGACGACTTGAACGGGAAACCCGAACGAACGGAGATCCCGAACCATTTGAGTGCCGACACCGGCCTCGATCGTAATAGACTGGACAGGCTCAACGCCGAACCGTCGAACGATATCTCTTATCGGAGCAGCGCGGGTCTCAGTCATTGCCTCGAAGAATACGTGTCCTTCGGCATCGACGAGGCAGACCGCAGTCTCCGAGTGGCCGGCGTCGAGGCCGACCCAGTAGCGCAGGTGCCGTGGCATTTTGCTCCCGTACGACGTTTGTTTCTTTCGCTTGCCCTACTGACCTTGTCGGGGCTGTCCGACTAGGATTCGTCCTCCGGCATGTGATAGAGAGGTAGGAAATCGAAGGAGATGATAGGATGGAGCCGCGGGAGGCGTTGGATGGCCTAATCAGCGAGCGAGGAGAGACCTACGCATCGATCTCGCGCCTCCTCGGGAGAAACTCGGCATACATCCAGCAGTTCATTAAACGAGGTTCTCCAGCCCGCCTTGACCAAAGCGATATAGCGCTGCTGGCATTGCATTTTGACGTGCCCGTAGAGATGCTGGGTGGAAAGGAGGGGCCGACAGTCGGGCAGCGTTCGATAATCAAAGTCCCCCTACTGAACGGGACAGGCAACGATTCACGCTCACAATGGCGGTTGGTTGATGCGGCTTGGCTAGGTCGGCTGTGTGATCAGCCCGCCAGTGTCGCAATCTTGCCAATTGTTGGTGAGGCGATGGAGCCGACCCTCTGCAATGGCGACGAGGTTATGATTAGCCGAGTTCGC
>PNJY01000283.1 GCA_013822125.1 Erythrobacter sp. | reverse complement strand
GGGTGACATGGGGTAACAGCGGGCTGCGCTGTTTCGGTCGATTCGGTTAGATCAAGCCCTCAAACTTGGAGGGTACGATATGCAGTTCGTCGGATTAGACGTTTCCGTTGATGAAACGAGTGTTTGTGTTGTCGATGCGGCCGGCACGGTCATGCGCGAACTCAAGGTCAGAACTGACCCTGTCGCAATAGGGCGAGCTGTTTCTCAGCACGCGCCAGAAGCGGAGCGCATCGGGCTGGAGGCGGGCGGATCGAGCAGTTGGCTCTGTCGGGAGCTGAAGCTGCAGGGCCTGCCGGTAATGCATATGGAAGCCCGGCATGCGCATCGTGCGCTGTCGATGCGGATCAACAAGACCGACCGCAATGATGCCCGTGGCCTTGCCGAGCTGATGAGGGTTGGCTGGTTCAAACCGGCCCATGCGAAATCGGTCGACGCACACCGTATCCGATCGCTTCTTCTCGCCCGGAAGCGGCTTATCGACATGCGGCGGGATCTGACAAACCAAGCTCGCAATATAATGAAGACAACGGGGACCATGCTTGGGAGCACGGCGGGTCGCGGGTTCGTCGCCAAGGCGACTGCCGCATGCGATGCCGATGCGAACCTGGCTTCGATGTGCAGGCCATTGTTGGAAGTGGCTCGCACAATGGCTTTGCAAATCAGGGCCTATGATCGGACGCTGCTCGCAATGGCGCGGCATCATCAAACGGCGCGGCGCATGATGACCGTTCCAGGCGTCGGCAGCCTCACGGCGCTGGCGTTCATCAGTGCGATCGATGACCCGCTCCGCTTCAAACGATCGACTGATGTCGGGGCGTATCTTGGCTTGACACCCAGGCGGCATCAATCCGGGGAAATGGACTGGAGCGGCCGGATATCAAAGCTCGGCGATGGTTTGGCGCGAACCTACCTGTTCGAGGCTGCGTCTGTGCTGGTCGGGCGGATCGCCCGCTGGTCGTCGCTACAGGAGTGGGGAGTCCGTCTCACCAAACGGGTCGGATCGAAGAAGGCCCGCGTGGCTGTCGCGCGGAAGATCGCGATAATCCTGCACTGCATCTGGGTCGATGGCACGGAGTTCGAATGGGGCACACCAATCGAGGCGTAAAGACAAGATATCGAGTTCCGCTCGGCTGAGCGGTTCGTCCGGCCGGGACGATGGGGCCGGTGACCTCGTAGCGATCGTTGCGGCTTGGACCGCGCGGGTAACGCTGAGGCATCGCACCGACGGAGCCCATGGTGAGGCGGCATACCGACCTCGGAAAGAACGACGCGCCCGGCGACGATTTTGCGACGGCTGATGCCCGGAACTCGATGCCCTCTTGACGAGAGGCGCTGTTAAAGAACGAT
>PNJY01000282.1 GCA_013822125.1 Erythrobacter sp. | reverse complement strand
TTGATCACGGGGTGAGCGTGGTCACCACCAGCAACCGCCCGCCGCGCGATCTTTACAAGGACGGGCTCAACCGCTCGCTGTTCGTGCCGTTCATCGACCTGATCGAGCAACGGCTCGACGTGATGACGCTCGACGGGCCGGTAGACTACCGGATGGAGCGGCTGGGCGGGCTCGCCTGCTGGCACTCACCTTTGGGCGATGCCGCCACGGCGCAAGTGCGCGAGGCTTTCTTCCGGCTGACCGATTTCAAGCCGGAAGACGCTGAACACGTTCCGTCGGCCGAGCTTGATCTTGGCGGGGGCCGCGCGCTGCATGTGCCCAAAAGCCTCAAGGGCGTGGCGGTGTTCAGTTTCAGGCGGCTGTGCAGCGAAAACCGCGGGGCGTCAGACTACCTGGCCGTCGCCCGTGCGTATCACACGGTTATCGTGGTCGGCATTCCGCAGATGGGGCCGGAGATGCGCAACGAGGCAATCCGTTTCACCAAGCTGGTGGACGCGCTCTACGAACACAAGGTCAAGCTGTTCGCCACTGCCGCGACCGAGCCGGGCCTGCTCTATTCCAGGGGTGACGGGGCGTTCGAATTCGACCGCACCGTAAGCAGGCTGGTCGAGATGCAGAGCGAGTACTACATGGCGCTGGGGCACGGGCTGGAGAGCTGAATCGCGTTCGCGAGATCAGGCGGCGGCGATCCTGCTGGTCAGACGTGCCTGTGCTGCCACCAGGCGATTCATGACCTTGAGGTCCTGTTCGCGCAGCTGCAACGCGGTGTCGGCCCAAATTTCGGTGATGCGGTTGAGTTCATCCAGTTCGAGCGCCCAGGTATGCTTCATTGCCCGGCGCGACCCGACAAGGCCCGCGTGGCGGCGATCCGACTTGCGGATGAATTCGCGGCAGGCCTCGAGCCCGTCGCCGGGTTCGGCCAGCTGATGGACGATACCCAACTCGTACATTTCTTCGGCCGAATAGGTTTCGTTCGAGACGATCAGCCGGTCAGCCATGGCGCTGCCGATCTTGCGCGATAGCAAGGCGTGCGCGCCCATGCCGGGGAACAGACCGAACATGATCTCGGGCATGCCGAAAGTGGCACTGCGTTCGGCCACGATATAGTCGAACGACAGCAGAGCCTCGAACCCGCCGCCCAGCGCCGCGCCCTGCACCAGCCCGATCGTCAACATCGGAATGCCAAGTGCGTGGATGTTGCGGTGGAGGATGGCACAGCAGCGGTGGCCATAGTTGACCAGCCCGGCACGGTCGCGTTGCTGGATCAGCCGCTGGAACAGTTCAAGATCGCCGCCAAAGCAGAATACGTCGGGCGAACGGCTGCCAAGGATGAGATATTTGAGCGGAACCATGCCCGGCCCAAAACCCTGCGCGATCAA
>PNJY01000281.1 GCA_013822125.1 Erythrobacter sp. | reverse complement strand
CCGCAACACCCTCTCTGACCAAGGATCAACACCCATGTTCGGCAATGACATCACCACCCGCTTTGCTTCGGCCGCTTTCGCTGTCATCCTGACGGTTGCCAGCTTCGCCTATGCGATCGTTCCCGCCTCGCCCGGCCTGATGGCCTGATCGCCCCACGCTTTCACAGGAGTTCGACCACAATGAATGACATCAGGAATTCGGGCGGCACCCCGCCGAGCCGCGGCTTCCGTCTCGACAAGAACAATGCCAAGCTCGCCGGCGTGTGCTCGGGGATCGGCAACTATTTCAACATCGATCCGATGCTGGTCCGCATCGGCTTCGTGCTCGCCACGCTGTTTGGCTTCGGCAGTCCGATCCTGATCTACGCCGCGATCGCCCTGATCGCGGATTGAGTGCAGCGACGAAAAGCGGTTCCCGGTTTTCGGGCCGCTGCACACCGATCTGAAGAAACCGGGAGGGGCCGCAAGGCCCCTCTCTTTTTACATCGCAGAAATACCACCATCGAGCTTCAATTCGGCACCGGTCATGAAGCGGCTCTCGTCGCTCGCGAGGTAAAGCACCGCGTTGGCGATGTCGTTGGGCTCGCCGACGAACTTCAAGGGGATCTGGCGCGCCAGCTTCTCCATCAGCACCGCCTTGTCGAGCGCATGCGCGCGCGCGGTGCCGTCCAGAATGGGCGTGTCGACGAAGGTCGGGTGGACCGAGTTGCAGCGGATCTGCATGCCCTTCTTCGCGCAATGCAGCGCGATCGACTTCGACAGCATCCACACCGCCGCCTTGGAGGCATTATAGGCCGGCATGGTGTCGCTCGCGATCAGCCCCGCGATGCTCGAGATGTTGATGATCGACCCCGGCGCGTGCTCGCGCATCAGCGGCAGGGCTTTCTGGCAGCCGTGGAAGATCGAGTTGACGTTGATGTCGAAGCAGCGCTGCCAGTCGCCGAAATCGCAGGCCTCGATATTGCCCGGAACGCCGATCCCGGCATTGTTGACGAGCACGTTGAGGCCGCCGAGCTTTTCGCGCGCCGCATCGACCGCGCCTTCCCACTGCTCGGGCTTGGTCACGTCATGGGCGATGCCGTAGGCCGTGCCTTCGCCCATCTCGGCGTTGATGATCGCGGCGGTTTCCTCGGCGCCCGCGCCGTTGATGTCGGTCGCCAGCACCCGCGCGCCTTCCTGCGCCAGACGGATGCAATGCGCGCGGCCCAATCCTTGCGCGCCGCCCGTCACCAGGGCCATCTTGCCCGCTACACGTCCTGCCATATCTCTTATTCCTCTCCCAAGTATCCCGGCGTCAAAAGCATCGCGATTCTTACGTCGACCGCGTGTCCGGCGCGCCGCCACTCGGCCACAAAGCGCGAAAGATCGCGCAAGGCAACCCGGTGGACGGTGATGTTCTCG
>PNJY01000280.1 GCA_013822125.1 Erythrobacter sp. | reverse complement strand
GCTTGTAGGAAAGCGACCAATCCGTCCCGAATCGCAACCCATATTGACATTGCTGTAAGTTGCGTCAGACTGCGACGCGTTCAGGAGCGGCCCCACGCAAAGAAAGCCGCCCGACGGGAGACAGACATGGCTACCATCGCCCCCGCCTCACCCGGCATCCAGCGCCCGCAAGTGCGCCGTGAGCCATCGTCCTATGACGCGCTTCAGGCCCATTTCGCCGAGCATCCCGAGGAGCGGCTCCAGCACACCCACCCGTGGGACGTCAGCCGCTCGGACATCTATTTCGAGGACAAGTGGCAGCCGATCTTTGCCGAGATGCGCAAGGCCGGCCCGCTGCACTACATCCCCGAAAGCCCCTTCGGCCCCTATTGGGCGGTGGTCGGCCACAAGGCGATCCAGCATATCGAGGCGCTGCCCGAAACTTTCTCGTCAAGCTATGAGCACGGCGGGATCACCATTCTCCAGCCGCCCACCGCCGAAGAACTGGCCGCATACGGCCGCGAGCCGCGCCAGCTGCCGATGTTCATCGCGATGGACCGCCCGCAGCATACCGGCCAGCGCCGTACCGTCGCGCCCAAGTTCACGCCGTCCGCCGTTACCGACATGGAAGCGGAAATCCGCGCCCGCACCGGCGAGCTGCTTGACAGCCTGCCGCGCGGACAGGTGTTCGACTGGGTCGATACGGTTTCGATCGAGCTCACCACGGGCATGCTCGCGATCCTGTTCGGCTTCCCCTGGGAAGACCGCCGCTTGCTGACCTTCTGGTCCGACTGGTCGGGCGATACCGAGCTTGGCGCGATCCGCGAGCTCGACGAGATGCGCTGGGGCATCCTTCAGGAGATGGGGGCCTATTTCCAGACTCTGTGGATCGAGCGGACCATGGACAAGGAGCCGGGCAGTGATCTCATCTCGATGATGATCCACTCGCCCGCGATGAACCAGATGAGCCCGCAGGAATTCATGGGCAATCTGGTGCTGCTGATCGTCGGCGGCAACGACACCACCCGCAACACCATGAGCGGGATCATCCACGCGCTCGACAAGTTCCCCGACCAGCGCAAGCTCTTCGAGGAAAACCCCGATCTCATCCCCAATGCGGTGCAGGAAATCCTGCGCATGCAGGTGCCGCTTGCCCATATGCGCCGCACCTGCACCGAGGATACCGAAGTCTTCGGCCAGACCATCAAGGCGGGCGACAAGGTGGTGCTGTGGTATATCAGCGCCAACCGCGACGAGGAGGTGTTCGAGGACGCCGACAAGCTCGACATCACGCGCGAGAACGCGCGGCGGCATCTGGCCTTCGGCTACGGCATCCACCGCTGTGTCGGCGCGCGGCTCGCCGAGCTTCAGCTTCGCGTGCTGCTCGAGGAAATGCACAAGCGCCGGATGCGGGTGCATGTCGCGGGCGATGTCGAGCG
>PNJY01000279.1 GCA_013822125.1 Erythrobacter sp. | reverse complement strand
CCTCCTCTTCGTCAAGGGTTCGGTCCCGGGCGCGAAGAATGGCTGGCTGCTCGTCCGCGACGCGGTGAAGCTGAAGGCCCCCGAGGGCCTGCCGTTCCCGGGCGCCGTGCTCGACAAGAAGGCTCCGCACACTGCTGACGAGACCCCCTCGGTCATCGAAGCTGCGGCCGACGAAGCCATCGTGACCGAAGCCGTCGAAATCGACGCACCGGCCACCGAAGAAAACAAGGAAGGCTGAGCCATGAAGATCAAGGTTCAGAACATCGACGGTACTGCGGTCAAGGGCGCAGACATCGAGCTTTCGGATGACGTGTTCGGCATCGAGCCGCGCGCCGACATCCTGCACCGGGTCGTTACCTGGCAGCTCGAGAACCGCCGCGGGACCGCCCGTCCGACGCGTGAGCGTTCGGATGTGGCCCGCACCGGCAAGAAGTTCGGCAAGCAGAAGGGCGGCGGTACCGCCCGTCACGGCGACCGCGCAGCTCCGATCTTCATCGGCGGCGGCAAGGCTCACGGTGCGCGCAAGCGTGACTTCGAGCAGTCGCTCAACAAGAAGGTCCGCGCGCTGGGTCTCAAGATGGCGCTCTCGACCAAGGCCAAGAGCGGCCTGATCGTGGTCGACAGCCTCGAGCTGGCCGACGTCAAGACCAAGGCGCTGAAGGGTCAGCTCACCAAGGCCGGTCTGACCGGCAAGGTGCTGGTGATCGACGGCGAGCAGGTCGACGCAGGCTTCAAGAAGGCCGCCGGCAACCTGCCGGGCATCAACGTGCTCCCCGCGATCGGTGCCAATGTCTACGACATCCTCAACCACGACACGCTGGTGCTGACCAAGGCCGCTGTCGAAAAGCTGGAGGCGCGCTTCAATGGCTAAGAAGCAGACTGTCGACGCGCGTCACTATGATGTGATCATCGCGCCGCACATCACCGAAAAGTCGACCCTCGCGTCCGAAGCGAACGCCGTGGTCTTCAAGGTCGCCGGCAACGCGACCAAGCCGCAGATCAAGGAAGCGATCGAGGCGATCTACGACAAGAAGGTCGTCGCCGTGAACACCCTGATCCAGAAGGGCAAGACCAAGCGCTGGAAGGGCAAGGCCTATCAGCGCTCCGACGTGAAGAAGGCCATTGTCACCCTCGCCGAGGGTGAAATGATCGACATCACCAGCGGTATCTGAGGCCAGGGACGGAGAAACGAACAATGGCACTCAAGAACTACAAGCCGACCAGTCCCGCCCGCCGCGGTCTGATTCTGGTCGACAAGTCGGCGCTCTACAAGGGCAAGCCGGTCAAGGCGCTACCGAAGGCAAGCACAAGACCGGTGGCCGCAACAACAAGGGCCACGTCACCTCGCGCGGGATCGCCGGGGGCCACAAGCAGAAGTACCGCTTCATCGACTTCAAGCGTCGCAAGTGGGACATGCCGGCCACCGTCG
>PNJY01000278.1 GCA_013822125.1 Erythrobacter sp. | reverse complement strand
CTTCATGCTGCACTACAACTTCCCCCCCTATTCGGTGGGCGAAGTGGGCCGCTTTGGCGCGCCCAGCCGCCGCGATATCGGGCATGGCAAGCTGGCATGGCGCGCGCTGCGCGGCGTGCTGCCGAGCAAGGAAGACTTCCCCTACACCATCCGCGTGCTGTCGGACATTACCGAAAGCAACGGCTCGTCCTCGATGGCGACCGTGTGCGGCGGCTGCCTCAGCATGATGGACGCAGGCGTTCCGATCACGCGCCCGGTTTCGGGCATCGCGATGGGCCTGATCCTCGAGGGCGACGAATTCACTGTGCTGTCCGACATTCTGGGTGACGAAGATCATCTGGGCGACATGGACTTCAAGGTGGCAGGTACCGAGCAGGGCATCACGTCCTTGCAGATGGACATCAAGGTTGCCGGCATCACGCAGGAAATCATGACCAAGGCGCTCGAACAGGCCAAGGCCGGCCGTGCGCATATCCTGGGCGAGATGAAGAAGGCGCTGGGCTCTGCCCGCAGCGAGCTTTCTGCGCACGCACCGCGCATCGTCTCATTGCAGATCGACAAGTCGAAGATCCGCGACGTGATCGGCACCGGCGGCAAGGTGATCCGCGAGATCGTGGCCGAAACCGGCGCCAAGGTGGACATCGACGATGAAGGCCTGATCAAGATCTCCTCGTCCAATCTCGACGAGATCGAAGCCGCGAAGAACTGGATCCTCGGCATCGTCGAAGAGCCCGAAGTGGGCAAGATCTACAGTGGCAAGGTCGTCAACATCGTTGATTTCGGCGCATTTGTGAACTTCATGGGCGGCAAGGACGGGCTCGTCCACGTCTCCGAAATGAAGAACGAGCGGGTCGAGCGGCCGGGTGATGTCGTTTCCGAAGGGATGGACGTCAAGGTCAAGGTGCTCGAGATCGATCAGCGCGGCAAGGTCCGACTGTCGATGCGAGTGGTAGACCAGGAAACCGGCGAGGAGCTCGAAGATACGCGTCCTCCGCGCGAACCGCGCGGCGAGAAGCGTGACCGTGACGGGGGCGATCGCCGCCATCCGCGTGGCGACCGCGATCGCGGGCGCGGCGGACGCCGCGATTCCGAACGTGGTGGCCGCGAACGGAGCGATGGCCCGACGCATGTGCCCGATTTCCTCAAGGACTGAGGCACGCACTTGCCAATAAGGAAGGGGCCGCCGGGAGAGATCCTGGCGGCCCTTTCGTTTGGCCATATGTGCCTAATGGGTCCTGATCCCGGTCCTGACCCTAATCGAGATTGGGCCGCAGCCAGCGTTCGGCCTCAGCCATGTCGATCCCGCGCCTACGGGCATAATCCTCAAGCTGGTCGCGCCCAATCCGCGCCACCCCGAAATAGGAACTTTCGGGATGCGCGAAATAGAAGCCGCTCACCGCAGCGGTGGGCAGCATGGCGAAACTCTCGGTCAGGGTCAG
>PNJY01000277.1 GCA_013822125.1 Erythrobacter sp. | reverse complement strand
CGGCCTGATCGATCTTCCAGTTGGAAAGTGGCTGAATGTCGGCAGCAAGGCCGCCGATTGCGCTCCAGTCGCGGCGCGCATCCTCAAGCAAGCTCTCGTTCTTCGAGACCCAGATGGCCTTCCGGCGTCCAGCAAGCCAGCCATCAAGGATACAGGCGGCGATCTGCCTGCCCTTCCCTGCCCCCGTGCCATCGCCGAGGAAATAGCCTTTGCGGTAGGCGCGCCCATGCTCGTCGAGTTGCAGGCCAACGCCTTCTTCAGCCGGAACGAACAGGCCAGGCAGATGCTGCTGCCACGCGTTCCCAGCATAGATGACAGTTTCGATCTGGGCCTCGGATAGTAGGCTTTCCTGCAAGACCCGATCCTGCAGCGCCGGGACATAATCCGGGATTGGTGCCGGGATCGAGCCCATGGCCACGCTTTCGACGAGCGGCGTCGGATGTTCGCGTGCGCCAACAATGTCGACCCGGCTTGGCCGGTACGGGATGTAGACCCCGCTTTGCTCACCGAGAACACGCGGCTTGTCCAAGGTACTGAACGCCAGTGCTTCGATCTTGGGGGTTTGGGCTGCCCTCGCTTTGACGGGCTTTGTGATCGGCGTTGCCCGCATGGCTTTGAAGAGCGCACCCGGCTTTGCTTTCGGCGGCACCGCGCGCGGTTCGCAGTCGGCCTGGACTGTCACGCGTTTGATGATTGGAACTGCAGACGCGACGTCTGCGACTGTCTCCCGCGCCAAAACTGCAGGTCTGATCTGACCCGGGATCTTGTCGATCATGTACAAGCGGACGGCCACGCTGGTGCCCTGCTTGTGATAGCATTTATTCAGCCGGATGGATGTGCGGACCGTGCAAGAGGCAAAGGTGTCTTCGTAGATTTTCGCAAGCTTTGCGCTCGTCGTGAACCAGTCCGGCATGATCGCGACGATCCGCCCCCCCTTCCCTAGCCGCGTGATGGCAGCGCGCAGGTGACGCACCGCTGCGAACTCGTCTGTTCCTCGTCCCATTGATCGGGAGAATGGCGGGTTCATCAGGATCAGGCTTGGTTGCACTGCCGCGTCGAGATGGGAGGCCAGCATGGCTCCATCGATCCATGTGAGGGTGGCCTTGGGAAACAGCAGTGCCAGCTTTTCACGCCTGCGCGGATCGATCTCGTTGAGATGCAATGCGCCGACATCGGGCAAAGTCGCCACAAGAGCGCCATGCCCGGCGCTCGGTTCAAGAACGATATCGGTTGCAAGTGGCTGCGCCAAAATCACGGCTAGGCTTGCGAGGTCTGCGGGCGTCGAGAATTGCTGATACCTGATCTGGTCTTCACTTCTGACCGTATGTGTCGGCAGCGCCTCGATAAGCGCACTGATCTCCGTGATCTGGTTCAGCATCAGAGGTTTGTTCAGCAGTCCGGCCATGTGGCGTGTCAATGCCGCCTCGAGCAGGTCAAAAGCGTCCCGT
>PNJY01000276.1 GCA_013822125.1 Erythrobacter sp. | reverse complement strand
ACCATCGAGGAAGTGCGCTCGCTGCTCGATCTGGCCGACCATCCCGAGCGCGAGTGTTCCGAGGCCGACCGGATCGCCACCCGGCATCTGGCGCAGGTCGAAGAGAAGATCGGCCAACTCGTTACCCTGCGCGACGAACTATCGCGCATTATCGGTCGCTGCCGGGGCGGACTTGCCGCCGATTGTCGCGTGATCGAGGCGCTGGGGGATCACACCATGTGCAACGGAGACCACGAATGATCTATCTGGTCGTCAAAACCGCTATCTCGGCGATCATCATTGTTGTGGTTTCCGAAGTCGCCCGCCGGAGCGCTGGACTTGGCGCATTGCTGGCATCGCTCCCGCTTGTCGCCGTGCTCAGCATGATCTGGCTCTGGCGCGACACTGGCGACGCAGCGCGTACGGCCAGCTATTCGCAAGCCACGTTCTGGTACGTTCTTCCGAGCCTGCCGATCTTCCTGCTGATCCCGGTTCTGCTCAAGCGCGGCTTCGCGTTCTGGCCCGCACTCGCGGCCGGCTGCGCTCTCACCATCGTCCTGTACGTCGGCATGGCGGCGCTACTCGCTCGTTGGGATGTTCGGCTGTGAAAGCGCCTCTCCGAATTGCGTGGTACGTCCGAGCGGGCTGGCTTGGGCGAAGGACGACTGCAGGCGCGGCCTTCATCGCGATCAAGGCGAAAACGCCCCCGCTCCAAACGTAACACAACTCGCGGAAGCATCTTGCCCCGCTCTCATTCGATTTGCCCGGATGTGCTCCGGGTTTCGCGGGAGCGGAGATTAAGACGCTCGCTTCTAATGCGACGACTAATGCTGTGCGTATACGCTGGTGCGCGCGGCCCCGAAGGCAATGACGTTATACCGTTGCGCGCGAACACCCGGCACCTCCATGCCCGGCGATCCGATGGGCATTCCCGCAACTGCAAGCCCACGAACACCTTTCGGGCGGCTCGCCAGTACGCGGCGCATGTCCGCAATAGGAACGTGTCCCTCGAAGGCGATCCCGTCCACGATCGCGGTGTGGCATGACACCAGGTTTGCGGGAAGACCCACCTGCCGCTGGAACGCGGTACGGTTCGCGTCATCGACGATTCGCACATTTCTGCCGAAGGCCTGCCGAACCCGCGCAGCCCATTGTTCGCAGCAGCCACACCCCGGATCGCGATGCATCAGGATGTCGCCTGCCGCTAGCGCGGGGGTCGAAAACAGCGCTAGTGCCAAAACGAGCTTTCGCATATGTGATCTCCTTATCCGCGGGTGGCCGCTGAACCGCTCCGGTGTAAACTAAGGTCCAGTCCGCATTTGCCAGTACTCACATGGCAATACGCGGAGGGTAGCGGACCACCCTCCGCGCACCATTGCTTACTTGTGATCCATGCCGCTCATGTCGTGACCAGCATGCTCACCAGCCTGCTCGCCATGCTCCTTGCAGCAGGCCATTTGGCCGAGCTCGTCCTTCTTGCAGCAACAGCACG
>PNJY01000275.1 GCA_013822125.1 Erythrobacter sp. | reverse complement strand
AACCTTGCCGTCCTTGGGCATGACCTGCGCAACCGTACCGGTGCGGCCCTTGTCCTTGCCCGACAGCACGACGACGCTGTCACCCTTCTTGATCTTCGCGGCAGCCATCACAGCACCTCCGGAGCAAGCGAGATGATCTTCATGAAGCCCTTCGAGCGCAGTTCGCGCACCACGGGGCCAAAGATACGGGTGCCGATCGGCTCCTCGTTCTTGTTCACGAGCACCGCGGCATTGGTGTCGAAGCGGATGACGGTGCCATCCGGACGACGCACGTCCTTGCGGGTGCGCACGATCACCGCGCGGTGCACGTCGCCCTTCTTGACCTTGGTGCGCGGCTGCGCCTCCTTGATGGAGACGACGATCACATCGCCGACGCCCGCGGTACGACGCTTCGACCCGCCCAGCACCTTGATGCACTGGACGCGCTTGGCGCCGCTATTGTCCGCGACGTCGAGATTGGATTGCATCTGGATCATTGATCCGTCTTCCTTCTCATTGGCTTACCGGGACACCCGATCCGACCGGGGCCTGGCAGTTCCGTCTACGTTTCAGTTACCCGCAGCCGCGACGTCGAGGTCGGCTTCCACCGCCTGCACGCCGCCTGCCACGACCCGGTCCTTGACGATCCAGGTCTTGGTCTTGGACATCGGGCGGGTCTCTTCGATCCGCACCACGTCACCCACGGTGTATTCGTTCGTCTCGTCGTGCGCGTGATACTTCTTCGAACGACGGATGATCTTCCCGTAGAGCGGGTGCTTCACCTTGCGTTCGACCAGCACGGTCACGGTCTTGTCGGTCTTGTCGGAGGTCACAGTCCCGACGAGGATGCGCTTGGGCATGTGCTTTCTCCTTACGCCTTCACGGCGGCGGCTTTCGCCGCACGCTCGCTTTGCAGCGTCTTGATCTGCGCGATGGCCCGGCGCACCTGACGGATGCGCGACGGGGCTTCGAGCTGGTTGGTCGCAGCCTGGAACCGCAGGTTGTACTGCTCGCGCTTGAGCTCGGTGAGCTCGGCGGTCAGCTGGTCATCGGTCTTGGTGCGAAGGTCCGCGATATCGGCCATTATTCGCCTCCCAGGTGGCTGGTGTCGCCGAGCCGGGCAACAACCTTGGTCTTGATCGGCAGCTTCATGGCTGCACGCTCGAAGGCTTCGGCGGCCAGCGGGCCGGCCACGCCGTCGAGTTCGAACAGGATACGGCCCGGCTTCACCTTGGCCGCCCAGTATTCGACCGAACCCTTGCCCTTACCCTGACGGACTTCGGCAGGCTTCTTGGACACGGGCACATCGGGGAACACGCGGATCCAGAGACGACCCTGACGCTTGATGTGACGGGTGATCGCACGGCGCGCCGCTTCGATCTGGCGGGCGGTAACCCGCTCGGGCTCAAGCGCCTTCAGCCCGTAGGATCCGAAGTTCAGGGTGGTGCCGCCCTTGGCATCGCCCTTGATCCGGCCCTTGAACTGCTTGCGGAACTTGGTCTTTTTCGGTTGCAACATGGTCTGTTACCTCAACGAGCCGGGCGGACGCCGGAAGTCTG
>PNJY01000274.1 GCA_013822125.1 Erythrobacter sp. | reverse complement strand
GGGTGGATTTCTGAAGGGCGGCTTCAGCTAGAACCCGATGTTGACGCTGAAGCCAGTACCGGACGAAATTTTCGCCTTGCCACCATGGGCGGCAACGACGGCTGCGACCAAGGCAAGGCCAAGTCCATGCCCTGGCGTGGATCGGCTTCCGTCCGCGCGGGTGAACCTTTTGAACAGCACGTCGACCTGACCGGCTGCTACCCCCGGCCCATTGTCGGATACCGCAAGGCGGATAATGTCATCGGCGCAGCCCAAAGTGATGCGCACCACTGTCCCCTCCGGCGTGTGCTGAACGGCATTGTCGAGCAGGTTGGTGAGCATCTGCTGGAGCAAGCGGCGATCTCCGGGGATCGTTACACCGAGGGCAATATCGGTCACCACCTCGTGACCGCTTGCTTCCATTGAAGGGCGATACGCCTCAGCCATGTCGGTCACGACAATGCTAAGATCGACCGTCTGAAAATGCGCGCGCGCTGCCATGCCTTCAACTTCGGCGATCCGCAGGAGCGCTGAGAATACCTCGAGCAGCTCGGTGGCTTCGGCCGCCGCCGCTTCGATTGAGCCGCGTTGCAGGTCGCCATCTGGCTCCCGCAGCGCCTCATCGAGACGGTTCTGCAATCGGGTGAGCGGGGTGCGAAGATCGTGCGCTACGTCACTTGATACCTGGCGCAGGTTCTCCATCAGCCCGCCGATACGGTCGAGCATCAGGTTGAGGGTCTCGGCCACACCGTCAAACTCGTCGCCGCTTCCCGACAGCGGCACGCGCCGGGATAAATCGCCCGCAATGATTGCCGAAGCCGTGTGATCGATCCGGGCGAGGCGACGCCGCGTAACGATACCGACCACCCACGCCGCCGTGATGCCGAGCAACAGCATCGTCCCGAACGCGCCAAGGAACAGTTGGATGAAGCTATTATCCATCTCGTCGATGGCAGCCCGATCTGCGGCTACCAGCAGCCGGTGCCCTTCTGGCAATGCGGTCGTCAGCGACTGTGCGATACGATCCTGACCATCTGCGCGGTAAGGCAAGAGTTCGACATAGCCGGGTTTGGCCGGAACAATCGTATCCAGTGTGCCGGCAAGAGGTTCACCCGCTGCGTCGACCAGCAAGTAGCCAAGACTTGCGGTGCTGCTCGCTGCCTCGCGCCGCCGAATGGCGGCCGCTATCCCATCAGGCCCGTCCTGTCCCTCGTCGATCAGCGCCTGCGTTTCGATGGCGATGCGGTGATCAAGTTGCAGTTCGAGCGCTTCATGTGTGGTTTCAAAGGCGACCACCCCGATCGCGAGCGTCGCCAGCGCAAAGCCAAACGCCACCGCCGCAACCAGCCCGAACGTGCCGCGCCACCAGCGTTTCATCCGCTGTCCCGGATGAGATAGCCTGCGCCGCGAACGGTTTCGATCGGGTCGCTGTCAAACCCGGCATTCAGCTTTGATCGCAGCCTGCTGAGATGGGTTTCGACGATATTGGTCTTGGGGTCGAAGTCGAAATCCCAGACCCGTTCGAGCAGCATGGTGCGGGTCATGATACGCCCGGGATGCCGCATCA
>PNJY01000273.1 GCA_013822125.1 Erythrobacter sp. | reverse complement strand
CACCAGAAGCCCTGCCGCCTTGTCGCGCTTGCCCGCCGGGAAGACTTGCTTGACCTCGGCGCGGCCGAGCACATGTTCGATTTTTTCCGGACCAAGCTCGCCGGCCATTTCCTTGGCGACGTGTTCGGTCAGGTGATAGATGACGTCGTAATACATCATCCGCACCTTGTCCTTCTCGACAAGCTGGCGCGCCTTGGCATTGGGGCGCACGTTGAAGCCGATGATCGGCGCCTTGCTGGCCGCCGCCAGCGTGACATCGCTCTCGGTGATCGCGCCCACGCCTGCGTGGAGCACGCGCACCTTGATGTCGTCGTTCGAGAGATTGTGCAGCGCATTGACGATCGCCTCGACCGAACCTTGCACATCGGCCTTCACCACCACCGGAAATTCCACGACATTGCTCGTCAGATTGGTGAACATCGTATCGAAATTGGTGGGGGCGAGCGTAGTGCGCTTCTCAGTCGCTTTCTGTTGCCGGAAGGCGGCGACTTCGCGCGCGCGTTGCTCGTTCTCGACCACGGAGAGCGGATCACCGGCGGAGGGAACTCCGGCCAGACCCAGCACCTCGACCGGCATGGCCGGCCCAGCTTCGTCGATCTGCTTGCCCTTGTCGTCCACCAGAGCGCGCACTCGCCCGCTCTGTGTGCCGACGACAAAGGTATCGCCGCGCCGCAGCGTACCGCGCGTGATCAGCACCGTTGCAACCGGGCCACGGCCCTTGTCGAGCTGAGCCTCGATCACGGTGGCTTCGGCGTCGCGGTCAGGCCGCGCCTTGAGCTCGAGCAGTTCGGCCTGAAGCAGGATCTTCTCGATCAGTTCATCCAGCCCTGCGCCGGTCTTGGCCGAAACCTCGACATCCTGCACATCGCCCGACATTTTCTCCACCACCACCTCGTGTTCGAGCAGGCGGTTGCGGATATTGCCGGGATCGGCTTCGGGCTTGTCGCACTTGTTGATCGCAACGATCATCGGAACGCCGGCCGCGCGGGTGTGATGGATCGCCTCAATCGTCTGCGGCATGATCCCGTCATCGGCAGCCACCACCAGCACCACGATGTCGGTGACATTGGCACCGCGCGCGCGCATCTGCGTGAAGGCAGCGTGGCCCGGCGTATCGAGGAAGGTCAGCTTGTGCCCGTCCTTGGTGGTGATCTGGTAGGCGCCGATATGCTGGGTGATCCCGCCCGCTTCGCCCTTGACCACATCTGTCCCGCGGAGTGCGTCGAGCAGCGAGGTCTTGCCGTGATCGACATGGCCCATGATCGTGATGACCGGAGGACGCGTGACCAGCGTTTCGGCCGGATCGACGTCTTCGGTCGAATCGATATCGACATCGCTTTCGGAAACGCGGGTGATGTTGTGGCCGAATTCCTCGACCAACAGTTCGGCCGTATCCTGGTCGATCGACTGGTTGACGGTGACCATCATCCCCATCTTGAACAGCGCCTTGACCAGGTCTGCGCCCTTTTCCGCCATGCGGTTGGCCAGTTCCTGCACCGTGATCGCTTCGGGAACCACGACGTCGCGTACCTGCTTGTCGCGCGGCGA
>PNJY01000272.1 GCA_013822125.1 Erythrobacter sp. | reverse complement strand
GAAGCCGCGATTATCATCACCCAGTTCGATAATACCCGCTTCTTCATCCGTCCCCGGACATACGGCGCGCGCATCGCTGTCAAGTTCTAGGCGCGGAGACATCATGGCGGCGTCCCTCCAGCAGGGGCGCCGCACCGTCCGAACGGCGTTGGGCAAAGGGTTGATTGGAAATGATCGCAAAGGCCTTGCTTGCTGGATCTCTCGGGTTTGCTGCCCTTGCCGGGACGCTCGTGGAAACGAGCGGCACCGAGCAGGAACAGGCTGCACCCCCGGTCATGGCCGATAAATCGCCCCCACAAGCGGGCGAGACGGTCCCGACCAAGGTTCCCGCAGGCTATGCTCTGGTCTGGTCCGATGAGTTTGACACGCCCGGCCTCCCCGATCCGGCAAAGTGGAAATATGATACCTTCCGCAACCAGGAAGGCTGGTTCAACAACGAGAAGCAATATTACGCCGCTGGCCGGGAGAAGAACGCCCGGGTGGTGAATGGCCGCCTGGTCATCGAAGCCCATGCAGAGGACATTTCGTCAGCGCGCTATGCCGATTGGGGCAAGCAGAAATACACCTCGGCCCGGCTCATTACCCAAGGGCTTGGGGACTGGACCTACGGCTTTTTCGAGATCCGCGCGAAGCTCCCCTGTGGCCGGGGAACGTGGCCCGCGATCTGGATGCTGCCTTCCGATCCGAGCGTGAAGTGGCCCGCTGGCGGCGAGATCGACATCATGGAGCATGTCGGCTTCGATCCCGGCGTCATCCATCACAGCATCCACACCTCCGCATTCAACTTTTCGCGCGGCACCCAGAAAACCTCGAGCCACACGGTTCCTGACGCCTGCGATGCCATGCACAAGTATCAGCTGCTGTGGACCGCCGATTTCATGCTGTTCGGCGTGGATGATCAGCCCAAGTTGCTGTTCAAGAAGGAAAGCGACAAGGAGGCGCGCTGGCCTTTCGACAAGCCGCAGCATCTGCTGCTGAACATCGCTGTCGGCGGAAACTGGGGCGGGCAGAAGGGCGTGGATGACACCGCCTTCCCGGCGCAGATGGAAGTGGACTACGTCCGCGTCTACCAGCCGCGAAAGTAAGTCAGCGCGCACGCCGCGCAGGCGGCATGTTGCAGGGTCTGGGCGAATCGCCGCCCGCCGGAAGGCTGTCCCTCTTTTCGGGTCCGACGCGGGAAGCGGATTTCTTGACAAGGCGAAGTGCGGCTAGGAGAGAGCGGCTGTCCCTCGCTTGATCCAAGGCTCGTTCCCCTATGACAGACCCCTCGCCCGGCTGGACCGCGCTGGTGCTCGCCGGGCAGCGTCCGGGGATCGACCCGATGGCGGCGCATTTCGGCACAGAGGTGAAAGCGCTGATCCCGGTTGCGGGAGAGATGATGCTCAACCGGGTGCTGATGGCGCTGCTCGATACGCCGCAGGTGGCGCGCGTGATCGTTCTGGCGCAGAACACGCTGCACCTGCGCACCCACCGCGACCTTGCCTGGGCGGTGGCAGAACCGCGCATCTCCTTCCGCGTCTCCGGCCCGACGATCAGCGGATCGGTGCTGGGCGC
>PNJY01000271.1 GCA_013822125.1 Erythrobacter sp. | reverse complement strand
TTTCGCCGTGCCGTCGCTGTGGTTCAAGATGGACGCGGTGCCGGGCCGTCTCAACGAAAAGCTGCTGACCATCAAGGAGCCGGGCGTGTATTACGGCCAGTGTTCCGAGCTGTGCGGCGCGCGTCACGGCTACATGCCGATTGCGATCGAAGCGCTGCCCCCGGCCGAATTCGCCGCCTGGGTGAAGGCGCAGGGCGGCAGCATGCCGGGCGAAGCGGAAGCCGCGCCTGCCCCGGCTGCTCCGGCCCCCGCTGCCGATCCCGCTCCGGCGACCGCTGGCTGAACCCGATACCTAGTTCCACGCAGAAGAGTAGCTGATCATGGCAACCACCGCAGAAGGCTTCGACATCCATCAGGATCATGGGCACGACACCCATGATCACGCGGACCACAAGCCGGGCTTTTTCGCCCGCTGGTTCATGTCGACCAACCACAAGGACATCGGCACGATGTATCTGATCTTCGCGATTATCGCGGGGATCGTCGGGGGTGCCATTTCGGGCATCATGCGGGTCGAGCTGCAGGAGCCGGGCATCCAGTATCTGCAGTGGTGGGCCGAGTTCATGGGCGGCGGCAATGATCTCAACACCGCGCTGCACATGTGGAACGTGTTCATCACCGCGCACGGCCTGATCATGGTGTTCTTCATGGTCATGCCCGCGATGATCGGCGGCTTTGGCAACTGGTTCGTGCCGCTGATGATCGGCGCGCCGGACATGGCCTTCCCGCGCATGAACAATGTTAGCTTCTGGCTGACGGTGGCGGGCTTCGTCTCGCTGCTGTTCTCGCTGTTCGTTCCCGGCGGCACTGGCCCCGGCGCGGGCACCGGCTGGACGGTCTATGCGCCGCTTTCGACGAGCGGTTCGGTCGGCCCCGCGGTGGACTTCGCGATCTTCTCGCTGCACCTTGCGGGCGCGGGCTCGATCCTCGGCGCGACCAACTTCATCACCACCATCTTCAACATGCGCGCGCCGGGCATGACCCTGCACAAGATGCCGCTGTTCGTGTGGTCGGTGCTGGTTACCGCCTTCCTGCTGCTGCTGGCGCTGCCGGTGCTGGCCGCGGCCATCACCATGCTGCTGACCGACCGCAACTTCGGCACGACCTTCTTCAATCCGGCTGGCGGCGGTGATCCGGTGCTCTACCAGCACCTGTTCTGGTTCTTCGGCCACCCGGAAGTCTACATCATGATCCTGCCGGGGTTCGGCATGATCTCGCAGATCATCGCCACCTTCTCGAAGAAGCCGGTGTTCGGTTACCTCGGCATGGCCTACGCGATGGTCGCGATCGGTGTCGTCGGCTTCATCGTCTGGGCGCACCACATGTACACCGTCGGGCTCGACGTGAACACGAAGATGTATTTCACCGCCGCCACCATGGTGATCGCGGTGCCGACCGGCGTGAAGATCTTCAGCTGGATCGCGACGATGTGGGGCGGCAGCCTTAGCTTCAAGTCGCCGATGGTCTGGTCGATGGGCTTCATCTTCCTGTTCACCGTGGGCGGCGTGACCGGCGTGGTGCTTGCGAACGGCGGGATCGACGACAACCTGCACGACACCTATTACGTCG
>PNJY01000270.1 GCA_013822125.1 Erythrobacter sp. | reverse complement strand
TCCATGCGGGTCAGCACCACGCCGGTCAGCGGCACTTCATTGGTGAAGCTCTGCGCGACGTTGACCGCGTCCTGACCTGTCAACGAATCGACAACCAGCAGCACTTCACCCGGCGACGACACGCCAGCGACCGCCTTCATCTCGGCCATCAGCGCATCATCGACGTGCAGACGCCCGGCGGTGTCGAGCAGCAGCACGTCGAAGTTCTGAAGCTTGGCAGCCTCCATCGCCCGGCGCGCAATGTCGACCGGCTGTTGCCCGGCGATGATCGGCAGGGTGGCGACCTCGACCCGCGTGCCCAGCACCGCCAGCTGCTCTTGCGCGGCCGGACGGTTGACGTCGAGCGAGGCCATCAGCGCCTTCTTGCCGTGGCGTTCGCGGATCAGCTTGGCGAGCTTGGCGGTGGTGGTCGTTTTCCCAGAGCCCTGCAGGCCGACCATCATGATCACGACCGGAGGGCGCGCATCGAGCTTGAGGCCTTCGACCTCCATCCCGCCCAGCGTCTCGACCAGTTCGTCATGGACGATCTTGATGACCATCTGGCCGGGGGTGACCGACTTCAGGACATCCTGGCCGACCGCCTTTTCGGTAACGGCGTCGATGAAGCGGCGGGCGACGGGGAGCGCGACGTCGGCTTCGAGGAGCGCGATGCGCACTTCGCGCATGGCATCGCGCACGTCCTGCTCACGCAGCGCGCCGCGGCCCTTGAGCCTGTCGAACACCCCGCCAAGGCGGTCGGACAGCGTATCGAACATCGCCAACGTCTCCTCACGCGACCTGCCGGGCGCGCATCATGCGAAAAACGCCGGCGGACGAAACCTCGTCGGCCAGCGTTGCGAAACTGCGCCCCCTCTGGGGCTACGAATTCCGACTTTGATCAGAATGACTGGTGGAGCCTAGCGGGATCGAACCGCTGACCTCAACACTGCCAGTGTTGCGCTCTCCCAGCTGAGCTAAGGCCCCGAGCCAGTCATCATGCAAAGCAAAGCGGGTGCCCCGCCTGCGGGAGCCGGCCATTATAAGGGCCGCCCCACCATTGCAAGAGCAAAATCAGCTTTCGTCGTCTTCATCATCGCCCGAGGTGGCAACCCCCAGATCGTCGTCACCGCCGAGGTCGACGTCGTTGTCGGGCGAATCGCCATCCTCGTCGATGTCCTCGATGTCCTCGAGATCGCCCAGATCATCATCGCCGCCCAGATCCGCGTCGGCGTCGACATCGACCTTCTTCTCGACTTCCTCGAAGGGAATCGGCTGCTTGGACTTGAGCACCGGCTCGGGCGTCCAGGTCTCGCCGCATTCGATGCAGGCGACCGGATCTTCCTTGCCGAGATCGTAAAAGCGCGTGCCGCACTTCGGGCAGGTACGCTTGGTTCCCCATTCGGGCTTGGCCATTGTCATTCCTCAATTCGGGCCGCCCCGTGGCCGGAGCGGACATGCAAGCTGCAAAAATCGCAGGCGGCTTGGTCGCAAAAGTTGGGCGCGGCAAGCGCTTTATCAAGAGCCCGGGCCGCAGCGCGCGGCGCGCCTTGCCAGAAGCGCGGGGCGCTGTCAAAGACCGCGGCCTTATGACCAG
>PNJY01000269.1 GCA_013822125.1 Erythrobacter sp. | reverse complement strand
TGCGCTTGGTCAGCAGTGGCGCGACCAGGCAGCACGGATCGGTTTTGACCCCGCCGAGGTTATCGCTAGGGCCAATGGCCGGGCTGCCATCGACATCGGTGCCGTGCCCACGCTCGGCGGGTTCGTTCGCGACGTGGTCGAGCACGGTCGGGGCATCGCTCAGGCATTTGCCGAGCGATTGGGACTGCGCGCTGGCGATCCACTGGTCCCGCGCGATCTGGCCAGAAAATCGCCGCAGGAGATTGCCGCTGTCCATGCTGTTGCTTCAGCCGTGCGTCATCTTTCCGAACGCGAAGCGGCCTTTGCGCGCACCGACATCTACAAGGCTGCACTGGGGTTCGGATTGCCGGCGGCCATGCCGGAAATCGAGCGCAGGGTGGAGCAACTGCTGCGCCAGGGCGAACTCGTGAGAGGCAAGGGGGCGGACCGGGGACTTGTCACAACCGCAGGGGCCATTGCTGCCGAGCAGCGGATCGTCGCGGCCGTCGAAGCAGGGCGCGGGATGGCCCCGCCCATCGTCGATCCTGCCGAGGTAGGCGTGCGCCTTCAGGCGCTTTCCCAGCTCAAATATGGGATGACCCTCAATCAGGGGCAGGAGGCCGCAGGAAGGCTTCTCCTTGGCTCCAGCAACCGCATTGTGGCCATCCAGGGGGTGGCGGGGGCAGGCAAGAGCACGGTCCTCCAACCCGTGGCCGACATCTTGCGCGAAGAAGGCAAGTCCGTCCTAGGGCTCGCCGTCCAGAACACGCTCGTGCAGATGCTGGAACGCGACACCGGGATCCCTTCAATGACGGTGGCGCGGTTCCTGAAGCGCCATGCCGCGCTGCTCGAAGGCGGAGACAAAGCGGCCCTTGCGTCGGCGCGCAGCGAACTGCGCAGCACCGTGGTCCTCCTCGACGAAGCCTCGATGGTTGGCAACACCGACAAGGAAAAGCTGGTCCGGCTGGCGAACCTTCTCGAGCTTTCGCGCTTCGCCAGTATCGGCGACGCGAAGCAATTGGGTGCGGTCGATGCCGGCAAACCCTTTGAGGTCATGCAAAAGGCAGGCGTCGAGACAGCGACCATGAATATCAACTTGCGCGGGCGTGACCGGGCACTGCGGGCTGCCCAGCATGCCGCGCAAGGCGGGCAGATCGAAGAAGCCTTGCGCCACCTGGGATCCAATGTCGTCGAGGTCGGGGAAGGGGCGGCCATCGAGGCCGCCGCCGCCTGGCTGGCCCTTGCACCCGCCAAGCGCGAGCGGACCGCTATCTATGCGTCGGGGCGCACACTGCGCAGCGAGGTAAACGAGGCTGTGCAGACAGGTCTCAAGGCCAATGGCGAACTGGGGCAGCCTGCGCTCAAGCTCGACGTGCTTGCGCGCGTCAATACGACGCGCGAGGAGCTGCGGTATGCGGGCACCTATGTTCGCGGCATGGTGGTTGAAGTCGACCGGGACAAGCGCGCCCAGGGCCTCACGCGCGGAACCTACCGGGTAATTGAAAGCGACACGAAGCGCGAGCGCGTCACCCTCGAAAACGGGCGCGGCAAGCAATTCGAATTCAGACCAGGGAAGCTCCGGCCGCAAGGCGAGCAT
>PNJY01000268.1 GCA_013822125.1 Erythrobacter sp. | reverse complement strand
CTACCGGCAATTATCAAAAGTTACCTCGATGCCTACAATTGCAAGGACGTTGCTGCACTGGTGGCATGCGTTGCTGATGATGTTGTATTCGAGAACGTTTCCAATTCAGTGCAAAGTATCAAGATCGAGGGCAGCGCCGCCTTCGCCGAACTCGCACAACAAGCGGCAGCGATGTTCACAATTCGCCACCAAGCGGTCAGGAATGCAGTTATCGATGGCGATCTCGTCGCGTTGGAGGTGGATTGGACAGGCACCCCGGCCATTGATCTAGGTCCGATGAAGGCCGGAGAACAATTCGCCATGCGCGGCGCTTCGTTCATTACAATCTCGGGCGGGAAGCTGGCCCGGATCGTTGATTTAAGCTGATCTGTGACAAGCGGAGGTTTTGGGGAGCGCCTTTTTGCGCTTCCCATTTCTCGATCCCCTATTTTTAAGTCAGTATCCTGTGCGGTGGAAGCTTTGGGCAATCACGGTCTCAAACCTGCCGTCGGCAAGCCACCCACCTCCCGCCATTGGCGAAACGATCGGGCAATCCAGAAAGCTGCCGCTTCACCTATGACCCCTCGCGACCGCGAACGCCCGTCACCCCGTGCCTGACACGGGGCGACGGTTGAGATGGTGGCAGCCCCCTATCCGCAGGCAGCAGAATTGGAGTTTCCACCCTCGTCCTAAATCCGGCGCCCGGTGGAAAAGGCCCCGAATGCCCGTTCGCGGCGTGAAAACCGCGCGGCTCGCGCAACATTGCTCTGGCGCGCCAAGCAGAGAGTCACGCCGCAGCAACCACCCGGCAACGACATGCCAACCACATGCACACCTCATGGCGCCAAAACAGCCCCCGAAACCCACCGATCAGCCCCCATTGCCGCCCCTCCCGACGCCCCGCAACGTGATCCTGGAGCCAGACCTGCAATGTTTCGCATATCGAAGTGACTTCGCATTGCGAATTCCATAACCAGCCAATCAGGGAGAGGTCGCCGATAAGAGCGGCGCGTTCGCGCGCAGACAGGGGAGAGACATATGAAGTTTTCGGGCCTCAGCCGCAGCGCCAAGAATCGATTGGGCCGCAAAGCTGTCAGCACCACCGCCATCGCCGCTGCGACCATCGTCACTGCGCCGCTGGCCGCGCAGGACACCGCCGCCGCACCCGCGGCTGAGGAAAGCGACGAAATCGTCGTCACCTCGCTGCGCCGCTCCGAAACTCTGCAGGACACCCCCGCCGCGGTCACCGCTTTCGATTCGCAGGCGATCCAGAACGCCGGGATCGAGCGTCCGGCGGACTTCATCGCGCTCACTTCGAACGTCACGCTGGTCGAAACCCAGAACGCGGGCAACGCCTTCGTCATTATCCGCGGGATCACCCAGAACCGCAATTCCGAGCCTTCGGTCGCAGTGATTGTTGACGGGGTGCAGCAAGTAAACCCCGCGCAATTCAATCAGGATCTGTTCGATATCGAGCAGATCGAAGTGCTCAAGGGTCCGCAGGGCGGGCTCTATGGCCGCAACGCCATCGGCGGGGCGATCATCATCAACACCAAGCAGCCGACCGACGAATTCGCCGGCAATTTCACCGCCGGGATCGA
>PNJY01000267.1 GCA_013822125.1 Erythrobacter sp. | reverse complement strand
CGATTCCTTCTCTAGCCGAATCGCGTGAGAACATATAAAGAACACACGTTGTAGGAAAACGCATTGTAATGGGCGCAGAGCGGAGGCTGCGCGGTGGAGGCATGTTGGACTGGAGATAGCCCATGCCCCGAACCCGAGTACCGGAACGCCTGGAAAAGCGTGCCCGAGAAATTGTCGAAGCCCTTGATGGCACCTGGTCGCGGTCACGCGGTATGTGCTGCTGCCCTGCACATGACGATCGCACGCCGTCGCTGAGCGTCACCATCGGCGTTCGCGCGATCCTGTTCCACTGCTTTGCCGGATGCTCGAACGAGGCGGTCTTGGCGAGCCTGGACCGGATTGGTGTCAAAACAGCTGAGCTTTTCGACGGCAGAGGGGAGCCGATTGCGGCGCGGACCAGGGACGACGTTGTCAACCAGAACGCCCTCAGGCTGTGGCGGGCAGCCTCGGCCCTGACGGATGGCCCGGCACAGACCTATCTTGCGGGCCGCCAGATCAGGATATCGTCGCCTGACCTGCGCTACCACGCTCGAACACCGCTTGGCCCCAAGGGATCGGTCCGGTTCTTGCCTGCCATGCTCGCCGCGGTTCGCAACGATGAAGGCATACTGGCACTTCACCGGACATTCCTTGAGCCGAAGACTTCCCGTCTGGCGCGTTTCGATGGCCCTAAGCGGGCCCTAGGCAGTCTTGGTTCCGGCGCAGTCCGGTTGGCCATGCCGCGCGGCGGCAGGCTCGGCCTGGCCGAGGGCATTGAAAGCGCACTTTCAGCCCAGCAGCTCTTCGGGATCCCGTGTTGGGCGACCCTTGGCAATGAGCGGTTTGGCCTTGTGACCATTCCTGAAAGCGTGCGCGAACTCCATCTGTTCATCGATCACGATGCCGGTGGGAACCTTGCCGAAGAACGCGCCTGCGAGGCCTATCATTGTGATGGCCGCCGCATCGTGCCGAGGCGCCCCGTGAGGGAAGGCGAGGACTGGAACGATGTCCTGGCGGCGCGCACCAAAGTCGTCGTCTGAGTGAGTGCAGAGGAGAGAGGGCTTTGGGCCTTTCGAGGCCCGCAAACGAATTGGGTCTCGTCAGGAGGTCCCATGTCCAATTTGTCACCTGCGTTCGCCTTCCCCCTTTCACCCGAGCCACTGGTTCTTGCGGCAGCACGATCACTGGTGGCGCGGATTGATGCCGGCGAAGTCATCACGCGTCCCATCCTCAATTCTGTGCTCACCGAGCATTTTGGCGGCAGCGATGCCGATGCCCGCTGGGCGGTCCGTGATGCCCACGCCGCACTCGAACTCGCGCAAGTCATCTGGTTGCAGGATAGCTCGAACCTCAGTCATTCATCACCGCCCGAAACAGCTAGGGACGTGTTTGACCGGCTCGAAACCCAGTTGCCGAGCCAGACTGTACGAAGCGAAGAGCAAATCGAGTTGCAACAATTTGCCACACCGCCACACCTCGCTTGGCTTGCCGCACGCGCTTGCGCCTTCGGCGCATCCGAGGTGGCGCTCGAACCGTCTGCCGGCACGGGGATGCTGGCGGTGTGGGCCGAGGCCGCCGGTGCCCGTCTTGCCTTGAATGAAATCTCGCCGCTCC
>PNJY01000266.1 GCA_013822125.1 Erythrobacter sp. | reverse complement strand
GCCGGTTTCGACCGGATATGGCGATAAATTGCTGCGTGCAATAGATGCAACGGACCCGGGGGCAGTACCCGGCGGCTCCACCAGAATCTGCGGTTCACCGCACGTCCTGACGGGGCCGAACCAGGATCGACGTGTGTTGAAAAGCGTAGTTTTTGCCCGGGCTGAGTAACCCGCATAAGGCTCAAAACCCATAAGTGCCAACGACAACGAAGCACTTGCTCTCGCCGCGTAATGTGACGGCTTAACGGCCTGAATTTACAAAGCTACGAGCACGGTTCGGACCGAACCGGGTAACAGAATCGGAGACCGGGCGTCCGGGGGTACGTAGCAACAGAAACCCCCACCTGATTTTTTCACACAAAGACGCAAAGACACAAAGATGCTGCGCCTAGCTGCGCGCACCTGCGTCATAGCCGTTGGTGATGCGCTTGACGCCATCTTTGAAGAGGGCCTGCCCGAAGTTCATCAGCAAGCCCAGCGGCAGGTTCATGAGCCTGAGATAGGTCAGCACCTGCTTGCTATGAACCGGATTTGTCCGCTCGACCGATTTCAGCTCAACCACCAGACGGTTTCCGATCAAGAGATCGACCTTAAAGGCATTCTCGATGAGAATGCCATCGTAACGGACATCGATCGGAACCTGCCGTGCGACCTCAATCCCGCTCTGGCGCAGCTTTTCGAACAGGATCAACTCGTAGGCGGCTTCCAGCAAGCCCGGGCCAAGCTGCTGATGCAGCTTGAAGCCGATGTCGATGACGTGTGAGACAAGCGCTTCCAGATCGTCATCGCGCGACATCTTTGTGTCTTTGCGGCTTTGTGTGAGTCTAATCGCGCACCGCGCTGCGCGCCGCCCGCAATTCGGCCACCTCGCGCTCCAGCTTCAGGCAGTCGAGCATCTTCGCGCCCGCCAGGAACACCGCGCCGGTGGTCGCCAGAAACAGCAGCTTGCCGCCGAAGCCGGGATATTCCTGGAGATAGACCATGCCCCGCGCGCTCGACCCGAGGGCGAGGGCGTAGATGATCAGAAACGCCTCGAAGCGGTTCTTGATCACGAACAGCCGTCCCAGCTTGCGCAGCATAGACATCCTCGACCCAAGCACGACCCGGCGGAGTGCTGAGTCGCTTTAACAGTGTCGTAACCTTACGCCTGAGGGGGCAGGCTGCGCAAACGCGTTAACCAAGCTGTGCCAGATCGAGCGCCCCCAGCAAGGCGAGCCTTGCGGCAACCACGCTTTCCGCCAGCGCCTGCGTCCCGATATCGGACGGGTCGATCTGCGATGGCCAATGCGCGGCGATGACGCGCTCGAGCAGATCGGCCTTGGCTTCGCCCAGCAGGAAGCGCGGGTCGACCGTGGCGGGATCGCACACCACGCGCAGTCGCAGGCAGGCGGGGCCGCCGCCATTGGCCATGGATTGCTTCACGTCGACCGGGATCACCTGACGGATCGGGCCATTCCCGGCCAGCATCGTCTCGGCCCAGCCCCACACGGCTGCGCTCTCGCGGCATTCCTCGGGCACGATCAACGCCATGCTTCCATCGGGCAGCGTGAGAAGCTGCGCGTTGAACAGATAGGTGCGGATCGCCTCCTGAAGCGAGACGGCAGACGACGGCACCTCAACCACCTCGAGCGCGGGGAAGGC
>PNJY01000265.1 GCA_013822125.1 Erythrobacter sp. | reverse complement strand
ACCGGCTCGAACGCCTGGATGCCGAGGCGGTGGAGCGTCGGCGCGCGGTTGAGCAGCACCGGGTGCTCGCGGATCACCTCGTCGAGGATGTCCCAGACTTCCTTGCGTTCCTTCTCGACCCACTTCTTGGCCTGCTTCAGGGTCATCGACAGACCCTTGGCGTCCAGACGCGCGTAGATGAACGGCTTGAACAGTTCGAGCGCCATCTTCTTGGGCAAGCCGCACTGGTGCAGCTTGAGTTCGGGACCGGTCACGATGACCGAACGGCCGGAATAGTCGACGCGCTTGCCGAGCAGGTTCTGGCGGAAGCGGCCCTGCTTGCCCTTGAGCATGTCCGAAAGCGATTTCAGCGGACGCTTGTTGGCACCGGTAATCACGCGGCCGCGGCGGCCGTTATCGAACAGCGCATCGACCGCTTCCTGCAGCATGCGCTTTTCGTTGCGCACGATGATGTCGGGCGCGCGCAGTTCGATCAGGCGCTTCAACCGGTTGTTGCGGTTGATCACCCGGCGATAGAGATCGTTGAGGTCCGAAGTCGCGAACCGGCCACCGTCGAGCGGCACCAGCGGGCGCAGTTCGGGCGGGATAACCGGGATCACTTCCAGGATCATCCATTCGGGGCGGTTGCCCGAATCGATGAAGCTTTCGACGACCTTCAGCCGCTTGATGATCTTCTTGGGCTTGAGCGCCGACTTGGTAGTGGCAAGGTCCTGCAGCAGGTCCTCGCGCTCTTGCACGAGGTCGAGGTCCATGAGCATCTGCTTGACCGCTTCGGCGCCAATCCCGGCGCTGAACGAATCTTCGCCATACTCGTCCTGGTATTCGAGCAGCTCGTCTTCGGTGAGCAGCTGATACTTCTCGAGCGGGGTCAGGCCCGGCTCGATCACGATGTAGCTTTCGAAATAGAGCACGCGCTCAAGCTGCTTGAGCTGCATGTCGAGCAGCAGGCCGATGCGGCTGGGCAGCGACTTGAGGAACCAGATGTGCGCGACCGGCGCGGCCAGTTCGATATGGCCCATGCGTTCGCGACGGACCTTGGTGACGGTCACCTCGACGCCGCACTTCTCGCACACAACGCCCTTGTACTTCATGCGCTTGTACTTGCCGCACAGGCACTCGTAATCCTTCACGGGACCGAAGATACGCGCGCAGAACAGGCCGTCACGTTCAGGCTTGAACGTGCGGTAGTTGATCGTTTCGGGCTTCTTGATCTCGCCGAACGACCACGAACGGATACGTTCGGGACTGGCGATCCCGATCTGGATCTGGTCGAAGGTTTCCGGCTTGGCCAGCTGGTTGGTGAATTTGGTCAGTTCGTTCATTTCTCGGTTCCCTTACGGGTGAAACATCGGGGGTCGAAACGGGCAGGGGCGATCAGCCCCTTGCTCTCATTCCGCCGCTTCAGGCCATTGGTCCTCATCCAGGTCTTCGGTCAGCGACTTCAGTTCGACGTTGAGGCCGAGGCTGCGCATTTCCTTGACCAGCACGTTGAAGCTTTCGGGAATGCCGGCCTCGAAGGTGTCGTCACCCTTGACGATCGCTTCATAGACCTTGGTGCGGCCGACCACGTCGTCGGACTTCACCGTCAGCATTTCCTGCAAGGTGTATGCCGCGCCGTAGGCCTGGAGCGCCCAGACCTCCATTTCGCCGAA
>PNJY01000264.1 GCA_013822125.1 Erythrobacter sp. | reverse complement strand
GAGCTGGGCTTCCAGCGAAAGCGGGACGTGGACCGCCATCTGGTCACCATCGAAGTCGGCGTTGAAGGCCGAGCAAACCAGCGGGTGAAGCTGGATCGCCTTGCCTTCGATCAGCACGGGCTCGAACGCCTGGATGCCCAGACGGTGCAGCGTCGGCGCGCGGTTCAGGAGAACCGGGTGCTCGCGGATCACCTCGTCGAGGATGTCCCAGACTTCCTTGCGCTCCTTCTCGACCCACTTCTTGGCCTGCTTCAAGGTCATCGACAGACCCTTGGCATCCAGACGCGCGTAGATGAACGGCTTGAACAGCTCGAGCGCCATCTTCTTGGGCAGGCCGCACTGGTGCAGCTTGAGTTCCGGACCCGTCACGATCACCGAACGGCCCGAATAGTCGACGCGCTTGCCGAGCAGGTTCTGGCGGAAGCGGCCCTGCTTGCCCTTGAGCATGTCGGAGAGCGACTTCAGGGGACGCTTGTTGGCGCCGGTGATGACGCGGCCGCGGCGGCCGTTGTCGAACAGAGCGTCAACCGCTTCCTGCAGCATGCGCTTTTCGTTGCGGACGATGATGTCCGGCGCACGCAGCTCGATCAGGCGCTTCAGGCGGTTGTTGCGGTTGATCACGCGGCGATAGAGATCGTTCAAATCCGAGGTCGCAAAGCGGCCACCGTCGAGCGGCACCAGCGGGCGCAGTTCGGGCGGAATGACCGGGATCACTTCGAGGATCATCCATTCCGGACGGTTGCCGGATTCGATGAAGCTTTCGACGACCTTCAGCCGCTTGATGATCTTCTTGGGCTTGAGCGCCGACTTGGTGGTCGACAGCTCATCCATCAGCGCATCGCGCTCGGCCTCGAGGTCGAGCTGCATCAGCATGGTGCGCACGGCTTCCGCGCCGATATCGGCGGTGAAGGCGTCCTCGCCATATTCGTCCTGCGCTTCGAGCAGCTCGTCTTCAGTGAGAAGCTGATACTTCTCGAGCGGGGTGAGGCCCGGCTCGGTGACGATGTAGCTTTCGAAGTAGAGCACGCGCTCGAGCTGCTTGAGCTGCATGTCGAGCAGCAGGCCGATGCGCGAGGGGAGCGACTTCAGGAACCAGATGTGCGCGACCGGCGCGGCCAGTTCGATGTGGCCCATGCGCTCGCGGCGGACCTTGGTCACGGTGACTTCAACGCCGCACTTTTCGCAGACGACGCCCTTGTACTTCATGCGCTTGTACTTGCCGCACAGGCACTCGTAGTCCTTCACGGGGCCGAAAATGCGCGCGCAGAACAGGCCGTCACGCTCGGGCTTGAAGGTGCGGTAGTTGATGGTTTCGGGCTTCTTGATCTCGCCATAGGACCACGAGCGGATGCGCTCCGGCGAGGCGATGCCGATCTGGATCTGGTCGAAGGTTTCGGGCTTCGCCAGCTGATTGGTGAATTTGGTCAGGTCGTTCATGACTATGTTCCCTTAGGGGGATGAATCTCGAAGGCGGGGTGGCGGGGGAGCATCACGCCCCCCGCGCCCTATTCCGCTGCAATCGCGCTGTAGTCGGTCTGGTCGGCATCGTCCTCGTCGAGGAGCGACTTCAGTTCGACGTTCAGACCCAGCGAGCGCATTTCCTTGACGAGCACGTTGAAGCTCTCGGGGATGCCGGCCTCGAAGGTGTCGTCG
>PNJY01000263.1 GCA_013822125.1 Erythrobacter sp. | reverse complement strand
ATCAAGACGCTGCAGAACCAGCGCGCCGCGACCGCGGCAAGCAAGGCTTGAGGAGCAAGACAATGCCGAAACGTATCCTCGTCGGAACTGTCACCTCCGACAAGACCGACAAGACCGTGACCGTGAAGGTCGAACGCAAGGTGAGGCACCCGCTCTACGGGAAGATCATCCGTCGTACGAAGAAATATCACGCGCACGACGAGAACAACGAATTTGCCGTAGGCGACAAGGTCAGGATCGAGGAGACGAGACCGATCTCCAAGACCAAGACCTGGACCGTCATCGATCGTGTGGCAGCAGGCGGGACGCAGGCGGTGGAAGCCGACCTCGATGTCGCGGCTGCCGGTAACTAGAACAAGGCGTTAGGAACTGCCGGGCTGGTTCAGGCCAACGTCCCGGAAAGCCAGTGAGAAGGAAACGGATCGATGATCCAGATGCAATCCAATCTCGACGTCGCGGACAACAGCGGCGCCAAGCGCGTCCAGTGCATCAAGGTGCTGGGCGGCTCGAAGCGTCGTACTGCGTCCGTCGGCGACGTGATCGTGGTTTCCGTGAAGGAAGCCCAGCCGCGCACCCGCGTGAAGAAGGGTGACGTGCACCGCGCGGTGATCGTGCGTACCCGCAAGGACGTCCGCCGCAGCGATGGCAGCGTGATCCGCTTTGACAGCAATGCAGCGGTTCTCGTGAACAAGAACGAGGAGCCGATCGGCACCCGCATCTTCGGCCCGGTGGTTCGCGAGCTGCGTGGCCGCGGCTTCATGAAGATCATCTCGCTTGCTCCGGAGGTGCTGTGATGGCTGCTGCGAAGATCAAGAAGGGTGACAGCGTGGTTGTCCTGTCCGGTAAGGACAAGGGCCTGACCGGCACCGTGTCGAAAGTCCTGCCCGCCGAGGGCAAGGTCGTGGTCGCCGGCGTCAATGTCGCCACCCGTCACCGCAAGCCCAGCCAGGCCAACCCCCAGGGTGGCATCGTCCGCTTCGAAGCGCCGATGCACATCTCCAAGGTCGCCGTGGCTGATCCGAAGACCGGCAAGCCCACCCGCGTCCGCTTTGAACAGCAGGGCGGCAAGAAGGTGCGCGTTGCCGTGAAATCCGGGGAGACCATCGATGGCTGATTACAAGCCTCGCCTCAAGCAGATGTACGATGACCAGATCGTCAAGGCGATGACCGAGAAGTTCGGTTACACCAACCGGCTCCAGGTCCCCAGGCTCGATAAGATCACGCTCAACATGGGCGTGGGCGAAGGCAGCCAGGACAAGAAGAAGGTCCAGACGGCTGCCGAAGAAATGGCGCTGATCGCCGGCCAGAAGCCGGTCATCACCAAGGCCAAGAAGTCGATCGCACAGTTCAAGCTGCGCGAAGGCATGCCGATCGGTTGCAAGGTCACCTTGCGGCGTGAGCGGATGTATGAGTTTCTCGATCGTCTGGTAACGATTGCAATGCCGCGCGTTCGCGACTTCCGGGGTCTCAACCCCAGGTCGTTCGACGGCAGGGGCAATTATGCCATGGGTCTCAAGGAACAGATCGTGTTCCCCGAGATCAGCTACGATCGAATCGAGAAGGTGCGTGGGATGGATATCATCGTCACCACTACGGCAAAAACCGACGAGGAAGCGCGCGAACTGCTCAGGCTGTTCGGTTTCCCGTTCCCGGCTGAACAGTCGGC
>PNJY01000262.1 GCA_013822125.1 Erythrobacter sp. | reverse complement strand
TTTGCCGACGCGATCATGGTGCTGGGCTTCCGCCACGCCTTCCGCGCGGGCATTTCGTTCGGCAAGGATGACATGATCATCCCGTTCGAGAAGATCGAGCTGGTCGAACAGACCAAGTCGCTGGTTGCCGATTACGAACAGCAATACCAGGACGGTCTGATCACCCAGCAGGAAAAGTACAACAAGGTGATCGACGCCTGGAGCCGTTGCGGCGACCAGGTGGCCGATGCCATGATGGACAAGATCAGGGCGCGCCCGATCGACGAAAACGGATGCGAATCGCAGATCAACTCGATCTACATGATGAGCCATTCGGGCGCGCGCGGTTCGCCAGCGCAGATGAAGCAGCTCGCCGGGATGCGCGGGTTGATGGCCAAGCCTTCGGGCGAGATCATCGAGACCCCGATCATCTCGAACTTCAAGGAAGGCCTGACCGTCCTTGAATACTTCAACTCCACCCACGGCGCCCGCAAGGGTCTGGCCGATACCGCGCTCAAGACGGCGAACTCTGGGTATCTCACCCGCCGTCTGGTCGATGTGTCGCAGGATTGCGTGGTGGTGGTCGAAGATTGCGGCACCGAACGCGCGCTGGAAATGCGCTCGATCGTGCAGGGCGGTTCGATCATCGCGTCGCTGGGCGAACGCATCCTTGGCCGCACGGTCGCCGAAGATCTGATCGATGCCAAGAGCGGCGAAGTGATCGTCAAGGCGGGCACGCTGGTCGATGAAGCCATGGTTGCCGCAATCGAGGCGGCCGAAGTGCAATCGGCCAAGATCCGTTCGCCGCTGGTGTGCGAAGCCGAACAGGGCGTTTGCGGCACCTGCTATGGCCGCGATCTTGCACGCGGCACTCCGGTCAACATCGGCGAGGCCGTGGGCGTCATCGCCGCGCAGTCGATCGGTGAACCGGGCACGCAGCTGACCATGCGTACCTTCCACATCGGCGGCGCGGCGCAGCTCAACGAAACTTCGCATCTCGAGGCGATTTCGGACGGCCGGGTCGAATATCGCGACATGCCGACCATCACCGACAAGCGTGGCCGCATCCTCAGCCTTGCCCGCAACGGCGAACTGGCGGTTATCGATGCCGAAGGGCGTGAGCGCGAGATTCACAAGGTGCCCTACGGCACGATGCTGATGCACAAGGAAGGCGCCAAGGTCAAAGCGGGCGATCGCCTGGCAGAATGGGATCCGTTCTCGCTGCCGATCATCACCGAAACATCGGGCGTGGTGAAGTATCAGGACCTTGTGGAAGGCACCACGCTGGAGGAACGGGTGGACGAAGCCACCGGTATCGCCCAGCGCGTTGTGACCGAGAACCGCGCCTTTGGCCGCAAGAAGAACGATGACCTGCGTCCGCGTCTGACCCTGCTTGGCGAAGAAGGCGGCAAGAAGGGCGAGGAGACCGAGGCGCAGCGCTACATGCTCGCACCGGGCACCACGCTCTCGGTCAACGATGGCCAGGAAGTCGCAGCAGGTGACATCCTTGCCCGTGCATCGCGTGAGGCAGCCAAGACGCGCGACATCACCGGCGGTCTGCCGCGGGTTGCGGAGCTGTTCGAGGCGCGTATGCCCAAGGACGTTTCGGTCATTGCCAAGATTTCGGGCAGGATCGAATTCGTCCGCGAATACAAGGCCAAGCGCAAGATCGCGATCGTGCCCGAGGAAGGTGAGG
>PNJY01000261.1 GCA_013822125.1 Erythrobacter sp. | reverse complement strand
GCCGCGCCGTTTGCTTATCCCCGATTGCCGAAATTCAGGTGCAGGTGGTTGTCGTGTCCCCTGTGCGGCCTAGTCAGACCTTCGCGGATGAGGACCGGATCGTTGAAGAGCACCGTCATTCCGGGGTTACGCTCCTTCATAAACTCGATGTAGTTGCGCGTCTGTTCGCGATCGTAGGACCGGCTCTGCCAGTTGGTGGGCTGGTTCGAACCGTCGTGTCGGAACGGTCGAATGTCGACCTGACGTCCGACCTCATGCGTGTCATGGCCTGGAAGGTCTCCCCCACCCCGCCGGCTAATGTCCCCAATGTTAACTGGCGAGCCGCCACGAGCGGACCATGCGGCCGACGATTGTGCCAGCTCGGCCACGAGCGACGCCGTGCCGTACTGCTGGCTCTGTGGCGAATAGCTCCTGAACCCCGCACCCGATCGCGGGAGGGCCGTCTGCACGGGCCCGGCGCTGACATTGCCCCCGCCTATGCCGAGCTGGTCCTGTACCCACTCGGAGGCTTCACCAATCCGCTCGCGAGCGCCTTCTATCAGCGGCGAAACAACAGGCATCGTTTCGATCAACGATTGTTGATTGCGACGATCGACCTGCGTCCCGAGATCTGCGCCGCGGCCGCGTGCGTCGCTCAGCCGTCCGTCCAAGTCGAACCCTTCACGCATCACACGAGCCGAGCCACCGAGAATCTGGTCCTGCACATCATCGGCAAGTCCCTGGTCACGAGAGCTGGCGCGCACATCCACATCGGGCCCTTGGCCGCGCACAGCGGCCTGTTGCCGATCGCCCCAGCCACGGACACCCTCGGCTGACGTGATGGACGGTCCGGTCAAGCCGGTGTCCAACCGATCGGGGATTCGCAGCCCCATCTCCTCGCGCGCCTCGTTAATCTGCCTGTTGACGAAGTCGTTGAGCAAAATGTCGCGGACTTGGCGCTGTTCCTCGGTGCGCGGCATGACCATGCCCGGCGTCCATCCCTGCGAGGACAGGAGGGGATCGGCGCGAAGGCGTTCTTGCGCATACGTGACGAATTCCTGCGTGTCATTCTGGTTGAGGCTGTACCCGTTCGAGGAAGACTCGCGCAGATCGTCCGCCACACGCTGGAAGGTCTCTTCGCTTCGCGCTGCCTCTCGCGTGAGACCGCGCGACTCGGTGACGCCCGCCGACAGCTTTTCCGACAGCGAACGCACACGGCTGTCGGAGCTGTTGCTGGTCTCGCGCTGGAAGTCGTCCCGCGCAGTGCGCGCCTGGCTCGTATTGGTCTCGCGGAACAGGTAATCTTGGATTTCCGACAGAGCTTGATCCGCGGTGATCGTCCGACCCGTTTCATTTTGAGCGGTCGTTACGAGGCGTGCGGCCAGACCGGCCGTTGCTTGCGCGCTCAGACCCGGCAGCGAGCTCCCCTTCCCAACACCACCTGAGAGGCCGACGTTCCCTTCCCCGATCATCTGCGAAGTACGCGCAATCCGATCCGCTTCGGCTTCCGAAAGACCGAACTTAGATTGCAGCCCACTCGAGATCCCACGGGACACGTCGTGCATCCGGCTCAAGCTGTTGTTGAAGCCAGACCCCGTTTCCGTTCCACTCGAGGCCCGCTGCTCGGCCGTCCGCAGCAGATCCGTGCCGGTTTGCACCGTCGCCTGCCAGGAATCGGATGCCGATTGGCGCCGCGAGTCAACGAGCGACTGT
>PNJY01000260.1 GCA_013822125.1 Erythrobacter sp. | reverse complement strand
GATCGTCACCGCAACCGGATGAAGGATCTCTTTTCCAGGTTCATCCGCTCCGATGAGCAGGGGGGTAAGCGCAAGGCCTGCGGCAAGAGCGGTCATGAGCACAGGCGTCAACCGTTCGAGCGTGCCACGAATGATCATTGCATCGCCCCATGTCTCGCCTTCATGAAGCACTAGATTGATATAGTGGCTGACTTTCAAAATACCGTTGCGTGAAGCAATGCCGGTGAGCGTAACGAACCCGACCATGCTGGCGACCGAAAGCGGTAATCCTGCAAGCGCAAGTGCTAGCACCGACCCGACCAGTGCCATTGGGACACCAGCCATGATGATCAGCGCGATCCTGGCCGAACGATACCGTGTGAACAGAAGAACGAAGATCAAACCGAATGAAACAAGCGACAGGCCGCCAATTGTAAACGCCGCTTCGCGCTGTGCCTCGAATTGGCCCTCGACGCGGACAAAACCGCCAACAGGCAGTTTGAGTTTGGCAGCTTCCGCCTCAATCGCGGTCACGATGCTGCCCAGATTTGCACCCGGTTCTGCGTTTGCGGAAACCACGATCCGGCGTTTTCCGCCTTCGCGCAATATTTGGTTAGGGCCATCCGTTTCTACGATTTCCGCCAAGTTGCGCAAAGGAACCGGCCCTCTGGGCGTTTCGATCAGCAGATCGGCAAGGGCCGCAGTCGTGCGTGTTTCATCGGGGAGCCGCAGAACAACATCGTAACGTTTGAGGCCATCAACGACGCGGCTGACAATCTTGCCGTTGGATAATGTTGCAATCGCGTCGGACACTGCTGCGGGCGTAATGCCGTAACTGCTTGCCCTCTCATAATCGATCCGCAGGTCGAGTTGCGGCACGCGCACCTGCTTTTCGACCCGCAAATCGACGACGCCGGGAATCTCGACAGCAGCGGCACGCAACTGCTCGGCACTGGCCCGCGCGGCGTCCAAATCTTCTGCGAATATCTTTATGACAATTTGCGCTTGCACGCCGGAGAGCAAATGATCGAGCCGGTGACCGATGGGCGCACCAACCGAGATAGAACCGGGCAATATGGCTAATTGCTTGCGGATGGTTTCAGCAACCGCGTCTCGATCTTCGGTATCGGGTTTCAGGGCCACGTCGAGTTCGCTTGAATGCACACCCTCCGCATGTTCATCGAGTTCGGCCCGCCCTGTCCGGCGACTGACGCTTTCAACCTGCGGTATTTGGAGCAGGAGCTTTTCTGCGGTCGCCGCCAATTGGCTTGAGGCTTCGAGCGAAATTCCGGGTTCGAGCTGAAAGCCGACAACAAAGCTACCTTCGTTAAACGTCGGCAGAAATGCACGGGGCAGCAATAAGGCACCGCCGATAGCGAGGACACTGACAATGCCAGCCGCGATTGAAATACCGCGCACGCGGGCAAAGCCCCAATCGAGTATCCACGCATTCGCCTGTTTAAGGCGTGTCACCAAACCGGACTCGCGCTCGGCATGAATCTGCGCAATCTTGGGCAGCCAATAATAGCACAGAACAGGTGTCAGTGTAACGGCGGTGACAAAGCTAGCGAGGATCGACACGATATAGGCTTGCCCTAACGGGGCGAACAGGCGTCCTTCCACGCCGCCCAAGAAGAACAACGGCAGAAAGACTAGGATGATGATTGCGGTGGCATAGACAATGCCCGAACGCACCTCACCCGACGCATGGGCGATGACGACAAGCGAT
>PNJY01000259.1 GCA_013822125.1 Erythrobacter sp. | reverse complement strand
TTTGAGCATCATGGTCATGATCATCGAATGACCTGCCATGCAATAATGGCAGCGGTTGTGGAAGTTGGCCGTCATCAGAACGATCTGGACTTCAACGGGGGTGAGGTCCGTTTTCTCGGTCGCCAGCTTGTACAGCACCGAATACGCTTCATGGGCGGCCGGAGACTCAGCCAGGATCTTGTGCAAGTTTGGCAGGAAACCGAACATCGCTTCCGCTCCCTCGATAAAAGGGAGCGAGTCAGCGGGCGCAGTGGATTTGTCGTGATAGGTGAACATAAGCTGTTTTCCTTGACGTAAGATGAGGGAGTTATGCGGGAACGGTGTAGGCCGTGATCGTCATATCGGCGGCCTCATTGCGTACGGGAATGAGCGCCTGATAGGCGTCCGAGGCATGCCAGGCCTTGATCGCCGCAAGGTCAGGGAACTCGATAATGCCCACGGTCTGATGCGTGAGTTCACCAGCCAGTGCGCAATCAGCTTTCCCACGCAAAAGCGCCTTGCCGCCAAACGGCGCGAGCGTTGGGCCGACACTCTGGACATAAGTCTGATACGCGTCCTGATCCTTGACCGTGGTCGTAACGATGAAAAATGCGGCCATGCTGGCTCTCCTTTATCAATTGCACGCACAACCGGGACTCCTCGACATCGGGGGAGGGATGGGTTATGTACACGAGTGTATAAAACAGGCCCGTAATTTTGTCCACAGGTGTATAAAATAATGCCCCGAGCCGGGAGACCCGCAGAATTCGATCGCGATGCAGCGTTGGAAGTCGCCATGCTGGCTTTCTGGCGCGAAGGCTTCAAGGAGACATCCGTGAAGGCTCTGTCTGAGCGGCTCGGCATCACGCGCTCCAGCTTTTACAATGCCTTCGGCAGCCAGGAAGCAATGTTTCTGGAAGCACTGGACCGCTATCTGGAGCGTTCACCGGACCGCGCCATGGCGGACAACGCCCCTGAAGGTTCGGTTTGCGCGCTCATCAGCGAGACATTCAGGAGGATTTGCGCAAACCTGGCAGCCGATCCGGATGCAAAAGGATGCCTCGCGGTCAACAGCGTTGGCGCGCTTTGCAACGTCGATGAAACACTCGGGCCCAAAGTCGCAGCGGTTATGATCGAGCGCCTGCAACGGATCGAGAATTTGCTCAAACTGGCCATAGACCGAGGCGAGCTTCCCGCAGGCACTGATGTGAAGGCGACCGCTCTGGCCCTGAAAACGCTCCTTGTCGGGCTAAACACCATGGCCAAGGTGCTTCCTGAGCGCAGTCATCTTTGGCCTGCTGCGCGTGCAGCGCTAGTAGCTTTTGGAATTTTCCGGTAACCAACGTTCGATTGGAAGCCGCGCCACCTATGCAGATCGAATGTGGTGTATGCCAAGCGTCGTTTGAGCGCGTAGCCTGGCCGCTGTTAGGCTGCTTCTAGCATCTCCAGTCGCCGCGTGAAATTGTCCGGCTGTCCCTCGTGGAGTTCAAGAAAGCGGTTGGCTTCCTTGACGATCCGCGCTTCGACCACGGCTTCACGGTCGATTTTGGCTTGCGCGTGAAGCCACTCGGTTACTTCGAGCCAATCCCATAACGGGCTGTTGGAGGTGACGCGGGCGACCGGATTGGGGAAACCCGAACCGCGTTCGGCGTTGGTGTAGAGCGAGATCGCTTGGCGGGTGAGGCCGGAGCGTTCGGCGATGTCGCTGAGGCTCACGAGATAGTCAGGCTCGACCCGCTC
>PNJY01000258.1 GCA_013822125.1 Erythrobacter sp. | reverse complement strand
ACCGTGAGGGTGCCGTTGTCGATCGCGGCGGTGACACCGCCCGGGATCGCCACCGGCTTTTTACCGATGCGGCTCATCAGAACACCTCCGCCAGGACTTCGCCGCCGACGTTGTGGCTACGTGCTTCGGCATCCGAAAGCACGCCGCGCGGCGTCGAGACGATGGTGATGCCCAGGCCATTGCGGATCGTCGGGAGTTCCTTGGAACCCGAATAGACCCGGCGGCCCGGCTTCGAGACGCGCGCCACGTGCTTGATCGCGGGCTCGCCTTCGAAATACTTCAGTTCGATCCGCAGCGCCTTGTGCTTGCCCGAGGTGTCTTCGGAATAGCCACGGATGTAGCCTTCCCGCTGAAGCACTTCGAGCACGCTCGCACGCAGGTTGCTCGCCGGGGTCAGGACAGAGTCCTTCTTGGCGCGCTGGCCGTTGCGGATGCGGGTGAGCATGTCACCCAGAGGATCGGTCATTGCCATTGTCTATTCCTCACCAGCTCGACTTGGTCAGGCCGGGGATCATGCCCCGGTTGCCAAGCTGACGCAGTTCGATGCGGTTGATGCCGAACTTGCGGTAATAGCCGCGCGGGCGGCCGGTGGTGGCGCAACGGTTGCGCACCCGGGTCGGGTTCGCGTTGCGCGGAAGCTCAGCCATCTTGAGCCGGGCCATAAGGCGCTCGGTCTCGTCGAGGCTTTCGTCGTCGGCAATCGCCTTCAGCTTCTCGTACTTCGCAGCATACTGCTTCACGAGCTTCTTGCGACGCTCATTCTTGTTGATGGAACTCAGTTTCGCCATGGACTTAAGCTCTCTGCTTTCGTGTCTCTAAGCAGAAGCGGCTCACGCCGCTTCCTTCTGTTCGGTGGTCTTGGCGCCGGGAGCCTCGCCCTGGAAGGGGAAGCCGAACAGGCGCAGAAGCTCGCGCGCCTCTTCGTCGGTCTTGGCGGTGGTGGTGACGATGATGTCCATCCCGCGCACCTTCTCGATCTTGTCGTAGCTGATTTCGGGGAACACGATCTGTTCCTTCAGCCCCATCGCGTAGTTGCCGCGGCCGTCGAACGACCTGGCGTTCAGCCCGCGGAAGTCGCGGATGCGCGGCATGGCGACGGTGACGAGACGGTCGAGAAATTCGTACATCCGCTCACGGCGCAAGGTCACCTTGCAACCGATCGGCATGCCTTCACGCAGCTTGAACTGCGCGATCGACTTCTTGGCGATGGTGATGACCGGCTTCTGGCCGGCGATCAGCGCCATTTCCTCGGCAGCGATCTGAACCTTCTTCTTGTCCTGGCTCGCCTCGCCCACGCCCATGTTAAGCGTGATCTTCTCGAGCTTGGGCACTTCCATGCGGTTCTTGTAGCCGAACTTTGCAGTCATGGCCGCGACGATCTCGTTGTCGTACTTGGCCTTCATCCGGGCGGTATAATCAGCCATCGATGGTCTCCCCACTCTTGACTGCAACGCGCACCTTCTTGCCGTCCTTCACTTCGAAACGGACGCGGGTGGCCTTGCCGGTCTTGGGATCAGCCAGCGCGACCTTCGAAATGGCCATCGGCGCGGCAAAGCGGTCGATGCCACCCTGGGGGTTGGCCTGGCTGGGCTTGCGGTGACGGGCGACGACGTTCACGCCATCGACAACAACCTTGCCGTCCTTGGGCATGACCTGCGCAACCGTACCGGTGCGGCCCTTGTCCTTGCCCGACAGCACGACGACGCTGTCACCCTTCTTGA
>PNJY01000257.1 GCA_013822125.1 Erythrobacter sp. | reverse complement strand
ATGCCGATCAAGGGGCGTGAAGTCATGCCTTGCTACGCCGCGTGGCTCACAACGGACATGGGCGCTCCCGCATACGACGGGGCCGGCGTGCGCCTCTTGACTAGCGACGATGGCGGCAGGACCTTTGACGACCACGGGCTTGTCACCGTCACCGCAGGCGAATTCTCGCCGGAACTGTCCTGGTATTCGCTCGGGCAAATCGGCGCACCTGGTAGGCTTTTCAAGATCGTCGACGACGGCGCGATTGTCCGGATTGACGGCCTCGAAATGAACGATCCCGATGACCGGTAAGCTGCAACCGCTCGACGAGAAATTCCCGATCGTCGGCCCCGACGGTCGGCCCACGCTGTATTTCACCCGTTGGGCGCAGCAGCGGCAAATCGACATTGGGGAAGCCATCACCGCGCAGCAAGCTTTGCAGATCGTCCAGAGTTTTATCGACGATTACGAAATTCAGGCGGGCGGCGGGATCGATATCGTGCCCGACGGGAAGCTGACAAGCAACCCGACAATCAGTGCTGACATTCAAGCGCTTCTCGATCAGATTTCGGTCGACCACGGCGCAATCCTCTATCGGGATGCGTCCGCGTGGCAGGCGCTTGCTCCAGGCACAGCCGGCCAATTCCTCAAGACGAATGGCCCTGGCGCTGATCCCGAATGGGCCGCAGGCGGGGGTGGTGGGGGAGGCGGCGGGATGACGCTGATTGCCGATTTTACGGCAACCGGAGTTGAAAATACCGTAACTTTTGCAAGTATTCCAAACACTTTCAAAGCGCTTAGACTTTTGACTTTCGCGCGCTCCACTTCTTCAACAAATGATGCGAGGTTCACTCTTAGATACAATAATGACGGCAGTGCAGTTTATGACTGGCGACAACTCTTTAACAATTCAATTGTTTCGGCAAATAACGCAACAGAAGCACGAATTCAGCAAGTAGCAGCAGCCTTAGCGCCCGCAGGCATATTTGACATGGCGACCTTAGATATTTTCGGTTACACTTCAACTGTAGGGACAAAAGGGGCTGTTTGGAGCGGAACCAATACCGAAGGAGCAAATTATCGCAACATTAGCGGTTCTTTTCGCTGGAGGAACACGGCTGCGATTAATCGCATTGACTTGAGCCTTCTGGCAGGCACGTTTCTTGTCGCGGGCAGCAACATTGCTCTCTATGGGTATTGACCCAAGCCGGTGATTTAGATAAGCCTCTCCCGTCCCTCGCCATCGAGCGCTTTTTCCACATAGCCCAACGGGACCGTCGGGGCCATCTGGATCACAAAGCGCACATGCACACCCAATCCGTCATCGAAGCAATCGCCCGAGCCCCCTACAACATGGGAGTGTCGGGCGCTGCATGGCTGGCATCGGAAGGCAACGTGCCGATCGTCTTTGACGATGGCGGGGTTGTGCTTTTCGAGTGCGAAGGCTGGAATCGCTACCAGGTCCATCTTCTGCTTGCCGCCCGAGGCCGCGAGGCGATTGCTCAAGTGCGCGACGCCTTCCGGCAAATGTTCGAACAGCACGGCGCGCAACTCGTGTTCGGCCTGATCCCCACACAGCGGCGCGACGTGAAAATGGTCGCACGGTGGGCAGGCGCAAAATCGGCCGGAAATCGCGATACGCCGCACGGGCGCTGCGAACTTTTCGTTCTCTCCAATCTCATGTTCTTCAAAGGGGCGAACTGATGGGATTTCTCAAACCCAAAGCAGCCAAATCCTACAACAGCAACG
>PNJY01000256.1 GCA_013822125.1 Erythrobacter sp. | reverse complement strand
ACGCATTCGACCACCTTGGCGCGCAGCAAGAGCAGGCTGGGCATGCCGTATTCGGTGACCAGCTCGAGCAGGTTGAAGCGCGGATCGGACGAGAACTGGAGGCAGAACCTGACATAGAGCCGCCCCTCCTCATCAAGGCAGCAGTCCATGAAGGGGGCAATCGCCGCTGCCATCAGCGCGGCAAGCCGGCGCGCCGGATCGGTTTCATCGACCTTGGCGAGACGCAGGGCGCGTTCCGCCTCGATCGCCCTGTAACGCTGGGTGAAGACTTCCTTGATCAGCGTTTCCAGGTTGCCGAAGTGGTAATGCACCGCGCTCGGATTGCGGGCTCCGGCAGCGCGGGTGATGTCCTTGACCGAGACCGTGCCCAAGCCTCTCTCTGCGATCAGGCGCTGTGCGGATTGAAGCAGGGCGGTTCGCGTGTCGGAATGCGTCGACTGGGACATGGTTCTCTAATCTAATATTGCACATTAATGTGAGCCATGGGATATCACACCCGAAGGGGAACCGCCAAGAAGAGAACAGGTTCACCTCGTTTGCAATTTTCACACTCGGGGGATGCGACGCGTGGACTATCAAAGCGGTGCGCCCGATCCCTTCAAGCAGACCGCCGCGTCGCCGCCGCTGTCGCGGCCAACCAAGCTCGCCTTTGGCGTCGGCGCCATCGCCCCGGGGGTCACAGCAGCCGCATTCGATTTCTTTCTGCTGATCTTCTACAGTCAGGTGGTCGGCCTCGACGCGCGGCTGGTCGGCTTGGCGATCCTGATCTCGCTGGTGTGCGATGCGATCAGCGATCCGGTGGTCGGCTATTGGTCCGACAATCTGCGCTCGCGCTGGGGCAGGCGTCACCCCTTCCTCTACGCCTCGGCGATCCCGCTGGCGGCGAGCTTCTATTTCCTGTGGACGCCGCCCGCAAACGCCAGCCAGACCGTGCTGTTCTGGTACCTTGTGACGCTTGCGGTGATCGTGCGGACGGCGATTACATTCTACCGCACCCCGGCCAGCGCGCTCGTGCCCGAACTCACGCCGGACTATCATGAGCGCACCGCGCTCTACAGCTTGCGGTATTCCCTTGCGTGGGTGGGCGGCAATGCGGTGTCGGTATGGGCCTTTGCAGTCTTGTTCCCGATGTTCGTCACCGCCACCATTGCCGACGGGCGGTTCAATCGCGATGCCTACCCGATCTATGGCCTCGTCGGGGCGCTGACCATCCTGCTGTCGATCCTCATCAGCGCTGCGGGAACGCACGCGCGCATTCCCTACCTGAAGTCCGCTCCCCCGCCACGCATGCTCACGATCAGACTGATCTTCGGCGAGTTGATCGAGACGCTTTCGAACCGCTCCTTCCTGTCGCTGTTCGTCGCTGCGATGCTGGCGGCGATCGCGGGCGGGCTCGCCGCGGGTCTTTCGCTCTATTTCCTCACCTATTTCTGGGGGTTCGACGAGCGCCAGACGGGCGCGATTTTCGTCGGCACCTTTGTCGCGGCGGGCATCGGGCTGGTATTGGCACCCTTCGTCTCGCGCAGACTGGGCAAGAAGCGCGGTGCGATCCTTGTCGGGCTGGTGGCCTTCATCGGCGCGCCGGTGCCGATCATCCTGCGACTGCTCGATCTGCTGCCGCCCAACGGGACGCCCTTCATCTTCTGGTTCGTCACGATCACCAACATCCTCGATATCGGGCTGATCATCTGTTTCCAGATCCTGTTCGCATCGATGCTGGCCGATCTGGTGGAGGACAGCGAATTGCAGACCGGCC
>PNJY01000255.1 GCA_013822125.1 Erythrobacter sp. | reverse complement strand
CCCTCGGGCGGGTCGGGAAGCAACCATTCCGAATTGCCCAGCGCGTTCTTGCCCGTGCGCGGGGGCGTTTCGCCTTCGAGCAACTTTCCTCGCTGGCCGGCAATCCCCCAGACCAGCCAGTGGCAGGCAGGCTCTGCCCCCGCGGTCGAGGCATTCTCGACTATCAGGACCAGTTCCTGCGCTCCGGCCGGCGGCGCGCTCCACTCAATCGGCGGTGCAACCGCATCCTCCTCGTCTGCGGTAAAGCACGGGTCGAGCTCCTCGCCGTGTTCGAACGCGGGGCTGAACAGCCTGAAGCCGCCGCGGCCGAGACAATGCCCATCGCCCAGCCGCACGATCGCCAGCCCGGGATGGCGGGCAGCGGATGGCAACGAAGACAGCGGCGATTGCAGCACTTCAGGCAGGGGTTCTCTCCTTCTCGAGGCAAAACGCTAGGCGTTTCGATTAGGCAAGACGAGATCGCAGTGCAAACTATACACCGGTTTTTTCAGAGGGAAGATGCCGGTGTTCGCATGCCCGCAAGCGGCATTTTCCCGCAGGATTCCGGCAACGGGCCACTTGAGAAATTGCCGCAATGGTGAGAGGGTCGGCGCGATCGGCATATCCGGGCATTTGCGAAAGGGTCGCAATCATGAGTTTCGCGCGCTCAAAATTCTCGACCACGCTTTCGGTCACTCTGGCATTCGCGCTGGTGGCATGTGGCGGAGGCGGGGCCCCGCCCCCCACCGGTGGCGGAACACCCACGCCCACTCCGACGCCCTCGGCCTGCTCGCTCTCCCAACGCCAGCAATTCGTCAAGGCCGCAGTCGATGAGTGGTACCTGTTCCCTGAACTGGTTGATAACACGGTCAATCCGGCCAGCTTCACCAATCTGCAAAGCTACATCGACGCGCTGGTCGCGCCCGCACGCGCACAGTCGAAAGACCGCTTCTTCTCGTTCATCACTTCGATCGCCGAAGAAAATGCGCTGATCAATTCGGGCGCGAGCGCGGGCTTCGGCATTCGCCTGGGCTTCGACACGGGCAGCAATCGCGTGTTCGTGATCGAAGCGTTCGAAAATGCTCCCGGGCTTGGTGCGGGGATGGACCGCGGCACCGAACTGCTCGCCATCGGCACGACCAGCGCCAACCTGGTCAGCGTGTCCTCGCTCATGGCAAGCGGGGGCCCGCAGGCGGTGATCGACGCGCTCGGCCCCTCCACTGCCGGTGTCACCCGTGTTGCAGTTCCGCGCCGTAGGCGGGCCGACAACCGAAGCGAGCGTGTCCAAGACCAATTTCTCGCTCGATCCGGTGTCGGACCGTTACGGCATCAAGATCATCGACGATGGCGGCAAGAAGGTCGGTTATCTCAATCTGCGCACCTTCATCGTCGATTCCGCAGCCGACCAGCTGCGCGATGCCTTCGGCCAGTTCAAGGCGCAGGGCGTGACCGAAGTCATCATCGACTTGCGGTACAACGGCGGCGGGTTGGTTAGCGTGGCCGAACTGATGGGCGACCTGATGGGGGCGGGCAATGTCGGGCAGGTGTTCAGCTTCACCAGGCTGCGCGCGTCCAAATCCTCACAGGACACGACCCAGCTATTCGCCGCAGAGGCCAATGCCATCGCCCCGACAAAGATCGCCTTCATCGGGCGCGAAGGAACGGCTTCGGCCAGCGAGTTGGTCGCCAATTCGATGATCCCATATCTCGGCGCCAACATGGCGCTGGTCGGCACCAACACCTTCGGCAAGCCGGTGGGCCAGTTCGCGTTCGACCTTGCCGCCTGCGACGACAGGCTGCGGCTGGTCG
>PNJY01000254.1 GCA_013822125.1 Erythrobacter sp. | reverse complement strand
AACTTATCAGAGGTTAAGGCGACGCCCCACAGATTTGTTGCGCCGCGAACGGGGGGTCACTGGCCGCCGATCGTTCAACAACCGTAGCCGGCGCCCGGCTGCGGGCAATCGCCGTAGAGCCCGTAAGTGCGCTGCTCGGGCGAGGGCGAGGGCCGCGGCGCTTCTGCGGGACGAGGGGCGTAATCGTAGTCACGCCGGTCGTCGCTATAGGCATAGCTGTCTGAACCGCTGCTGCCGCCACTGCTGCTCCCTCCAGAACTGCTGCTGAAGCAGCCCATCAACCAGCACAGCCCGACGCCCACCACAGCGACCCCGGCAACCACGCCCCAGTCCGTGTCGTCCCCACCGCCGCTCTGGTTCGCGGTGCCGTAGGTCTGCTGGGGGGGCGTGTAGCTGCTGTCGGCCGGATAGGGATCGGCGGCCGGGAACTCGGCGGCCATCGGCTCCTCCGCCGCCATCGCCTCTTCGGCCGCAGGCTCTTCAGCAGCCATGGCGTCTGCGGCGGCGTAATCGGTCTCGAACTCGGCGACCTCCGTGTCGGCGGCGTATTCGTCCTGCGAGCAGGCGGTCTGCGCCAGAGCAAGCGCCGAAACCGCCAGAAGAGTCGTGAATTTGCGATAAGTCGATGCCATGTGATGTCCCCTTGTGCGTCCCGGGGCCATCACTGCGCGCGCCCCCTGCAACGGGTATCCGCTTCCAGGGCAGAACCCGCGATGAACGGCTTGCCCGCCCATGCGATTTTTTTGCGCCCGGCCCCTTGACCCTTGGCACCCCCGCGACCAAATGCCGCTCCGTTGGCACTCTCAAGAGGAGAGTGCCAAGACACCTCATTCATTCAAGGAAAGGTCATCACCATGGCATTTCGTCCGCTGCACGACCGCGTTGTGGTCCGTCGCATCGAAGCCGACACCAAGACTGCCGGCGGCATCATCATCCCCGACAGCGCCCAGGAAAAGCCGAGCGAAGGCGAAGTCATCGCCGTTGGCGAAGGTGCGCGTGACGATGCGGGCAACCGCATCACCCCCGACGTCAAGGTCGGCGACCGCGTATTGTTCGGCAAGTGGTCGGGCACCGAAGTCAAGATCAACGGCGAAGACCTGCTGATCATGAAGGAAAGCGACATCATGGGGATCATGGGCTGATCGCCTGATCCCTTTCGCTTCCTTTCACTACCAACCCAATCTCAGGAGAAACAATCATGGCAGCCAAGGACGTCAAGTTCGGCCGCGAAGCCCGCGAAGGCATTCTTCGCGGCGTCGATATCCTCGCCAACGCCGTCAAGGTGACGCTCGGCCCCAAGGGCCGCAATGTCGTCATCGACAAGAGCTTCGGTGCGCCCCGCATCACCAAGGACGGCGTCACCGTCGCCAAGGAAATCGAACTGAAGGACAAGTTCGAAAACATGGGCGCGCAGATGCTGCGCGAAGTCGCCAGCAAGGCGAATGACAGCGCGGGCGACGGCACCACCACCGCCACCGTGCTGGCTCAGGCGATTGTCAACGAAGGCATGAAGTCGGTCGCGGCCGGCATGAACCCGATGGACCTCAAGCGCGGGATCGATCAGGCCGTGATCGCGGTCGTCGAGAACCTCAAGAGCCGTTCCAAGGACGTCTCGGACAGCTCGGAAATCGCCCAGGTCGGCATCATCTCGGCCAATGGCGACCGTGAAGTCGGCGAGAAGATCGCCGAAGCCATGGAAAAGGTCGGCAAGGAAGGCGTGATCACGGTTGAAGAAGCCAAGGGCCTCGAGTTCGAGCTCGATGTCGTCGAAGGCATGCAGTTCGACCGCGGC
>PNJY01000253.1 GCA_013822125.1 Erythrobacter sp. | reverse complement strand
AAACCGACCCCGAAGCAGTCATTTGCCCGCTGCCACAAAAGGCTGCCACTGGACGTTACTCGGGCGCAAAGAACGCATTTACGAGGTTTACCAGCTTCGCAGCGTGCGTTTCATTCATGAGGATCGAGAAATGGTCCGCATCTTCGACAACTGCATGTTGGCCGTTATCAAACCTTGAGGCGAGCTCCCTATGCAGCGGCTCGACCATGTCCGAGAAATCCTCGGACCCCGGGACAGGGCTACCTGCGGTGACGGTCAACACCGGCAATCCTCGTGCCAACCGCTGCTTTACTGCACCCGCGACAATCGCATCCCACTGTGTGAGTTCCGCCGCAGACATGGCGAGATGTTCGCGGTCACCGGCAAAGAGACGAGCCTTGTCCATCGCCTCTTCGGGAAGGCCCGTGGCCCCGGCTTCGAGAGGATTCCAGGCGCGAAGCAAGCCGGTCATCGACAGCGTGCCGAGCGCTGACAGCAGGCGGGGAAATGCACGAAACTGGGCCACCATGTCGGGGCTGAAGCGATTGAGCTGCTCTTCGTGCGAGGTGTCCACGAACACCAGTGCCTCTGTATCCTGCGGGTATCGGGCAGCGAAGTCGCGAATGAAGAAGCCGCCCATCGAATGTCCGACAAGGACGTAAGGCGCCTGCTCGCCAGCGGCCTCGAGCGCTTGGCGTAGGTCGGTCGCGACATGCCCGGGCACGAAACCTGCCGGCGCCGGCTCGCTGAGGCCCATGCCGGCCCGGTCATACGAGCAGACACGAGCATAATCGTCGAGCTCCGCCTGCACCCAATGCCAGGTTTCCGCGAAACCGGTGGCGCCCGCTTCAAGCACGAAAGTTCGCTCGCCCGATCCGGTGCAGTGAAGCCGGAGCCGGTGCGTCCCCGCATTGGCGAATGTTGCGGCCGAACGCAGCTCGGATCTGGCCGCGGAGCGCGCTGCCTCATGGGCGAGGCCGCCGACGATGATGACGATCGCCAGAAGCCCGATGACCCACAAGCCGCAGGTCTTGAACCGGCCGGGAAGATGAAGGCGGAGAGAAGGTATGTTCATATGACGATCCTTATAGGTCGGACATCCGTCCTAGTTTAGTGTAAATGGATCTGCGTCAATCGCGCAGGAGCTTCTTGAGTGCATCACCAACCGCTGCCGCATTCGCGTCTTCGCCAAGTGCACGCGACACGATCAGCCCCTGAAACGCCGCGTAGAGAAGCTCGGCCAGGGTGGCGGCGGCGTGCTTGGTGGAGAGCTGGCCCTTGGCTTGACCTTGCTCGATGACGCGCACCAATGCGTCCCGGATCTGGGCGCGGTGCTTGACCACCGCGCTGAGCACGGCCTCGTTGCCCAAGGCTTCCGCCGCGATCATCAGATCGACCCGCGGTGCCTCCCGACCGGCACCGGCGGTCAGGCTGCCAAAGAAGGCATCGATCAGCTGATCAAGCCTTTCGGCCCCATCGCCGCCCGGCTGTTCAAGCGCGGACAGCGCCTCGGTCATGCCAGCCTGCGTGACCGCGAGGATGAGATCGTCCTTGGACTTGAAGTAATTGTAGACCGCACCGGCGCTCAATCCTGTCTCCCGGAATACGTCTCTTAGGGTGACCTTGGAAAGGCCCTTGGCAGCAAAGACACGGCGCGCAGCGCCAATGATCTGCATCCGGCGGTCTTCCAGCACTTCTTCAGGGAGCTTGGGCATAGCGATTCCATAAAACGGACGCCCGTCCTTTATTATAGGTCAACTGGAGCGTCAAGCCTCAAATGGCGAAGAGGGGTGCGAAGCTCGCTTCGGCCTGCCGAGCGTCTGAACAAACCAACT
>PNJY01000252.1 GCA_013822125.1 Erythrobacter sp. | reverse complement strand
CGATTTGCGAATTTCCGCTTTCAGCGAGAAACCCGTGGAAGCTGCCTTGCCGCATTCGCGATCTCGGCTGAGCTTGCCGTGCTGGATGAGAATGTCGATGCTATAGGCATCGCATGCTCGCCAATTCCACAGATCAGACCGACAAAATGCCATCGGCTTCGTCGTATCGGGCGGCGCTTGTGCTGAAGGACACGGGCCAAACCTGGTCTGCGGGGCTTTTCCGCAGGGTGAGGGTAGGGCGCATGTGGCCAGTACGCCCGAGGCCACAATGAAGGAAGGTATGGATTCGGAACAGCGCCTGCGAGACAGGCTTCGCAAAATCGAGGCGCTCTATGCAGGGGCAGCAACGGCGGGGGAGAGGGCGGCCGCGGGGGCTGCGGCGGAACGCATTCGCAAGCAGTTTGATACGGCCAGCAAGAAAGAGCGTGCGGAGGAGTTCAAGTTCTCGATCCCTGATTTATGGTCCCGCCAGCTGTTTACAGCCCTATGCAGGCGGTACGGGATCCGGCCCTTTCGTTATCGGCGCATGCATCGCCAGAGCGTGCTCATCCGCGCGCCGGCCAGTTTCGTGAACGGCGTCCTGTGGCCCGAGTTTGAGGAATTGAGTAACGCACTGACGCTGCATCTTGCCGAGATCACGGAGAAGATCATCCGCGAGGAGGTCCATGAGGCGACGGGGGACGCTGACGAAATCGAGGAGCCTCGGCAGCTGCGATGAACCAGGCAGCATCCCCTGCGACCGAAGTGCTGGTCGGACATGTGGAACGGGTCACATTCCACAGTGACGAGAGCGGATTTTGTGTCCTGCGCGTCAAGGCCCGTGGCCATCGTGATCTGGTTACGACCGTGGGCCATGCTGCGATGATATCAGCCGGAGAGTGGATCACCGCCTCCGGCGAGTGGGTCAATGATCGCCACCACGGGCTCCAGTTCCGGGCCAGGTTTCTGAAGACATCGGAGCCCTCATCGATCGAAGGGATCGAGAAGTATCTGGGCTCGGGCATGATCCGGGGCATTGGGCCGGTCTATGCCAAACGCATGGTCAGGTTGTTCGGCAAGGATGTGTTTGACGTCATCGAGGCCAATCCAGAGCGGCTGCGCGAGGTCGAAGGGATTGGTCCGAAGCGCGCTGCGAAGATCACGGCCGCCTGGGCGGATCAGAAGGTTATTCGCGAGATCATGGTCTTTCTGCACAGCCATGGTGTCGGGACAGCCCGAGCTGTGCGCATATTCAAGACCTATGGCGCCGATGCCGTCCAGGTGATGAGCGATAATCCCTATCGCCTGGCGCGCGACATTCGGGGCATCGGATTCAGAACCGCCGACACCATTGCAGAGAAGCTCGGGATCGAGAAGACCGCCATGGTGCGGGTGAGGGCAGGGGTGTCCTTCGCGCTCACACAGGCGATGGGGGAGGGGCACTGCGGCCTGCCCGTGACAGACCTCAAGGAACTGACAGCCCGGCTTCTCGAAGTCGACAGCACCTTGATCGAGACCGCGCTGGCGCTGGAACTGGATAATGGCACGGTGGTCGCCGATAGTGTGGCTGGGCAGGCGTGCGTATTTCTGGGTGGCCTCTACAACGCCGAGAAGGTCATCGCTGCCCGGCTGCACGCCCTGATGGACGGGCCCTTGCCCTGGTCGGTGATCGATCCGGGCAAGGCACTGCCATGGATCGAGGGGCGCACGGGCCTGACTCTGGCGGCAAGCCAAAAGGAGGCTGTCACGCTGGCCCTGCAATCCAAACTCACCGTGATCACCGGCGGCCCTGGCGTTGGCAAAACCACCATCGTCAATGCGATCCTGCGGATTGTCGCCGCCAAGGCGG
>PNJY01000251.1 GCA_013822125.1 Erythrobacter sp. | reverse complement strand
TCATAGGTCAGTTCCTGCCACTGGCGGACCATGCCCATGTATTCGTTGTTGAGGATGAAGATCTTGACCGGCAGGCGATACTGGCTGGCGGTGCCGAGTTCCTGGATGTTCATCTGGATCGACGCCTCACCCGCGATGTCGATCACCAGCGCATCGGGGTGGCCCAATTGCGCGCCGATCGCGGCGGGCAGGCCATAGCCCATCGTGCCGAGGCCGCCGCTGGTGAGCCACTTGTTGGGATCCTCGAACCCGAAATATTGCGCCGCCCACATCTGGTGCTGGCCGACTTCGGTGGTGATGATCGGATTGCGCTTATGGGTGAGGGCGTGGAGCCGCTCGACCGCCTTCTGCGGCATGATCATGCCGGGGTTCCTGGTGCTCCGCTCGGGGTAAGCAAGACATTCGCGCGCGCGCCATCCGGCGATCCGCGCCTTCCACTCGCCGAGGTTTTTCGCCTGCCGCGTTCCCCACGCATCGATCATCTGCGCCAGCACCGTTCCGCAATCGCCGAGGATGCCGAGATCGACCGGCACCACCTTGTTGATCGAGGAGCGGTCGATATCGATGTGGATCTTCTTGGAGTTCGGCGAGAACGCGTCGAGCCGCCCGGTCACCCGGTCATCGAAACGCGCGCCAATGCAGACCATCACGTCGCACTGGTTCATCGCCATGTTGGCTTCGTAGGTGCCGTGCATCCCCAGCATCCCGAGCCAGTCGGGATGGGCGGAAGGGAAGGCACCAAGGCCCATCAGGGTCGAAGTGACGGGCGCTCCGGTGAGGTCCTGGAACTTGCGTAGCAATGCGCTCGCCTCGGGGCCGGAATTGATCACGCCGCCGCCGGTGTAGAAGATCGGACGTTCGCCATTCGCGATCATCTCGACCGCTTCGATGATGTGCTCGGCCGGGGCGACGGTCTGGGGCGCATAGCGGTGCGCGCCCGCACGGGTCAGAGCGCGCCGTTCCGATGGGATGGCGATCTGGACGTTCTTTGGGATGTCGATCACCACCGGTCCGGGGCGGCCAGTGGTGGCAATCAGGAAGGCTTCCTTGATCGTCGCGGCAAGATCGGCCGGGTCTTTCACGAGGTAATTGTGCTTGGTGCAGTGGCGGGTGATGCCGACGGTATCGGCTTCCTGGAACGCGTCGGTGCCGATCAGTGCAGTCGGAACCTGCCCGGTGATGACCACCATCGGGATTGAATCCATCCACGCATCGGCAATGCCCGTCACCGCGTTGGTCGCGCCGGGACCTGAGGTGACGAGAACCACGCCCGGCTTGCCGGTGGCGCGCGCGTATCCTTCTGCCGCGTGAGCCGCACCGGCTTCATGGCGGACGAGAATGTGGCGGATGCGTTCATCGCCGAACAATTCGTCATAGATCGGCAGTACTGCGCCGCCGGGATAGCCGAACACGAACTCGACGCCCTGTTCGATCAGGCACTGCACGAGGATCGCCGCGCCGCTCATAGCGGGGGTATTGTCCGAGGGGGCAGATGCCGGCTGACCGGTCACGGGGAACTCCATCTTTTAGCGTGCTTCAATAAGAAAACCGGCCCGACGCAGGGGGATGCGCATCGGGCCGAGTGACCCCGCCGCTAAAGGTTATAATCTGATAGGTCAAGCCCTATTTGCGCAATAATGATGCAAAAACGATGTCAATGTCGATATTTTCGGACTCTTGATTTGGGTGGACCCGTGGCCATTCGGGCGGGGGTTGTCGCCGGAACCACGTGAACTGGCGCTTGGCGTAGTTGCGGGTCGCTTGGGCCCCGCTCGCGACCACCGCGTCGGCCTCAATCTCGCCCGCCAGCCACGCTGCGATCTGGGGCACGCCGATCGCGCGCATCACCGGCAG
>PNJY01000250.1 GCA_013822125.1 Erythrobacter sp. | reverse complement strand
TCGAGCAGGCCCTCGCGCTGCGGATCATCACCCGCCCAGGCGATCAGCGTGCGGATCGCCTCCTGCACGTTCTCGGGCACTTCGGGCTTGCCGAGCGGATTTTCCGGATCGAACACGTCATCGTGATCGTGGGCGGAGACATGGTTCATGGCAGTTTCGTCTTTCTTCAATCCGCGGCTCCCCCATGGAGAGCCCTCTCGCCTGTCAATCCCGAGTGTCGTCAACCATCGAACATTCGAGGCGTTCCGCCAAGATACGCCGATTGCAGCCGATGGATGCCGCCGCTACCTGTGAAAATGTAGGCAGGATTTTGCGCAATTCACCCCCTCACGCCTTCAAAAGGATGCAAATCCATCATGCGCGAGCCCTCTGCCGCTGAATTCGAATCGCTCGCACGCGCCGTGCTGGCGCGCTTGCCCGAGGTGTTCGCGCGCGCGCTCGAAGGCGTGGTGCTGAAGGTGGAGGAGTTTGCCACCGACGAGCAGCTCGATTCGCTCGGGATCGAGGATCCGTACGATCTGACCGGGCTTTATGAAGGCGTGGCGCTCACCGAGAGGAGCCAGTGGGACAGCGAAGGGCTGCCTCCGGTGATCACGCTGTTCCGCCAGCCGCTGCTCGCCGAGATGGAGGAAACCGGCGTGGGCTTTGCCGAGCTGGTGCGCCACGTGGTGATCCACGAGGCGGGACACCATTTCGGCCTGTCGGACGATGACATGCACGCGCTCGAGGATTCGGCAGGGCACTGAAACCAACAAGGCCCGCCGCCTCTTGCGAGGCAACGGGCCTTGTTGGCGCACCCGGAACGATTCGAACGTCCGACCCTCAGATTCGTAGTCTGATGCTCTATCCAGCTGAGCTACGGGTGCGCGCTAGGGGGCGGCCTTTAGGAGGGTCGTTCGGGCTTGGCAAGTGGGTTCGCTCGCAAATCAGCGAAATTGGAACAGGCGCGCGGCAAGCTCGGAATCGAGCGGCGGCTTGGGCAGCGCAGCGATCTCGTCAGGGGTGAACCAGCCGACTGCCCCACCCTCGAGCGGCTGGGGCTCGCCCTGCCAGCGCGCCAAACGGTAGAGCAGCAGCACCAGCGCCGGGCCGGCTCCCCTCTGCGGGCCTGTCTCGGCGAAGCCGCAGGGCACCAGATCGTTCGAGTCGCAGGCGATTCCCAGCTCCTCGGCCAGCTCGCGCACCAGGGCTGCGGCAGGCATCTCACCGGGGTCAACCTTCCCCCCCGGGAATTCCCATAATCCGGCGTGGTGCTTTCCTTCAGGTCTGAGATGCATCAGCAGACGGCCCTTCCCGTCGTCCAGAGCCCCTGCCACCACCGCGATCCACCCCTGCGTCATGTCGGATTTCTTTCCATCATGGCGCACGAGATCAACCCTTTCTTAACGGTTTGAGACGATTCTCGGCCCGTCAGAACGCAGGAAGTAAAGGGTTCCCCGATGCTGTCGACATTCTTGAAAAGGCTTGTCACTGACCAGTCGGGGGCGACCGCCATCGAATACGGTCTGATCCTCTCGCTTATCGTCATCGCCATGATCGCCGCGCTTCAGGGCGTCGCCACGACGACCATCAACATGTGGGGCGATGTCGAAAGCAAGAGTGTCGCTGCCATGTCGAATTAAATTCCACATCGATCGCCGAGTTAGGAATTTCTCAACATCTGGCAGCTTATCACGTCAACAGCCCGCCGCGTCACAGGGGGGCACGGGTACCGAAGACCAAACCAGGAGACTACACATGACCTTCTTCAAGAACCTCGTCCGCGACGAACAGGGCGCCACCGCCATCGAATACGGCCTGATCGCCGCTCTGATCGCCGTCGCCGCGATCACCGCCATGACCAACCTCGGCTCGACCCTGTCGGGCACGTTC
>PNJY01000249.1 GCA_013822125.1 Erythrobacter sp. | reverse complement strand
TGTAGATTTCCGTTGAGATTTGACCCGGGATTTTCATCGAGAAGTGACCCGGGTTGTTGGTAGCTATGTCCGTTCGGACTTGTGTTTGGTCAAGGGTTGGACATTCTCCTTTTTGGTTTTGCGCTGTGCGGCGGATGCCTTGAACCGGAAGCTATCGTTGCCTGTTTCGAGGATGTGGCAGTGGTGGGTCAGCCGATCGAGCAGCGCGGTGGTCATCTTGGCATCACCGAACACACTGGCCCATTCGCTGAAGCTCAAGTTGGTGGTGATGACCACGCTGGTGCGCTCGTAGAGCTTGGATAGCAGGTGGAACAGCAACGCCCCGCCTGACGGACTGAACGGCAGATAGCCCAGTTCATCGAGGATGATCAGGTCGAGCCGCAGCAGGCGCTCGGCGAGCTGGCCAGCCTTATTCTGGGCCTTTTCCTGTTCGAGCGCATTGACCAGGTCGACCGTCGAGAAGAAGCGGACCTTCTTGCGATGATGCTCGATTGCCTGAACGCCGAGCGCAGTGGCGATGTGGGTTTTGCCCGTCCCCGGGCCGCCCACGGCGACGACGTTGTGTGCTCCATCGATAAAGTCACAGCGATGCAGCTGGCGAACCATGGCTTCATTGACCTCGCTGGCAGCAAAATCAAAGCCGGCCAGATCCTTGTAGGCGGGGAACCGCGCGGCCTTCATCTGATAGGCGATCGAACGCACCTCACGCTCGGCCATCTCGGCTTTGAGCAGTTGGGACAGGATCGGGACTGCATTGGCGAACGCGGGTGCCCCCTGTTCGATGAGATCGCTGGCCGCTCCGGCCATGCCATACATCTTGAGGCCGCGCAGCATCACGATGACAGCCGCGCTGGCAGGGTCATGACGCATGGGCCGTCTCCTTGGCGCGCAGCGTATCATAGCGCGCCACATCGGCTCTGGGCTCGCTCATCAGCGACAGCGCCTGCGGGGCAGCGATGGGATCGGGGCCAGCGGGCTTTCCATCGATCAAGCGGTGCAACAGGTTCAGAACGTGGGTCTTGGTGGCAACGCCTGCCTCAAGTGCCAGCTCGACCGCGCACAGGACCGACTGCTCGTCGTGCTGGAGCACCAGCGCCAGGATCTCGGCCATTTCCTTGTCGCCGCCGGGGCGCTTCAGCAGCTGCCCCTGCAACTGCCTGAAGGCATCGGGCATCTCGGTGAACGGGGCACCGTTGCGCAGAGCACCGGGCTTGCGCTGGATCACCGCCAGATAATGCCGCCAGTCATAAACCGTCTGCCCGCCACTGCGGTGCGAGCGATCAATGATCCTCTCGTGCTCACACAGGATCTGTCCCTCGGCGGTGATCACGATCCGCGCGGGGTAAACCCGCAAAGACACCGGCCGGTTCGCAAAGCTGGCCGGCACGCTGTAACGGTTGCGCTCAAAGTGCACGAGGCAGATCGGTGAGACCCGCTTGGTATGCTCGACGAAGCCGTCGAACAGCCCGCCGAGCGGCATCAGGCTGGACAGTTCCTCCGCATGCACCTCGGCGATGGTGCCCGGCAAAGTGCCATGCGAGATATCGGCCCATTGCGCGATGCATTGCTCCTCGAGCCAGGCATTGAGGGCATCAAGATCAGCAAAGGCTGGCATGCGCTGCCACAACCGGCGCCGAGCGTCCTGAACGTTCTTCTCGACCTGGCCCTTTTCCCAACCGGAAGCAGGATTACAGAACTCAGGCTCGAACAGATAATGACTGGCCAGCGCTGCGAACCGCGCGTTGACCTGCCGCGCCTTGCCAGTGCCGACCTTGTCCACCGCGGTCTTCATGTTGTCGAAGATCCCACGGTGCGGAACACCGCCCAGAACCCGGAACGCCTGCGTCAGCGCATCGAACAGCATCTCATGGGTCTGCAGCGGATAAG
>PNJY01000248.1 GCA_013822125.1 Erythrobacter sp. | reverse complement strand
CCTCATGAACGCGATGTGAAGATGGCCGCGGCTTCGGGCGAACCAGCGCTTTTGGCGAACGTAGCCACTGACAATCGTGTGGTCGCCTTCAGCCTTTACTTTGACCCAAAGCACATAGACCGATGAATTCGGGTCAATCTGAATGGGGATATCAACACGGGCCGGGCGCGCATCGACGGGGGTAGCGGCCATGAGCGCCGCAGGCGCAATTGCGCCCATAAGCAAGTATCGCATGTGGAAATAATCCTGAAAATACCAGATTCAACGCCGGGCTGCCCGGCGCGCGCAAAGCTGGGATCTCAGGCTGCTGGGGGCTCGGTTGGCGGAGTTGGCATCAGCGAGGCGAGCGCCGCAGCCTTGCTCGGCCAGAGCAACTCTTTGTTTGCGAAGGCCAGCATCGCGCCGTCGCTGCCATCAAATACCGTCGTCATGGGGCAATGGTGATGATGATAGAGTTCCTGCGAGGGATCCGAGGAAGAATCGTCGGAGAAATCTTCGTGGGCGTCAGCATGGTGCGCATCAGCCACAAGAACTGTGGCCTGACCGTGGTCGTCATGGGCAGCGGCAGGCGCATGAAAACCGGCGCAAAGCACCGAGAACAGAATCAGGAACTGGAGAACAATGCCCCTCATCGTCCCCACCTAGCAGAGCAATAGTGCCACAGCAAACGCATCACTTGCGCTGTTCCTGGCCGAGAACATGACGAAGCTCTTCCGGTATGGGCATGGGCACGAAGGCACTGACCGCTGCTCGTCCGGTGTTTCCCAGTGGGATCCGCCCCAGCAGAGCGCCGAGTGGCGCAAGCATCAGCCGCAGAACTTGTCCGCGCGCCTCGCGCCAATCCCGCCGGGACAGAGCAAAGGTCAGCATGACCGCATGGGCATGAAGGTGGAGCCGCAGGACCTGCTGAGAAAGGATGTGCGCGCGTTCCAGATGGTGCCACGCAGCCGCGGCATCCTGTCCCGCCTTCGCTTGCCGGAAGGCATCGATCTCCGCCCAATATGCGGTTTCGAGTTGCTTCACGCCGGAGCCCCGCTGGCCGTGAGTTCATATCGGGCCTGCCGAACCACCTGCCATCCCCCCTGCAGCCCGAGAAGCGCCATGATGAGCGCAACGACGAGGTCGGGGAGGCCGCTGCCCGTCCACAGCACCACGAAGCCCGCGCCAATCACCAGCAGGTTGTTGATCGCATCGTTGCGCGAGCAGACCCAGACCGATCGCATGTTGGCATCACCCGACCGGAAACGATAGAGCAGGAGCGCCACCGAGACGTTCGTCACCAGCGCGAGTGCGCCGATGCCTGTCATCGCCCAAGGATCGGGCTGGGTTCCAGCAACAAGGCCCCAGACCGCCGAGACCATCACCCCGAGCGCAAAAGTCAGAATGGTCAGCCCTTTGACCAGTGCGGTCCGCGCCCGCCAGACAAGCGCCATGCCGGCGACGCCAAGGCTGATCGCATAGTTCGCGGCATCCCCCAGAAAATCGAGCGCGTCAGCCTGTAGCGAGCGGGATCCCGATGCGGCACCCGCGATGATCTCGACGAAAAACATCACGCCATTGACGACGAGCGCGATCCACAACGCCCTGCGCCACGCAGGATCATTGCGCGCGGTGTCGTCACTGCAGGAACTGTCGCAGCAACTGTCCGCCATGGCTGAAACTCCTTGGTTCGTTCGAGTCGGCCCTCTATATGCACCCTGTAGCAACTACAGGGTCAAGCGATGAAAATCGGCGAACTGTCCAGGGCGACCGGAACCAACATCGAGACGATCCGCTATTACGAGCGGATCGGTCTGCTGCCCGAACCGGCGCGGACTGCGGCAAATTACCGCTCCTATGGCGAAGCACATCGCACGCGGCTCGCTTTCGTCCGTCATTCACGTGAGCTTGGCTTC
>PNJY01000247.1 GCA_013822125.1 Erythrobacter sp. | reverse complement strand
TGCGGCGCGGATCAGTGGCGATCCGCCAGCGCGCACGGATTTCCAGCCCTTCGAACAGGGCAAAGACGACATTGGTGTTTCCGACATCGGCTGCCAGCAGCATTGGGCTTTCCTCAATCGAGCGAGACATCACCGGCGTGGATGGCACGGGTTTGGCCATCCGCCAAGCGGAGCAATAGGGAACCGTCGGGAGAAAGGCCACCGAATGTGCCCTTGACCACGCCCGCGTCGCCATCGTGCACGGCCAGCGGCGTGCCGAGCGGATGCGCGCAGTCGCACCAGCGGCGGATAAGTAGATCGAGCCCGAATTCGCGCCAGCGCTGCAACTCCAGATCCAGACATTGCGCCAGTCTTTCGGCAAATGCCTCCGGCGCGGGCGGCTTGGTGACTTGCGCAAGCGCGATCGTTTCGCGGTCGGTTAGCTGCGGGGCGACAGCAAGGTTGACGCCGATGCCGATGACGATCGATTGCCTTGGCCCGTGACCCACGCCTTCAAGTAAGATACCGCTGATCTTGGCATGGCCCAGCAGCACATCGTTGGGCCATTTGAGCATGAGCCGCGCGGGATCGGGACACAAAGGCAGCAATGCTTCGTAAACGGCGAGCCCGCATGCCAGCGCCAATGTGGGCGCGGGGGGATCGCCCGGCGCGCGGTGCACCACGCTGGAACCCAGGAAATTTCCGCTCCCGTCGAACCACGCGCGGCCCTGGCGTCCGCGCCCTGCGGTCTGACGCCGGGCAACCAACCAATCGCCTTCGGCAATGTGCTCGCCCGCGCTCAGCCGTTCGACGAGATCGGCATTGGTAGAGCCGGTTTCCTCGATAATCTGGATCAAGACGCAATCAGCAACGCGGCGGCTGCCTTGTCGGCCAGAACATCGAGCGTGGGGGTCAGGAGATAACCGAGCGGCGATACGATCAGCGTGCAGACGGCCAGCAACGCCCAATGTCCGGTGCCGCCCTTTCCGGTAATCACGCCCGCCGGTTCATCGAAGAACATCACCTTGACGAACTTGATGTAATAGAACGCGCCGACCACGCTGGCTGCGATGGCGATGGCACCAAACGCCACCAGCCCGGCTTCGACCGTCGCCTGGAACACCACGAACTTGGCCCAAAAGCCCAGCAGCGGCGGAATCCCTGCCAGGCTGAACATCAGCAGCAGCAGGCACCATGCCAGCAGCGGCCGGGTGGTCGAAAGCCCACCGATGTCGGCAAACGTCTCGTAGAGTTTGCCCTCATCGTCGCGCAGCATCAGCAGCGCAACAAAGCTGCCCAGCGACATAGCGACGTAGATGAACAGGTAAACCAGCATCGCCGATGCACCCGCCTCGTTCGCCACCACAAGTCCCAGCAGGATGAAGCCGACGTTGTTGATCGAGGAATAGGCGAGCAATCGCTTGAGATTTTCCTGCCCAATCGCGCCCAGCGCACCGATCACGATCGAAAGCAGTGCGGCAGCCATCACGATCTGGCGCCAGGCATCGGCCTGGCTGCCAAACACCTCCATCGCCACCCGCGCGGTCAAGGCCACCGCGGCGACCTTTGGCGCGGTGGCGAAGAACGCGGTCACCGGCGTGGGCGAACCTTCATAGACGTCGGGCGTCCACATGTGGAACGGTGCTGCAGAAATCTTGAAGGCAAGGCCAGCAAGGACAAACACGATCCCGAACAGTTGGCCGGATGACAGCTCGCCTGCCAGCGCGGCGCCGACGCCCATGAATGTCGTGCTGCCGGTGAAGCCATAGAGCAGGCTGATGCCGTAGAGCAGGATGCCGCTCGCCAACGCACCCAGCACGAAATACTTCAGGCCCGCCTCTGCCGATTTCTGATCGCTGCGCAGGAATGCGGCGAGCACATAGGAGGACAGGCTCGACAGCTCGAGCCCGATGTAGAGCGTGATGAAGTCCACTGCGGAC
>PNJY01000246.1 GCA_013822125.1 Erythrobacter sp. | reverse complement strand
TCAATTCCACCATCCCCGATGCCGATCAGTTCTGGCGGTCGCGCAATACGGTCGATGCGCAATTGCGCTATCGCCTGACCGACAATGTCGAAGTCTTTGTCGAAGGCGAAAACCTGAACAATGGCAGGCGGATCGAACTCACCGGGCCAAACCGCGACCTGTTACAGGAAGCAGCCGAATTTGGCCGGGCGTTCTCCATCGGCGTGTCGACGAAATTGTGATGCGGGGGCTGATTGTTCTGGGCGCTTTGGCCGCTCTCGCCATTCCTGCCAACGCGCAAGACAGTGATGCCGAACAGGTGCGCCCGCCGGTATCCGCGCCTGCCACCGTGTTGCAACACTGGCAGGTGCCCGAGGCGCGGCAAGGTGCGGCGGTGGATGGTGCACATTTCTATGCCATCACCAACGCGCGGATCGGAAAATATCGCCGCTCTGACGGGGTAAAAGTCGCCGAATGGGTGGGTGATGCGGAGGCTGCGCGCGCCGGGCGACGCATCGTTCACATCAATAGTTGCGCGGTGATTGCAGCTGAACTGGTGTGTGCCCACTCCAACTTTCCCAATCTGCCGATGGCGAGTTCGGTGGAGGTGTTCGACACCGAAACCCTGCGTCATATCCGTTCGGTTCCACTAGGCCTGCGCGCGGGATCATTGACCTGGCTTGACCGGCACGAAGGCCACTGGTGGGCGGGCTTTGCCAATTACGGCGGACGCGGCGGCGAGCCAGGCCGCGATCACCGCTTCACTCGCATTGTGCAACTGAACGAAGATTGGCAGGAAATTGCTAGTTACGCCTTGCCCGCCGAACTTCTGGCTGCGCTCACCCCGATGAGTTCATCCGGGGGTGCCTTCGGGCCTGACGGACTACTTTACGTTACTGGCCATGATGAGGGCGAGCTATATCAATTGCGATTCCCGAAGCAGGGTGCAGTGCTCGAATGGGTGGGCACCGTTCCTGCGCCGCTCGAAGGGCAAGCTTGGGCATGGGACAAGGCATCCACAAACGGATCGGCCAGAATTTTCGGTATCCGGCGCAGCACAAGTGAAGTTATGGAATTCCAACTTCCGGGTATGTGACGTAATAAATGGCGTCCACCTCTGATTACCAGCGCGTGATCTCACCGAGGCAAACGTCGCCGCACTAGCGGTGTTTGCGCTTCTTCGTAGCGAGCAGACGATCTTGCGCACATCACTCGTAGTGCAATCAGGCATCCATTATTGTCGATCATGGCATGCCGGGCGTTGGCCATCTACTGTAGGTTCTGTACGACCTTGCCCGTTCACAATCAGCGATCACAGATCACGAATAGTGTGTCATACAGTCTGATTCCGCGTCCGAGGAAGTCCAACTGCAGCAAATTGTTCCCGGGATAAGATTGGGGGCCAGATATCGGATTGCAGACTCAAGATATTGAATTGTAATTACTAAATTAGTCCAATTCTGATCCCTTCACCCGCTCCACCGGCCCCTTCCCCAAACGTCCCAATTTGTCCGCAAGGCCCTTGGAAAATGGAGGGTTTTGAGCATCGCCCCGATCTAGAGTGATTTCGAGCCAGATGGAATCATCTGGCGACTCGAGAATCTCGGTAAAACAGATATCTAGAGTGCTGGCTTTGATGCAATCAAAGCCGGAAGCTCTCTAGGGCCTGTGCTGTATCCCCACAGGCCCTAGGGGCCATGACAGACAAAGGTGGCTCGAATTAGCCGTTGTCAGACGTCGCCACTGCCATTCGGCGCCGGTGTCGCCTTGCCTGCCGTAGTATTCAGAGATCGCCGGGCTCCATGTCGGAAATTACCGTTCTCCCATTCCGGATCAATCGTGCAACAGCGCCAGTTCCGGTGCGGGCACGGTAGCCGGATCGACGAAATTGGAGAGCGTTACACCGACGAGGCGGATGCCCCTGGGCGGTGGGAACACCGTGCGGATGAGC
>PNJY01000245.1 GCA_013822125.1 Erythrobacter sp. | reverse complement strand
AACAGACCGCCGGATCGGGCGTCGATGTGACCGAAGTCGACAATGGCGAGGCGATCCTGCTCAATCTGCCCGACAATGTTACCTTCGACGTGGCCAGTTACACGATCAATCCCGGCTTTCGCGCGACGCTCGACACGATCGCTGACAACTTGCGCAAATATCCCAACAGCCTCGTCGATGTTTACGGCCATACCGATTCGACCGGCTCTTACGAGTTCAACCAGCGGCTTTCGGAACAGCGCGCGCAGGCAGTGGCCAACTACCTGACTTCGCGCGGGGTCGCATCTGCTCGCATCCGCTGGCAGGGCTTTGGCGAGACCATGCCGGTAGCGGAGAACGACACGGAATATGGCCGCGCACGCAACCGCCGGGTCGAAATCAAGATCATCCCGTTTGACGATCAGGACGTGCGCGAGGCGCAGGCCGCCCAAGGTAACTGACCTCGATCATGGCCTGGTCTGCGGGGCGAGAAGGGCGGCTCGACCGGCGAGTCGCTCGATCGCCGCGCCGTAGATCGCGGGTGCACTGACCAGCAGGCCGAAGGCATGCGGATCGCGCTTGTTGTAGGCGAGCGCATGCCCAAAGGCGTCGCTGACCTCGGCCCCTGCTTCGCGCGCGATCAGCGTTGCGGCGGCGATGTCCCATTCATAGCCCCAACGCAGCGTGGCGACGAGATCGGCCTCATCGGCTGCCACCATGGCGATCCTGAGCGCTATCGAATTGGGCTGGGCCACTCGGGCGAGATCCTGATCCTCTGGAGGAAGATGGTCGGCGGGCACGCGCGCACCGGCAAACTGCTGTCGCCGCGATGCAGCAAGCGCGGTGCCGTTGCGCCAGGCACCGCGCCCGGCCACCGCCAGCCACTCCTCCCCCCGTGCGGGCGCGCTCAGGATACCGATCAGCGGCCGACCTGCGCTGATCAGCGCGACCGAAACGCACCAGCCGCTGCGTCCACGCAGGAAATCGCGCGTGCCGTCGATCGGATCGACCAGCCATATCAACCCCTTGCCGAGCCGCGCGGGGTCATCGACGGTCTCCTCGGACAGCCAGCCCGCAGCCGGCAGCAGCGCGCCAAGCTCGCGCCCAAGGAAGGCATCGACCGCAAGATCGGCCGCGCTGACCGGATTGCCCGGCCCCTTTTCCCATGCCTCGACGCTATGCCCCTCGCCCGGCCAGCAGCGATGGGCAATGCGTCCGGCCTCGCGGACAATCTCCTGAAGGCGGGCTTCATCGATCATTGCACCTTGCCCCTGCACAGTGATTGGGCACTTTTCAAGGCCGCCAATCCATGCTTAGGCGCCACGTGAGCCTTCCGGCAGGAATATCAGGCAAAGGACCTACCCCACCCATGAACATCCACGAATACCAGGCCAAGCAGCTCCTCGCGAAATATGGCATCGGCATCCCTGCCGGTCATGCCGCGCTGACGGTCGACGAAGCGGTCGAAGGTGCCAGGCAGCTCCCCGGCCCGCTCTATGTGGTCAAGGCGCAGATCCACGCCGGCGGGCGCGGCAAGGGCAAGTTCAAGGAACTTGGCCCCGATGCCAAGGGCGGCGTGCGGCTGGCCAAGTCGATCGAGGAAGTCGAGGCCAATGCGCGCGAGATGCTCGGGAATACGCTGGTGACAATCCAGACCGGCGATGCCGGCAAGCAGGTGAACCGGCTCTACGTCACCGACGGGGTCGATATCGCGAGCGAATATTATCTCTCGATGCTGGTCGATCGCGCCAGCGGACGGGTGGCGATGATCGTTTCGACCGAAGGCGGGATGGATATCGAGGCCGTGGCGCATGACACGCCCGAACGCATCACCACCATCACTATCGATCCGGCGACCGGCTTCATGCCGCATCACGGGCGCGCGGTGGCGTTTGCGCTCAAGCTCAAGGGCGAGCTTAACAAACAGGCGCAGAAGCTGGCGAAGCAGCTCTATACCGCGTTCATCGATCTCGACTGCGCGATGCTGG
>PNJY01000244.1 GCA_013822125.1 Erythrobacter sp. | reverse complement strand
CCCTGTATTGATCCGCAACGTGTTTGGTGCGCTGTCGGGCCTTGGGGGCGAGGTCGTGAAGGAAGTAGCGCCGCCCGAACCTGCAGTCGCGATACGCAATTCGGTCAAGCGCAGCCACATCGTCTGCCTCGATTGCGGCAAGAAGATGAAGATGCTCAAGCGGCATCTCATGACCGAACACGGCATGACGCCCGATGAATATCGCGCGCGTTGGAGTCTCGGCCCGGATTACCCGCTCGTCGCCCCCGACTATGCTGAAACGCGCCGCGATCTCGCCAAGAAGATCGGCCTCGGCAGAAAGCCGGGGCAGCGCCGCGGCGGTGGACGAAAGAAGAAGGTGGGCTGAAAAACCGCCATCGGCTTGAGAACCGTGTCCTGCGCCACTATGGTTGCAGGACACGGTCCTAGCGGAGAAGCTGTTGCACCAGAAGATCGATCTCGAACAGTTGTGCGCCGACAAGGGATTGCGCATTACCGAGCAGCGCCGGGTGATCGCCCGCGTCCTGTCCGAGAGCGAGGACCATCCCGACGTCGAGCAACTGCACAGGCGCGCCTCCGCTGTCGATCCCGGCATATCGATCGCCACCGTTTACCGCACGGTGCGCCTGTTCGAAGAGGCGGGCATCCTCGACCGGCATGATTTCGGCGACGGGCGCGCCCGATACGAACCCGCGCCCGAGGCGCATCACGATCATCTCATCGACGTCGAAACCGGCAAGGTGGTCGAATTCGTCGATCCGGAACTGGAAGCGCTGCAACGCCAGATCGCCGAAAAGCTGGGTTATCGCCTCGTCGATCACCGGATGGAGCTTTATGGCGTCCGCCTCTCGCGCGACGACTGACGAGGCGCTGCGCGCGGCTGCTGCGCGAGGTGAACGAACTCCAGTGAGCCTGACCGGCTGGATCCGCATTGCTTTCAGGGGCACGGCACTGGTCGGCGTGCTGGCGGTGTTCACGCCGCTGCACTTTGCGTTTCGCGCGCTGGCCTATGGATCGCCCTTCCCCGAATGGTTCCTTTACCTCGCTGCGCGCATTTGCGGCGCGCGGGTCAGGGTGATCGGAATCCCGCTCAAGCGTGACGTGTTCTTCATCGCCAACCACGTTTCGTGGCTGGACATCCTGGCGCTGGGCGGTGCCAGTGGCACGGCCTACGTTGCCAAGGCCGAACTGGCCGACGTGCCGGTGGTGGGCTGGCTGGCACGGATCAACCGCACCGTCTTCGTCAAGCGCGAGAACCGGCTGGGCGTCGCCGGGCAGATCAATGCCCTGCGCGAGGCGCTGGCCGACAACTGGTCGGTCACAGTCTTTCCCGAAGGCACCACCACCGACGGGCAATCGCTGCTGCCGTTCAAGACCAGCATGATGCGCGTGCTTGAACCCCCACCGCCGGGCGTGTTCGTCCAGCCGGTGGTGCTTGACTATGGTGCCTGCGCCGAATGGATCGGCTGGGTTGGCGATGAGAGCGGCATCAACAACGCCTTGCGCGTGCTGTCACACAGGGGCAATTTCACGCTCAGGCTCCATTTCCTCGAACCGTTCAGCCCCGGCGAATTTGCCGGGCGCAAGGAAATCGGCGCGATGGCGCGCGGCCGGATCGAGGAGAAACTGGTCGAAATCCTGCGCCGACCCTTGCGCGAATTCGCCTGGCCGGTGGCACCGGTGCGCTACCAACCGCAGGAAACGGGCTTCCCAATCGAGTAATCAGAGCCCCGCTGCGACCAACCAGTCGTGGAACAGCCTGACCGGCCGCTGCTCAAGCGCATTGGGCTTGCACACGAACCAGTAGCTGTAAGGGCTTTCGACCTCGACGCCGTAGAGTTCGGTCAGGCGACTGTCGGCGGCGCGGCGCAGATGGTCGTCGTGCATGATCGCGATGCCGAGGCCCTGCTTGGCCGCTTCGAGCATGAGCTGGCCCGAATCGTAATGGTCGATCGCCGCAGGTTCCAGATCCCTGATCCCCAGCGCATCCTTCCA
>PNJY01000243.1 GCA_013822125.1 Erythrobacter sp. | reverse complement strand
CGCGATGAAATCAAAAACGAACATGTCGCGAAGTGCACAGGGCCGCTTCTCGATCAAATCCGGCTGACCATCCGGGTCAGATGGATTTTTCGCTATATCACCGGAAAAGAGATAGATTTCCTGGGCTTCCAGCATTCGAACCTGATGGGATGGTGGCGAGTTCGATTCTGGCCCGCATTGCCCCACGATTTCCGCAGGCATCCGGCTCTGGCAGGGGGCCATCTGGGGGCTTTCGAAAATTGGCTTCCCTTCACCCCCGTTGACCGCGCTGCGCGTGTTCAGCGGCGCGCTGTGCGCTGCGCTTCCGCCCCTGCCAGACCTCCTTTCCGTCCTCTGGCCTGCGCTGCTGCGTTCGTCGATGAATCAGCATGAGAAGGCTTGCACTTTGCGCCGAAGCTTGGATGGTGGCGCGACTGCAAACCGGACATGCCTCACCTTGAACATCCAATCGAAGATCGACCGGCGAATGGCCGGCCTAGAGGCTGCCATGCCCCATCCCCGGCAGCTCGCATCGCAGCTCAAGCCCTTCATGAAAGCGAATGCCGGACGCAGCGCGTGGGAGCTGGCGGTTACGCTCGCCCCGTTCTTCGGCCTGCTGGTGGCGATCCTGTGGGCGACGAGCGCCGGCTACCTTGCCGCTCTCGCGCTGGTGCCGGTGGCGGGGCTGCTCCTGCTGCGGCTCTTCATCATCCAGCATGATTGCGGCCACGGCGCCTTCCTGCACAAGCGCACCAGCAACGACCGGGTCGGCCGCGCTCTCGGCATTCTGACCTTCACCCCCTATGATTGCTGGCGGCACTCGCACAGGCTGCATCATGCCTCGACCGGCAATCTCGATGCGCGCGGCGTGGGCGATGTCGACACTTTGACGGTGCGCGAGTTCTGGTCGCGCAGCTGGCTCGGCCGCCTGCTCTATCGCGCCTACCGCCATCCGGTGGTGTTGCTTGGCCTGGGGCCGGCCTACCTGTTCCTGCTGCGCCACCGCCTGCCGATCGGGCTGATGAAGGAAGGCGTGCAGTACTGGGTCAGCGCGCTCGCCACCAACCTTGCGACCGCCGGGTTCCTCGCCGCCCTGATGGCCGCCTTCGGGATCGGCACCACGCTGCTGGTGGTGATCCCCACCGTGCTGGTTGCGGCGACGCTGGGCGTGTGGCTGTTCTACGTGCAGCACCAGTTTGAAGCGGCGCATTGGGACAGGCGCGGGAGCTGGGAGTTCCACGAAGCGGCTATCAAGAGCAGCTCGCATCTCGATCTGCCGCAGCCGCTGCGCTGGTTCACCGGCAATATCGGGATGCACCACGTCCACCACCTCGCCAGCCGCATCCCCTTCTACCGCCTGCCGAGCGTGCTCAAGGCCTTTCCGCAGCTGCGCGAGGTCAATCGTCTGACAGTGCCGCAGACCTTCCGGCCGCTCGTGCTGGCGCTGTGGGACGAGGACGGTCGCCGGCTCGTCTCCTTCCGCGAGGCCGCCCGCCTGCGTAGGTAAACACGGGCAGGGATTTTCTTTGGGGCGCGCGTGATAGGGTGATAGAGGCGCGCCCATGCTGACTATCGACAATATCACCGTGCGGCTTGGCGGCCGGGCCATCCTTGAGCGCGCCAGCGCGACCGTGCCGGTGGGGGCGCGCGTCGGCCTGATCGGGCGCAACGGCGCGGGCAAGTCGACGCTGATGAAGGCGCTGATCGGCGAGATCGAGCCCGACGATGGCGAGATATCCAAGCCCGCCCGCGCGCGCATCGGCTATATTGCGCAGGAAGCTCCCCACGGCAAGATGACGCCCGAGGAAGTGGTGCTCGCCTCGGCGACCGAACGCGCGGCGCTGCTGGCGGAGCTCGAGACCTGCACCGACATGGACCGCATGGGCGATGTCCACGAACGCCTGCTCGCCATCGACGCCTACAGCGCCCCGGCGCGGGCGGCCAAGATCCTCAATGGCCTCGGCTTCGATGAAGAGATGCAGCAGCGCCCCGTCGACAGC
>PNJY01000242.1 GCA_013822125.1 Erythrobacter sp. | reverse complement strand
GAGCGAGGAAGACCTTGTGGCTGCGGGATCGGAGAAGAAATCGCTTCTGAGCAATTTCGATCTCAAGTCCCTGCTTGCCAAGAAGGGCAAGCCGCAGGCCGCGAGCATGTTGGCCGAATGATGATCGCAGGTGCCCTGCCCCGCGTCGCGAGCGGTGGGGGCAAGGCACCGACTTTGTGTGTTATGAGATGAAAGGCGGGACAAGCGCATGGGCACCCTACAGCTCCTGCTTCTGATCGGTTTCCTCTTCGTCGTGATGGTCGCCGGCTATCTGGTCCTGTCCGGTCCCTCGGCAGGAAAGGCAAGCCACCGCCGCCTTCAGGCGGTGCGGTACCGGCATTCCGAAAGCACCGACGCCAAAGTCGAATCGCAGCTCAAGAAGGCCATTGCCGCGCGCAAGCCCAAGATGCACAAGGTTGCCGGGTCGGGCTCGCGCATCGAAGCTCTCGCCATCCGGCTCAACCGCTCCGGCAAGAAGTGGACACTGTCGCAGTATCTCTATGCGTCTCTTGGCGTTGCAGGCTTCGTGACGGTCGTCCTGTTCCTGCGAACCGGCGCGCTGCTGCTGTCGCTGGGGGTTGGCGTTCTGGTCGGTGCCGGCCTGCCCCACATGGTGTTGAATTTCTTCATCAACAAGCGCACCAATTCCTTCACCAGCAAGTTTCCCGACGGGATCGAGCTGCTTGTTCGCGGCCTGCGTTCGGGCCTTCCGGTAACTGAAACGCTGGGCGTGGTCGCGCAGGAAGTCCCCGGCCCAGTCGGCGAGGAATTCAAGAGCATTGTTGAGCGGATCAAGATCGGCCGCACGATGGAGGAAGCGCTCCAGGAAACCGCGGATCGCCTGGGCATTCCCGAATTCAACTTCTTCACCATCACGCTGGCGATTCAGCGCGAGACGGGCGGCAATCTGGCGGAAACGCTGTCGAACCTTGCCGATGTGCTGCGCAAACGCGCGCAGATGAAGCTCAAGATCAAGGCGATGAGCTCCGAATCGAAGGCTTCGGCCTACATCGTCGGCTCGTTGCCGTTCATCGTCTTCTTCATGATCATGTGGATCAACCCGTCCTACATGGATGGTTTCTTCACCGATGACCGGCTGATCGTGGCCGGACTGGGCGGTCTGGTGTGGATGTCGATCGGCGGCTTCATCATGGCCAAGATGGTCAGCTTCGAGATCTGAGCGAGGGGTAACAAGGCATGTTCGAATCTCCGGCCGGACCAACACTTCTCGGCTTCGACGTCATCCTCGTCGGGACGATCCTTGCTGCGATCGCCGCATTTGCCGTGCTGATGGCGATCTATGCCGCGGTTACGGTGAAGGACCCGATGGCCAAGCGTGTCAGGGCGCTCAACGATCGGCGCGAGGAGCTCAAGGCGGGCATCATCACTTCGACCGCCAAAAAGCGCGTCAGCCTGATCCGCAAGACCGACAAGACCGACCGCATGAAACAGCGGCTGGAGGGCATGAAAGTCCTCCAGCAGAGCCAGATCCTCGATATCCAGCGCAAGCTCGCGCACGCCGGCTTCCGCAACAAGGAACTGGCGGTATATGTCATCGGCGCACGAATGGTCCTGCCGATCGTGCTTGGTGTCGCTGCGTTCATTCTCCTCTACGTTGTCGAAATCTACCCCGATTGGCAGATGAAGAAGGTGCTTGCGCTCTCGGTTGCGGTTCTGCTGGGCTACAAAGGGCCCGAGCTCTATCTCAAGAACCTGGCGACCAAGCGTACGCATGAAATCCGCAAGGGACTGCCCGATGCGCTGGACCTTCTGGTGATCTGCGCCGAGGCGGGTTTGACGGTGGACGCGGCGTTCAATCGCGTCGCCAAGGAACTGGGCCGCGCCTATCCCGAGCTGGGCGACGAATTCGCACTGACCGCGATCGAACTGTCGTTCCTCAACGAACGCAAGAAGGCCTTCGACAACCTGGCCTTCCGCGTCGATCTCGATTCGGTCCGAGGCGTCGTCACGACCATGATCCAGACCGAGCGTTACGGCACCCCCCTGGCCTCTGCCCTGCGT
>PNJY01000241.1 GCA_013822125.1 Erythrobacter sp. | reverse complement strand
GCTGGTGCTCCAGGGGGTGAAGATCTGGAACGAATGGCCCCACGCGCGCTACGTCCGCGAGACGGGCGATCCGGTCAAGCCTCGATGATTTCGTCCAGCGAATCGCCGAGGACGAGGCCTTCGCGCAGCGCTGGGGGGATCTTGGGCCGGTCTATGGCAAGCAGTGGGTCGACTGGCCGACCTATCGCTACCGCCCGGACGGGCTGTTCGAACGGGGCGAGGGGATCAACCAGGTCGCGCAGGTGATCGAATCGCTGCGCACCAGCCCCGGCAGCCGCCGCCACATCATCGAGGGCTGGAACGTCGCCGAGCTTGACCGCATGGCATTGCCGCCGTGCCACAAGACCTACCAGTTCCATGTCGCAGGGGAGGGGGCGGACGCCCGCCTCAATTGCCTCCTCTACCAGCGCAGCTGCGATGTCGCGCTGGGCCTGCCGTTCAACCTGTGGTCGGCCGCGCTGCTCACCCGGATGATCGCGCAGCAGGTGGACATGCAACCGGGCGAGCTGGTGTGGATGGGGGGGGACGTCCACCTCTATTTGAATCACGCGCACCTGATCGAGGAACAGCTTGCGCGCCAGCCGCAAGGCCACCCCAGGCTGGAGATTACGCGAAAGCCCGAAACAATTTTCGGATATAAAATCGACGACTTCGCGGTGCATGATTACGCGCCGCTACCGCCGATCAGCGCCCCTGTTGCGGTCTGAGCGGGCCTTGTGCGTCGCGCTTGACCGCTCCCCGCGCTTGAAATAAAAATACGTATTCAAGCAATGATCACATCCGCTCCGCGCGTTGTCGATCACCACGGGGAGAGCGTGAGAGATGGCCGATCAGGCGACACCGTCAGACAGCAACCGTCCGGCGCTCGCGTTGCACGTGCCCGAGCCGAAATACCGGCCCGGCGACACTGCCGACTTCTCGCATATCGACATCGGGCAGCCCGGCGATCAACCGCGCCCGGATGAGGGGATCCACCCCTCCCAGATGGCAGGGCTAGCCTATGGGCTCGTGCGGGTGCTGGGAGACGACAATCAGGCCCATGGGCCCTGGAACCCGCGCCTCTCGCCGGAAACCTTGCGCACCATGCTCGGCCACATGGCGCTGGTGCGGGCCTTCGACGAACGCATGTTCCGCGGGCAAAGGCAGGGCAAGACCAGCTTCTACATGAAGTGCACCGGTGAGGAGGCGACCTCGATCGCGCCCGCCATGGCGCTCGCCAGCGACGACATGATCTTCCCCTCCTATCGCCAGCAGGGCATCCTGCTGGTGCGCGGCTATCCGCTGATCGAGATGATCAACCAGATCTATTCGAACAAGGCGGACAAGCTGAAGGGCCGCCAGCTGCCGATCATGTATTCGAGCCGCGAGCACAGCTTCTTCAGCATCTCGGGCAACCTTGCCACCCAATGCCCGCAGGCGGTGGGCTGGGCGATGGCAAGCGCGGCGCGCGGCGACAGCCGGATCGCGGCCAGCTGGGTGGGCGAGGGCAGCACCGCCGAGGGCGACTTCCACTCGGCCTGCACCTTCGCTGCGGTCTATAATGCGCCGGTGATCCTCAATGTGGTCAACAACCAGTGGGCGATTTCGAGCTTTTCCGGGTTCGCCGGGGCCGAGCGCACCACCTTTGCCGCACGTGGCCTTGGCTACGGGATCGCCGCGCTCCGGGTCGACGGCAACGACGCGCTCGCCTGCTATGCCGCCACCGAATGGGCCGCGAACCGCGCGCGTGGCAACCACGGGCCGACCCTGATCGAATATTTCACCTACCGCGCAGAGGGCCACTCCACCTCGGACGATCCCTCGGGCTACCGTTCTGCGCAGGAGCGCGAGGAATGGCCTCTGGGCGATCCGGTGACGCGGCTCAAGAAGCACCTCATCGCCATCGGCGAATGGGACGAGGACCGCCACGCCGCTATGGACCTCGAATGTGCCGAGCGCGTGAAGACCACCACCAAGGAGGCCGAGAAGAACGGCATCCTCGGCCATGGTCTCCACCACCCGTTCCACACCATGTTCGAGGACGTCTACGAGG
>PNJY01000240.1 GCA_013822125.1 Erythrobacter sp. | reverse complement strand
CCCGAGACTACGGGGCTTCGCCTGTAGCCGCGCCAAGTATTGCTTAAAATTTAGGCAAGGCGCGATGAATGGCTGTGCACCATTGCGCACTGCACCATAATGTTGCTAACCGCGCGCTACCGGCGAAAGACATCCGCTCCCTTGAGTCTTCAAGCGGCAAGGATCGTTCACGCCATCACCGACACAGCTTGGCACGGTTCTTGTTAAGAATCGGTCAGCAAATCAGCCAGGCGCGGATGGGCCAAGCGGATGGGGACGACGTGAAAAAGATCGAAGCGATCATCAAACCCTTCAAACTCGACGAGGTGAAGGAGGCGCTGCACGAAATCGGCGTGTCCGGCATCACCGTCACCGAAGCCAAGGGCTTCGGGCGGCAGAAGGGCCATACCGAACTCTATCGCGGCGCCGAATATGTCGTCGACTTCCTGCCCAAGGTGAAGCTCGAAGTGGTCGTGGCCGACGATCAGGCCGAACGCGTGGTGGAAGCCATTGCGTCGGCCGCGCAGACCGGCCGCATCGGCGACGGCAAGATCTTCGTCACTGCGATCGAAAGCGCACTGCGCATCCGCACCGGCGAAACCAACGACGACGCGATCTGATTTTCCACCCTCTCCTGCCTGCCATCACGGCGGGCTACGCATAAACCGGAGGCAATACCAAAATGTCGAAAGCAAAAGACGTCCTGAAGAAGATCAAGGACGAGGAAATCGAGTGGGTCGATCTGCGCTTCACCGATCCCAAGGGCAAGTGGCAGCACCTCACCATGGTCGCGGGCGTCATGGGCGAGGACGAGCTTGAGGACGGGTTGATGTTCGACGGCTCGTCGATCGCGGGCTGGAAGGCGATCAACGAATCCGACATGATCCTCAAGCCCGACCTCACCGAAACCTGGGTCGATCCCTTCAGCGCCACCCCGATGCTGATCATCAACTGCGACATCGTCGAGCCTTCGACCGGCGACTGGTATGCGCGCGACCCGCGCACCACGGCCAAGCGCGCCGAGGCCTACTTGAAGTCGACCGGCCTCGGTGACACGGTCTATGTCGGCCCCGAAGCAGAATTCTTCATGTTCGACGACGTGCGCTTCGAAGACGGCTATGCTGGCTCGGGCTTCTCGATCGACGACATCGAACTGCCGACCAACACCGCCAAGGAATATGACGGCGGCAACATGGGCCACCGCCCGCGCGCCAAGGGCGGCTACTTCCCGGTCGCGCCGGTCGACTCTGCCGTGGACATCCGCGCCGAGATGGTTTCGACCATGCTCGAAATGGGTCTGCCCTGCGACAAGCACCACCACGAAGTCGCCGCCGCGCAGCACGAGCTGGGCCTGACCTTCGGAACGCTGGTGCAAACCGCCGATCGCATGCAGATCTACAAGTATGTCGTGCACCAGGTCGCCCACGCCTATGGCAAGACCGCGACCTTCATGCCAAAGCCGATCAAGGCCGATAACGGCAGCGGCATGCACACCCACATGTCGATCTGGAAGGATGGCAAGCCGCTGTTTGCGGGCAATGAATATGCCGGCCTGTCGGAAATGTGCCTCTACTACATCGGCGGCGTCATCAAGCACGCCAAGGCATTGAACGCCTTCACCAACCCGACCACCAACAGCTACAAGCGTCTGGTGCCGGGCTTCGAGGCGCCGGTGCTGCTGGCCTATTCGGCGCGCAACCGCTCGGCCTCGTGCCGCATCCCCTATGGCGCGGGCGAGAAGGCCAAGCGCGTCGAGTTCCGCTTCCCCGACGCGCTCGCCAACCCCTACCTCGCCTATTCGGCGCTGCTGATGGCGGGTCTCGACGGGATCGAGAACAAGATCCACCCGGGCGAGGCGATGGACAAGAACCTCTACGATCTGCCCCCGGCCGAGCTCGCCGAAGTGCCGACCGTGTGCGGCAGCTTGCGCGAGGCGCTCGACAGTCTGGCTGCCGATCACGAGTTCCTGCTCAAGGGCGACGTGTTCACCAAGGACCAGATCGAGGCTTATATGGAACTGAAGTGGGAAGAGGTGATCCGCACCGAAACCACCCCGTGCCCGGTCGAATTCGACATGTACTACTCGATGTAA
>PNJY01000239.1 GCA_013822125.1 Erythrobacter sp. | reverse complement strand
AACAATTCCTCGCGCGGGAAATCGGCGGTGACGCATTACAAGGTGCTCCAGCGGCTCGATCACGCCGCGCAGATCGAATGCCGGTTGGAGACCGGGCGCACCCACCAGGTCCGCGTTCACTGTGCGTCAATCGGCCATCCGCTATTGGGAGACCCTGCCTATGGCCGCACACCCAAACAGCTTCGCCCCGTGCTCGAGCGACTCGGTTTCGCCCGGCAGGCGCTGCACGCCGCCGAGCTCGGCTTCCAGCACCCGCTCACCGGGGAAATGGTGCAATTCCGGAGCAATTTGCCACAAGACATGGCGGAACTGATCGACGAACTAAGCCGTTGTGATCGATGAAACGCGCATACGTCTGACGATTTATCGCGTATATCCTGAACCCGTGGCCCAGTGCGACGGATGCCCATCAGGGGTCTTCGCCAAGCGGTCGACGCTAGAAAGGTTAGGTAACCAGTGACGAAAGTGAAGACCAATTCGGTCCCGGCGCTGAGCGGCGAGCAGTCGCTCAATCGCTATCTCGCCGAGATCCGCAAGTTCCCGGTGCTCACCGCCGAGCAGGAATACATGCTCGCCAAGCGCTATCAGGAGCACGAGGATCCCGAAGCCGCCGCCCAGCTCGTCTCCAGCCACCTGCGGCTCGTCGCGAAGATCGCGATGGGTTACCGCGGCTATGGCCTGCCCGTCTCCGACCTGATCTCGGAAGGCAACGTGGGCCTGATGCAGGGCGTCAAGAAGTTCGAACCCGATCGCGGCTTCCGCCTCGCGACCTACGCGATGTGGTGGATCAAGGCCTCGATGCAGGAATTCATCCTGCGCTCGTGGAGCCTCGTGAAGATGGGCACCACCGCGGCCCAGAAGAAGCTGTTCTTCAACCTTCGCCGGATGAAGAAGCAGCTCGAGGCCTATGAGGACAGCGACCTCAGCCCTGAGGACGTGACCAAGATCGCCACCGACCTCGGCGTGCCCGAGCAGGAAGTGATCAACATGAACCGGCGCATGATGATGGGCGGCGATGCCTCGCTCAACGTCAGCTTGCGCGGGGCCGAGGAAGGCTCGGGCGAATGGCAGGACTGGCTGGCGGATGACCGCCCGCTGCAGGACGAGACCGTCGCCGAAGCCGAGGAATCGCAGATGCGCATGGCGATGCTCAGCGAGGCGATGGAAAGCCTCAACGAGCGCGAGCGCCACATCCTCACCGAACGCCGCCTGACCGAGAAGCCCCAGACGCTGGAAGAGCTCAGCCAGGAATACGACGTCAGCCGCGAACGCATCCGCCAGATCGAGGTGCGCGCCTTCGAAAAGCTCCAGAAGGCGATGCAGCGGATTGCTGGCGAGCGGCTGCTGCCGGGGATGGCCTGACGCATGGCGTAAGCGCCCGAGGTAAGTCGCCACAAGCTCCTGAGCCCCCCGGTCGCCGCAGGGTGACCGGGGGGCTTGCTCTTTCAAGCAATACTCTGAAAAATAAGAAAAAGGGGTTCACGCAGAGATCGCCGAGGGGCAGAGGGCGCAGGGATGTTACGCCCGCGGCGAAGCCGCATCCCTCATCGATCGGTCCAGCGGGCGGTGCCGTGGCAATTCGTGAAAGTGCCTTCGGCAGAGGACAACCCCTCTGCACCTTCCCCTTTCTTCTCTGCGCCTCTGCGGTCTCAGCGCGAACCCCGCCCGACGCAGAGATGTCGAGCCCGCGGCGAAGCCGCCTTCGGATTCGCGCCAAGGGGCCAAGCAGCCAAGATGTTGCGCAAGATCGCGGTCAGGCGTGCCCTCTTGGCACCTTGGCATCTTGGCGCGAACAAACATCGGAAGGCCGCTCGCGCGGCAGGCACAACACCTCCGCGTCTCCCGCTCTACTTGCGCGCCTCTGCGCCCCCCAGCGAAGCTGCGCGGCTTCCCGTGTGCCCTGTGCGAGAACCGCTTCCCTACGCCGAGCGGCTCCTTCGTGCAGGCGTCGCCGCATAGGCGGGTCGTGCGCAGGTAGTTGTCACCTATTGAGGGCATGCTTGCGGTGATCTGTGCCGTCAAACCGGGGCCGATGCATGGTCACAAGGCGCACTTTTGCCAGCAGGATCGGCCATCCCGTCCTACCAACGTCGAGACGCGCAATCCGGTGGG
>PNJY01000238.1 GCA_013822125.1 Erythrobacter sp. | reverse complement strand
GAACAGGAAACGGAAATTCGATGAGCTGGACCGAAGAGCGGATCGCAACGCTTAGGAAAATGTGGGAAGGCGGCGCCACGGCCAGCCAGATCGCCGACGAATTGGGCGGGGTCAGCCGCAATGCCGTGATCGGCAAGGCGCACCGGCTTGACCTGAAGGCGCGGCCATCGCCTGTCAAGGCGAAGGACGAGCAGCCCGCTCCCAGAAAGCCCGCGGCAAAGCCGGTGGCGCGCAAGGAAGCCGCGCGTCCTGCCGCACGGCCAGCGGCCCGGCCTGAACCGAGGGCGGACAGTCCCGCCGAAGGCGCCAATTCGCCCATTCCCTCGCAGCCGGTGCCCAATCCTTCTTCTGATCTGCCCAAGATCGTCTCGGTCGGCCCGGGCGGCTTTCTGCGGCAGGGCCCCGGCGACCAGCAGGCGCCGATCCCGCCCGCGCCGCCGCGGCGCCTTGTCCCTGCCAAGCCAAGCCCCGAAATCGCGGGCAAGACCAGCCTGCTCGACCTTACCGACAAGGTCTGCCGCTGGCCGATGGGTCATCCTGGCGAGCCCGACTTTCACTTCTGCGGAGACAAGGTGAACCCGGGTTTCCCCTATTGCGTCGAGCACTGTGGCCGCGCCTATCAGGCGCAATTGCCGCGCGGGGTGCGCAGGCCCCCGCCGCCCTTGCCGTTCGGCGGGCCACGGGTCCGATAATTCACTTTTGGGGGAGTCCCGACGATGCCGTTGTCGCTTCACGCCGCCTTTGTTCCCAGCGCGCTGCAAATGCTGGGGAGCACCCGCGCCCTGCTGGGCACAGCCGAACAGTGGTGCACTGAAAAGGGCTGCGATCATGCCGAAATCATCACCGCCAAGCTGATCGACGATATGTTCGACTTCGCCTACCAGGTGAAGAGCGTGGCGGTTCACAGCGGCGGAGTGATCGCAAGCCTGCGCAAGGGAGTGTTCAGCCCCGACCTTGCCACACCGCCCGACAGCTTTGAAGGCCTGCGCGCTGAGCTCGACCAGGCGAGCGCTGCTCTGGCGGCAATCGACGAAGCCGAAATGGAGGCGATGATCGGGCAGCCGATGCGGTTCGAATTCCGCAGCTACGCGTTGGATTTCACCGCCGAGGATTTCCTGCTCAGCTTCAGTCAACCCAATTTCTATTTCCATGCGGCTACCGCGTATGGCATCCTGCGGATGAAGGGCGTCCCCATCGGGAAGCGCGACTTTATGGGCGCGCTGCGCTTGGCAGCGTAAGCGCGCGCGGTCAGGGTTCAGTCGTGCCCGTGTTCGATGCGGGCGATCTCGTGCAGCCAGGCGGCGTGCCGGGGCGCGGTCTTCGTCTGGCTCCATTCCTCGAGCATCAGCGGGGCGACGCGCCTTAGCTCGTCATACTGGTCCTGTGTGCCGATATCGGCGGCAAGTTCCACCCGGTGGCCGTTGGGATCGAAGAAATAGATCGACTTGAAGATGCCGTGGTGCGTCGGGCCAAGCACCTCGACGCCTTGAGACTCGATGTGGCGCTTGGCGGCCAGCAGGTCCGCCTCGCTGTTCACCCGGAAGGCAAGGTGCTGCACCCATTCGGGAGTGTTCGCATCGCGGCTCATTTCAGGCTGGCCCGGCAGCTCGAAGAAAGCCAGAACGTTGCCGTTCCCTGCATCGAGGAAGACATGCATGTAGGGATCGAACTCGCCGGTTGATGGCACATGATCCTCGGCAAAGGCGGTGGTGTATTCCATGCCCAGCATCCGGCCGTACCATTCGACCGTCTCCTTCGCATCCTTGCAGCGATAGGCGACGTGATGGATGCCTGCGGGTTTTACGGCGCTCATTGTGCGTGCTCCACTTCGAGCACGCCGCGGCGGATCTGGTCGCGCTCCATGCTTTCGAACAGCGCCTTGAAATTGCCCTCGCCAAAGCCGTCATCGCCCTTGCGCTGGATGAATTCGAAGAACACCGGGCCGACCTGTGTTTCGGAAAAGATCTGGAGCAGCAGGCGCGGCTGCCCGCCAGCCGTGGTCCCATCGAGCAGGATGCCGCGCGCCTTCAGTGCCTCGACATTCTCGCCGTGGCCGGGCAGGCGGTCGTCCAGCATCTCGTAATAGGTGGCCGGCGGCGCGGTCATGAAGGGC
>PNJY01000237.1 GCA_013822125.1 Erythrobacter sp. | reverse complement strand
CGCCTCGCCCACCGCACAGGTGATCTTCGAGGACGCGCGCGTACCGGTGCCGAACCGCGTGGGCGACGAGGGCGAGGGCTTCCGCTTCGCCATGATGGGGCTTGACGGCGGCCGCCTCAATATCGGCGCGTGTTCGCTGGGCGGCGCGCAGCGCTGCCTGGACGAGGCGATTGCCTATACCAAGGACCGCAAGCAATTCGACCAGCCGGTCGCCGATTTCCAGAACACCCAGTTCATGCTCGCCGACATGGCGACCGATCTCGAAGCGGCGCGTGCGCTGCTTTATCTCGCGGCGGCCAAGGTGACCGACAACGCCCCCGACAAGTCGCGTTTCTCGGCGATGGCCAAGCGTTTGGCGACCGACAGCGGCTCGAAGATCGTCAACGACGCGCTGCAATTGTTCGGCGGCTATGGCTACCTGCGCGACTACCCCATCGAACGCTTCTGGCGCGACCTCAGGGTGCACTCGATCCTTGAAGGCACCAACCAGGTGATGCGCATGATCGTAGGCCGGGATCTGCTGCGGCAGTGAGGAGTCTGCCCTCACTCCAGTCGCTCAAGGGCTTGTTTCTGCTCTTGTTGGCAGCCACCATGATGCAGTCTTGCACACCCGCAGGCTATATCCACTACATCATTTTCAACCAGTCGGATGGTCAGCTCTCCTTTGTCGATTGCAACAAGAATACAACGATTATCCCGCGGGATGGTTATGCGGAGGTCTCGGGTCTAGTTGGCATCAGCGGTGATAACCTCGATTGTTTCCGCAAGCGGGATCTGGTCGTCGCGCGTGAAGATGGCCGCACATGGCGGTATCAGCTGTGGGATAACCGCGCGGTCCGGAGCGCGCTCGGGCGCACCACCCGCAAGGTCCGTGAACGCGAACTGGAAGATTTCATCGCCCCGCCTCCGCATCCCACCGCACAAGTCTATTTCAGGCAAACGACAATCATTCCGCTGGTGGTGGGCAGGGATGGCGCAATCCGGCCGGTCCGCTGGGAGGCTTTTGACGTTGTCGGTGGTCCGGACACACAGCTGCTCGACGTCTCCTTGAGCGATGGTGCGCTGCGCTATGCCGATCGCAAGGATAGCTCCTCCGTGCTGATGAAGGCCAGACCGGTGTTTTTGGAGACTGGCTTGCCAGCCGGCTTTCCGATCAAGCCGATGGCAGACGCGCCGTCACGATGACCGCACACAGTCTGGCGCTTACAACGCTGCTGGTGCCCGATTACGACGCGGGGATCGCCTTTTGCGTGGGCGGTCTCGGCCTGGAGCTGATCGAGGACAGCGACTTGGGCGGCGGCAAGCGCTGGGTGGTGGTCGGCGGGAAGGAGGGCGGGCGGTTGTTGCTCGCCAAGGCCGCGACGCCTGCGCAGACCGCCGCGATCGGCAATCAGACCGGCGGTCGGGTGGGTTTTTTCGCGCATACGCACGATTTCACGGGCACATATGCACGGCTCGTCGATGCAGGCGCGAAATTTGAAGAACAACCGCGCCGCGAAAGCTATGGCACGGTAGCGGTGTTCAGCGATCCCTTCGGCAATCGCTGGGACCTGATCGAACCGAAAGATGCGGGGCAATGACTGACGACGTTCTGATCCGGGTGAATGGCCCCATCGGCCATATCAGCCTCAATCGGCCCAAGGCGCTCCATGCGCTGACGCTGGAGATGTGCCACGCGATGAGCGCAGCGCTGACCGCGTGGGCGGAGGATGACGCGATCAAGGCGGTGATCCTCGACCATGACGAGGGGCGCGGATTCTGCGCGGGCGGGGACATCGCCTTCCTGCGCGATTCTGCGCTGAACGATGGCGGTGTGTCGGGCCGCAAGTTCTTCCACGACGAGTATCAGCTCAATCACCAGATGTTCACCTACGCCAAGCCGATCGTGGCCTTCATGGACGGCATCACGATGGGCGGGGGCGTGGGCATCTCGCAGCCGGCGAAGTTCCGGGTGGCGACCGAGAACACCCGCTTTGCCATGCCCGAAACCGGGATCGGCCTGTTCCCCGATGTCGGCGGCGGGTGGTATCTTTCGCGTCTCGGCCAGCGGATGGGGCAATTTCTTGCGCTGACCGGCGCGCGGCTCGACGGGTCGGAGTGCCTGTGGACGGGGCTGGCGAC
>PNJY01000236.1 GCA_013822125.1 Erythrobacter sp. | reverse complement strand
AATGCGATCGGATCCCAGAACCAGCGTCCCCGCGCGCATTTCCAGGCCCAGCCGATCGGTGAGCGCCTTCGTCAGCGCACGCTCGATCAGATCGGGCAGATCGCCGGGCAGGGCCAGCCTTTCGCCCTTGAAGGCGTGCGCCAGGGCAGACTTCATCTTTCCCTTGGCCATGGCGTTTTCCAGCGCGGCGCGCGTGACGGCGATCCACGCCCCGCGGCCAGGCGCCTTGGCCGCAGGATCGGGCAGCACCTGGCACACTCCGTCCGGGGCGGGCGGCGAAATAGCCAGCCGCAGCAACGAATGGCGCGCGCCATGCTCGCCTGAAATGATGCAGCGGCGCTGCGGCGCGGAAACGTTCCGCGCCACCGGCAGGTCAACGATGTCGGGCGTCAGGCGCTCATTGGTTGGAGTCCGCATGGGCGGCCTCCTGACTGTCGGGTCCGTCTTCGGGCCCTGGCGCGGGTGCGCCGTCCTCGCCTTCAAACCAGTGCGCGCGGGCGGCCATGATGATCTCGTTGCCCTGCTCTTCGCTCAGGCCATATTCGGCGAGCACGCCGCCCTTGTCCTCCTGGCGGTTGGGGCGGCGCATGGGCGGACCGTCGGCGTTGCCGCGGCGACGCGGAGCCTCGCGCTTCTTCGCAATCAGCTCGTCGGTCGCCAGATCGGCAAGATCGTCGAGCGTCTTTATCCCTGCCTTGCCCAGCGTCACCAACATGGCCTCGTTGAGGTGGGGGATTTCGGCAAGCGCGTCTTCCACACCCAGTTCGCGGCGAGTGGCGCGATGCGCTTCTTCCTGCCGTTCCAGCGCCTCGATTGCGCGGTTCTGCAGCTCTTCGGCCAGTTCCTCGTCGAACCCCTCGATGCCGGCCAGTTCGGCCATGTCGACATAAGCCACTTCCTCCAGCTCGGCGAACCCTTCGGCCACCAGCAGCTGCGAAAGCGTTTCGTCGACGTCGAGTTCAGCCTCGAACATCTTCGAGCGCTCGGCGAATTCCTTGCTGCGCTTCTCGCTTGCCTCTTCCTCGGTCATGATGTCGATCTGGTGACCGGTAAGCTGGCTGGCGAGGCGCACGTTCTGACCGCGGCGGCCGATCGCCAGCGAAAGCTGGTCGTCGGGCACCACCACTTCGATGCGGCCATCTTCCTCGTCGAGCACAACGCGCGAAACGGTGGCCGGCTGGAGCGCGTTGACCACGAAAGTCGCGGTATCTTCCGACCAGGGAATGATGTCGATCTTTTCGCCCTGCAATTCCTGAACCACCGCCTGAACGCGGCTACCCTTCATGCCGACGCAGGCACCGACCGGGTCGATAGAACTGTCGCGGCTGATCACGCCGATCTTCGCGCGCGAACCGGGGTCGCGGGCAGCGGCCTTGATCTCGATAATGCCATCGTAGATTTCCGGCACTTCCTGCGCGAACAGCTTCTTCATGAATTCGGGATGCGCGCGGCTGAGCAGAATTTGCGGGCCGCGATTGTTGCGTTCGACCTTGGTGATGAGCGCGCGCACGCGCTCGCCGGTGCGTGCGGCTTCGCGCGGGATCTGCTGATCGCGGCGGATCACCCCTTCGGCACGGCCGAGGTTGACGATCACATGGCCGAATTCGACCGATTTGATCACCCCGGTGATGACTTCGCCGACGCGGTCCTTGAATTCCTCGAACTGGCGCTCGCGCTCGGCATCACGGACCTTCTGGAAGATCACCTGCTTGGCGCTCTGCGCGTCGATCCGGCCGAGATCGACCGGGGGCAGCGGATCGACGATGAAGTCACCCAACTTGGCATCGGGATCGAGCTTTTGCGCCTGTTTGAGATCGACCTGCTTGAAATAGTCTTCGACCTCTTCGACCACCTCGACCACGCGCCATAGACGCAGATCGCCGGTCAACGGATCGAGCTTGGCGCGAATGTCGTTTTCCGCGCCATAGCGGTTGCGCGCGCTCTTCTGGATCGCCTCTTCCATCGCTTCGATGACGATCGCCTTGTCGATCATCTTTTCCGAAGCGACCGCATTCGCAATCGCGAGCAATTCGGCCTTGTTGGCGGAAATCGCACTGCCCATCAGTCTTCTGCCTTCTCTACTTCGAGTTCGTCTGCGCCACTCGAATCGAGCGGACGGGTGGCGGCTATGAGTGCATCGGTCAAGACCAGCTTGGCCG
>PNJY01000235.1 GCA_013822125.1 Erythrobacter sp. | reverse complement strand
GCGAGCTTGACGCGCGCCGGATCGTCCTTGGCCAGCATCGGGTTGTAGGTTCCGATCTGCTCCAGATACTTGCCGTCGCGCGCGCTGCGCGAATCCGACACCACGATGCGATAATAGGGGCGCTTCTTTGCGCCACCACGCGAAAGCCTGATTGCAACTGCCATTTGATATTACCTTTCCATTCTAATCGATTGAAATCACTTCTTGTTCAACATGTCACGAAGATCGGGCGGCAAGGTGCTCATGTCCACCGAAGGGCCGCCGGAACCGCCGAGCCCGGGCATTCCGCCGCCCATTCCAGGCAATGCCGCGCCCATCCCGCCTTTACCGAACAATGCACCGAGGCCTTTGAGCCCGCCCATCTTCCTGATCTGTTTCATCGCGCGCGACATTTCCTGATGCATCTTCAGGAGCTTGTTCACGTCCTGCACTTCGGTGCCGCTGCCTGACGCCACGCGCTTCTTGCGCTTGGCATTGAGCAGCTCGGGCCGCGCGCGTTCCTTGGCCGTCATCGAGCCGATGATCGCGTCCATGCGCACCAGCACCTTGTCGTCCACGCCGCCGGCGGCCATGGCCTGCTTGGCCTTCTTCATGCCCGGGAGCATGCCTGCCAGCATCCCCAGCCCGCCCATCTGCTGCATCTGGCGCAGCTGCATGCGCAGGTCGTTGAGATCGAACTGCCCCTTGGCCATGCGTCGCGCCAGCGCCTCGGCGTCTTCTTCCTTGATCGTCGCCGCAGCCTTTTCGACCAGGCTGACGACATCACCCATCCCCAGGATCCGGCCAGCCACGCGCTTGGGATCGAAGGCCTCGATCGCATCAAGTTTTTCGCCCGTGCCGGCAAACTTGATCGGCTTGCCGGTGACATGGCGCATCGACAGCGCAGCGCCGCCGCGCGCATCGCCGTCCATGCGGGTGAGGATCACGCCGGTCAGCGGCACTTCGCCGCTGAAGCTCTGCGCCACATTGACCGCGTCTTGCCCGGTCAGGCTGTCAACCACCAACAGCACTTCGTGGGGCGAGGAAACCTGCGCCACCGCCTTCATCTCTGCCATCAGCGCGGCATCGACATGCAGGCGGCCGGCGGTGTCGAGCAGCAGCACATCCACCGCCTGAAGCCGCGCCGCATCCATTGCGCGGCGAGCAATATCGACCGGCTGCTGGCCGGGAACGATCGGCAGCGTGGCCACATCGACCTGCTGGCCCAGAACCGCCAACTGTTCCTGCGCGGCGGGTCTTTGCACGTCGAGCGAGGCCATCAGCGCCTTCTTGCCGTACTTCTCGCGAATCAGCCGCGCAAGCTTGGCCGTGGTAGTCGTTTTGCCCGACCCTTGCAGGCCGACCATCATGATTACGACCGGCGGGCGAGCATTGAGGTCGAGGCCAGGCACCTCATCGCCGCCGAGCATCGCGACCAGCTCGTCATGGACGATCTTGACCACCTGCTGGCCAGGGGTAACCGAACGCAGCACGTCCTGGCCCACCGACCTTTCGGTCACCGCATCGATGAAGCGGCGGGCAACCGGTAGCGCGACATCGGCTTCGAGCAGAGCGATACGCACTTCGCGCATGGCCTCGCGCACGTCCTCTTCCCTGAGCGCACCGCGGCCCTTGAGGCGATCGAAAACGCCGCCGAGCCGGTCAGACAGATTTTCAAACATCGCCAGTGTTACTCCAAATCCGGCCCGAAAGCCCGAAACGCGAAAAACGCCGGCGGACGAACACTCGTCAGCCAGCGGCCCTCTATACACTCCTGACGCTTTACTGCGCCAAGGCATATCTTAATTGGTGGTGGAGCCTAGCGGGATCGAACCGCTGACCTCCTGCATGCCATGCAGGCGCTCTCCCAGCTGAGCTAAGGCCCCGTGCCATCAATGTGTCAGCGGAGCTTTCAAACCCCACTTACCTGCCCTTGGACAGGGACGCAGCCCCTTAAGAGCGCGCCCCCGCATTGGCAAGATTTAATTGTCGTGCTCGTCGTCCTCACCCGCGGGGGTGCTTACGCCAAGGTCGTCGTCGCCGCCAAGATCAACGTCGTTGTCCGGCGAATCGTCGTCTTCATCGATATCACTGATTTCTTCGAGTTCATCATCGCCGCCCAGATCGGCATCGGCCTCGACATCGGGCTTCTTGGCAACATCCTCGAAGGGAACCGGCTGTTTCGACTTGAGCACGGGTTC
>PNJY01000234.1 GCA_013822125.1 Erythrobacter sp. | reverse complement strand
TCAAGCGCGGCGAGCGCCTGTTCGAAGGTGAGCTGAGAATTTTCGCCGTTCCCGCCGATGGCCTGTCCCCTTTCGCCGACAAGCATTGACCCGCACGGCGCATACGGTCAAGCTAGGATCGGCGTAGCGGTGAGCGCGGGCGCCAATTCTGTATGGATTACAATCAGGACAGCCGGGTCAATCATGTTCATAGGCCATTTCGCACCTGCGTTCGCTGCTGCCGCTATCAGTCCACGGGCACCGCGGCTCGGGACGCTGTTCATAGCCGGCCAGCTCGTCGATTGGGGTTTCTTCGCGCTCGCAATCCTGGGGGTTGAGAAGATGCGGATCGAGCCCGGTGCAACCGTGATGGTGCCGTTCGATCTCTATTACATGCCCTATACGCACAGCCTGCTGGGCAGCTCGGTGTGGGCGGTGATCTTCGGCTTGATCGTCACCGCCTGGCTGCGCGATGCCAAGGCGGGCGCGCTCACCGCGACGGTTGTGCTGTCGCACTGGGTGCTCGATTTTCTCACCCACCGCCCCGATCTGACGCTGGCCGGTGGCAACACTGCATACGGATTGGGCCTGTGGAACGTCCCCATGCTGGCCATTCCGCTCGAACTGCTGATCACGCTGGGGGCATTCTGGTGGTACATGCGGCAGACCCGTGGGCCGATAGGCCCGCCGATGGTGCTGATGGCTGCGCTGCTGGCGATGCAGGCATTCAACTGGCTGGGGCCGGTTCCCGCCGAGGTCGGTCTGGCGCTCTATCTGCAAGCACTGGCCGCCTACGCGATCGCCACATTGCTGGCGCGGTGGGTGGGGACAAATCGCAAGCACCGGCGACCGCGGGACTAGCAGTTCCGCATCCCCCCCGCTAAGGGCGCGGTCATGCCTCAGATCACGCCGGAAATCGTCGAATCGCACGGGCTCAGCCCGGAAGAGTATGCGCGCGTACTCCACGCGCTGGGCCGCGAGCCGAACCTTGTCGAGCTGGGTATCTTCTCGGTCATGTGGAGCGAGCATTGTTCGTACAAGTCCTCTCGCCTGCACCTCAAGAAGCTGCCGACCGAAGCGCCGTGGGTGATTTGCGGCCCGGGCGAAAACGCGGGCGTGATCGACATCGGGGATGGCCCAAATGGAGTCAAGCAGGCCGCGATCTTCAAGATGGAGAGCCATAACCACCCAAGCTACATCGAACCCTACCAGGGCGCGGCGACGGGCGTGGGCGGCATTCTGCGCGATGTTTTCACCATGGGCGCGCGGCCCATCGCCAATGCAAATGCGCTGCGCTTCGGACGGCCTGAACACCCCAAGATGCAGCACCTCGTCAAGGGCGTGGTCGCCGGGATCGGCGGCTATGGTAATTGCGTGGGCGTGCCCACGGTGGCGGGCGAGACCAATTTCCACCCCGCTTATGACGGCAATATCCTCGTCAACGCGATGACCGTCGGCGTTGCTGACGCGGACCGGATTTTCTACAGCGCGGCAACCGGCGTCGGCAATCCGATCGTCTATGTCGGCAGCAAGACCGGACGTGACGGGATCCATGGCGCGACCATGGCGAGCGCCGATTTCGGCGAGGATGCCGAAGCCAAGCGCCCCACGGTGCAAGTGGGCGATCCCTTCACTGAAAAGCTGCTGATCGAGGCCTGTCTGGAACTGATGGCGACCGACGCCATCGTCGCGATCCAGGATATGGGCGCGGCGGGGCTCACCTCATCCAGCGTCGAGATGGCGACCAACGGCAAGGCCGGCATCAGGCTCGACATGAACAAGGTTCCCTGTCGCGAAGAAGGCATGACGCCTTATGAAATGATGCTGTCGGAAAGCCAGGAGCGCATGTTGATGGTCCTGAAGCCCGGCCGCGAGCAACAGGCCGAAGCGATCTTCCACAAATGGGAACTGGATTTCGCGGTAATCGGCGAAGTTACCGACACGCAGCACATGGTGCTGGAATTTAACGGTGAAGTAGTGTGCGACATCCCCTTGGGGCCGCTCGCCGCCGATGCGCCACTCTATGACCGGCCCTATCTAAGCCGCGAGGAATACAAGGCATGGGCGCAGGTCAAGCCGCTAGGCGAGGTGCCTGAAAGCAGCGATATCGGCGCCGACCTGCTCAAGCTGATGGCCAGCCCCAATCTCGCGAGCAAGCGGTGGATCTACGAACAATATGACAGCCAGGTTGGCGCGGACACTCTCCAGACCGGCGGCGAT
>PNJY01000233.1 GCA_013822125.1 Erythrobacter sp. | reverse complement strand
CCGGCGTCGGTTCGCGGCCTTCCTCGTGGAGGAACTGGCGGCTTGTGCGGACCAACTTGTTGATCGTCTCGATCATGTGGACCGGAATACGGATGGTGCGCGCCTGATCCGCAATCGAGCGGGTGATCGCCTGCCGGATCCACCACGTCGCGTAGGTCGAGAACTTGTAACCGCGGCGGTATTCGAACTTGTCGACCGCCTTCATCAGACCGATGTTGCCTTCCTGAATAAGATCAAGGAATTGCAACCCGCGGTTGGTGTATTTCTTGGCGATCGAGATCACCAGCCGCAGGTTCGCCTCGACCATTTCCTTCTTGGCAATACGCGCCTCGCGCTCGCCCTTCTGGACCATGTTGACGATGCGGCGGAACTCGGTGAGGCTCATGCCGGTCTGCGCGGCGATGTCGGCGATTTCCGAGCGGATGCGCTCGATCGCGTCTTCCTCGCGCTCGGCGAAGGCGGCCCACTTCTTGTCCTTCTTGGCGCGTTCCTTGATCCACGCGTCGTCCATCTCGTTGCCGACATAGGCGGTGAGGAAGTCGACGCGCTTGACCTTGTGGCGTTCGGCAAGGCGCAGCATCTGGCCGCCGAGCGTGGTGAGGCGGCGGTTGAAGGCGTAGAGGTTGTCGACCAGGAATTCGATCTTGGTCGCGTGGAACTGTACGCTTTCAACCTCGGCGGTGAGTTCTTCGCGCAAGTTCTCGTACTTGGCTTCCTTGCCGCCCGGGAAGGCATTGCCTGCGGCCAGCGTATCGACGCGTTCGGCCTGAAGCTTTTCGAAGGCGTTGAACAGCGAGGTGATGCGCGCGAAACGCTCAAGCGCCTCGGGCTTCAGTGCGGCTTCCATCTGGGCGAGGGAGAGGGTGTTGTCCTCCTCCTCTTCCTCTTCGCGCTTGGGGCGACCTTCGCCGTCTTCATCCTCGTCAGCGTCCGCTTCAGGCTCGTCGGCCACTTCGTCATCCTCGCGGATGGTGGGGCCGGCGGTGGCTTCGGAGATTTCGTCGTCGTCATCATCCTCGGCGCCCTCGGCCATCTTCTCGGCCGGGGGTTCCTTGGAGAGCATCGCGTCGAGATCGAGGATCTCGCGCAGTTGCATGTCGCCGTTGTTGAGGGCTTCGGACCACTGGATGATCGCGTGGAAGGTGATCGGGCTTTCGCACAGCCCCATGATCATCATGTCGCGCCCGGCCTCGATGCGCTTGGCGATGGCGATTTCGCCTTCGCGGCTGAGCAGTTCGACCGCGCCCATTTCGCGCAGGTACATGCGCACCGGATCATCGGTGCGTTCCCCGGTGGCGAGCTTCTTGTTGCCGGCGCGGGCATCCTTGGCCGGGCCCTTGCGCTCGCCGTCATCATCGTCGTCATCGTCATCGGCGACGACGTCCTCGACCTCGCCATCCTCGCGGTCTTCGGCCTCGGCTTCGGCATCCTCGTCGCTCTCGACGATCTGGACGCCCATTTCGGAGAGCGCGGTCTGGATGTCCTCGATCTGGTCGGGGCTCATCTCGCCCGAGGGCAGCGCCTCGTTGAGTTCGTCATAGGTGACGTAGCCGCGCTTCTTCGCCTTGCTGATCAGCTTCTTGATCGAAGCCTCATTGAGGTCGATCAGCGGGGCATCTTCCTTCTCGGCCATATTTCTCGTGTCAATCCGTTGCCGGGCGGCCCGCTGTTTGCAGGGCCGCCTGTTGATCCCATATACGCCGCGTCAGGCGGTATCATCCGTGTTCGCCTCGAGCTTCGCCGGCGTTGCAGCCTTGCGACGCCCGAAGGCCTTCAATCTTTCTTCGGTTGCCATGAGCTGTGCACGCAAACGCGTCTGCTCGGCAAACGACCCTTCCGGATCGCTGTCGAAACGCGCGATCGTGGCCGCAAGCGCAGCCTCAAGCGCCGGCCTTTCGACCAGCAGCGACACAGCTTCAGCCAGTTCCTCGCACGCAGCGTCGGGATCGGTGCCTTCTTCGAGAAAGGCGTAGCGGATATCTGCCGACGGGGCGGGTTGGCCTTGCGTGGGTTGCCATATGGCGGTTGCCTCGCGCGAATCAAGCGTTTCCGCAAGCTCGAGCAGCGATTCGATGGCGGATGCGGCTTCGGGCAGCAGCCGGGCGAGGCTGATCAGCGCCTCGGTATGCCGCGCAATCTGCCCGGGATAGCGCGCGAGACCGGCCAGCACGGCCTGCATCAAACCCTGCCGCTGGCCGCC
>PNJY01000232.1 GCA_013822125.1 Erythrobacter sp. | reverse complement strand
ATCACCCCACCGCCGTGGTAATCGGCGCTCGCACGATTCGCTCAAGGTCGAAGCATTCCATGAATGCTCGAATTGCGGCGAATTGAAGCGGCCGCACAACCTGTGCCCACACTGCGGCCATTACAATGGGCGCGAGGTCGTCGCGGTCGGCCTGTAACGCGTTCCGAGCCGGAGAACTGCAATGAGTCTGCCGCGGATCGCTGTTGACGCGATGGGCGGCGACGAAGGCGTGCGGGTGATGGTCGAAGGCGCAGCCCTCGCGCGCCGGCGTCATGACAAGTTCAATTTCCTGCTGGTCGGCGACGAATCGCGTATCGGGCAGGCGCTTGACGCGCATCCCAATCTGCGCGGGGCCTCCGAAATTCTGCACTGCACCGATGTGGTGGGCGGCGATGAGCTTCCCAGCCGTGCACTCCGCCGGGCGAAGTCGACTTCAATGGGACTGGCGGTCAACGCGGTGAAGCAGGGCGAAGCCGGCGCCGCCGTCAGCGCGGGCAACACTGGCGCGCTGATGGCGATGAGCAAGATTGCGCTGCGGACGATGCCGGGGATCGACCGGCCGGCGCTTGCTGCGCTAATGCCTACGCTCGAAGAACACGATGTCGTCATGCTCGATCTGGGCGCCAATACCGAAGCCGATGCGCGCAATCTGGTCCAGTTTGCGATCATGGGTGCGGCATATTCGCGCATCGTCAACGGTTTCGACTGCCCGCGGGTGCGGTTGCTCAACATCGGCACCGAAGAGATCAAGGGCACCGATGCGCTGCGCGATGCCGCAACGATGTTGCAGCAGGCGACCGGGCTTGCGCTCAGCTTCGACGGGTTTGTCGAGAGCGACAAGATCAACCGCGGGCAAGTAGACGTGGTGGTGACCGACGGATTTTCGGGCAACATCGCCTTGAAGGCGATCGAGGGGACCGCACGCTTTGTTACTGACCTGCTGCGCAACGCCTTCACCAGTTCGCTGCGGTCCAAGATCGGATTTCTGGTGTCGCGACCGGCCACCGAACTGCTCAAGCATCATCTCGATCCGAACAATCATAATGGCGCGGTGTTCCTCGGCCTCAACGGGGTGGTAGTGAAAAGTCACGGCAGCGCCACAGCCAAGGGCGTGGCCAATGCGGTGGAAGTCGCCGCACGCCTGCTCGAAGACGATATTACCAACCGGATTGCACAGGATCTGGCCGAACTTGGCGAAACCCGTCTGCGCGAAACCAATGGGGGCAAGTCCTGACATGATCCGTTCGGTTATCCGGGGGAGCGGATCCGCGCTGCCGCGCAATGCGGTGAGCAACGACGAACTCGCGACGCGGGTTGATACCAGCAACCAGTGGATCGTTGAACGCACCGGAATTCGCCAACGATATATCGCGGGCGAAGGCGAAACCACGGGATCGCTTGCGATCGATGCGGCCCGCGCGGCGCTGGCCGATGCCGGGATCGAAGCCCGCTCGATTGACCTGATCGTCCTCGCCACAGCCACGCCGGACAACACCTTTCCCGCTACCGCCACCAAGGTCCAGCACGCGCTGGGTTGCAACGGCGGCATGGCTTTTGACGTCGCCGCAGTCTGTTCGGGATTCCTCTATGCTCTGGCGACAGCCGATTCGATGCTGCGCACCGGTATGGCCAAGCGCGCACTGGTGATCGGCGCCGAAACGTTCAGCCGGATTCTCGATTGGGATGACCGCACCACCTGCGTACTGTTCGGCGACGGGGCGGGGGCGATCGTGCTCGAAGCCGCGGAAGTTGCCGATGACGGCCCCGGCGTGCTGGCAACGCGGCTGCATGCCGATGGTGCGCATCACGAAATGCTCTATGTCGATGGTGGGCCATCGACCACGCAAACCGTCGGCCATGTGCGGATGAAGGGACGCGAGGTGTTCCGCCATGCCGTGGTCAACCTTGCCGAAGTCCTGGGTGAAGTGATTGACGGAGCAGGGCTTTCCGTTGCGGATATCGACTGGGTCGTGCCGCACCAGGCCAATGCGCGGATACTCGATGCGACGGCGCGCAAACTTGGCATCTCGCCCGACAGGGTCATTTACACGGTAGATCGCCACGCCAACACTTCAGCTGCATCGGTTCCATTGGCATTCGACGTCGCTCGCAAGGACGGGCGGATCAAGCCAGGCGATCTGGTGATGTTCGAAGCCATGGGCGGTGGATTCACATGGGGTGCCAGCCTGGTACGCATGTGAATAAACCACGAATTCACAACAAGTGTAAGTTGTGATATCTTTGGAAAAACCTTATCATT
>PNJY01000231.1 GCA_013822125.1 Erythrobacter sp. | reverse complement strand
TCCTTGGTGGTGGCCGCCATGGAAGAAGTGCAGCAGCGGGCAGGCGAACAGGAATGCGTAAGGGATCAGCCCGAAGAAGTGCTGCCGGTGTTCCGGATAGAGCAGGAAAGCGGCGATCAGCGCGCCCGATGCCGCGGCCAGCAACCACGCGCGCTTGCTGGAAAGGCTCATAGCGCAACCCTCCTGAGACGCAGCGAATTACCGATGACGCTGACCGAGGAAAGCGCCATTGCCGCCGCTGCGATGATCGGTGAAAGCATGATGCCGAACAGTGGGTAGAGCGCGCCTGCAGCCACCGGGATACCAGCGACGTTGTAGGCAAAGGCGAAGAACAGGTTCTGCCGGATGTTGGTCATGGTTGCATGACTGAGGTGCCGGGCACGCGCTATCCCCGTCAAATCGCCCTTGAGCAGGGTGATCCCTGCGCTTTCAATCGCAACGTCTGTGCCGGTGCCCATGGCGATGCCGACATCGGCAGCGGCAAGCGCAGGGGCGTCGTTCACACCGTCGCCTGCCATCGCCACGATCCTGCCTTCGTCCCTCAAGCGCTTCACGATCGCGCTCTTCTGGTCGGGCAGGACATCGGCTTCGATGTCGTCGATACCAAGGCGCCGGGCGATGGCGTCTGCCGTGACGCGGTTGTCTCCGGTCAACATGATGACATGGATGCCCGCTTCGGCCAGTGCCTTGAGCGCGCCAGGCGTAGTCTGCTTAACCGGATCGGCAATGCCGATAGCACCCGCAACACGGCCATCGATGCCAAGGAAAATTGCGGTCGCCCCGTCAGCGCGCAGGGCGTCGGCACGTTGCGCCAGTTGGGCAGTCGAGATCCCTTGCTCCTCAAGAAAGCGGGCATTGCCAGCAACAAGCCGATGTCCATCGACGATTCCGGTGATGCCTTTGCCGACTGGCTGATCGACGTCGCCCGGTTCGCTGATTGCCAGTCCTTTGGCTTCGGCATCCCTGACAATGGCGAGAGCCAGCGGATGCTCGCTGCTGCGTTCGAGGCTGGCGGCAAGGCGCAACACCTCGCGGCTGTCGAACCCCTCGGCCGTCTCAATGGCGACCACCGCAGGCTTGCCTTCCGTAAGCGTGCCGGTCTTGTCCACGACAAGCGTATCGACCTTCTCCATGCGTTCGAGCGCCTCGGCATTCTTGATGAGAATACCGGCCTGGGCACAGCGTCCGACCCCCACCATGATCGACATCGGGGTTGCGAGGCCAAGCGCACAGGGGCAGGCGATGATCAGCACGGCCACCGCGGCAATCAGGCCATAGCCCATTGCCGGCGATGGGCCGACCAGGGACCAGACGACGAACGCGATCGCTGAGACCGCGATCACCGCCGGCACGAACCAGCCCGACACGGTGTCGGCAAGCCGCTGGATCGGCGCACGACTGCGCTGGGCTTCTGCTACCATCTGGACGATGCGCGCCAGCATGGTATCGCGCCCGATCTTCTCGGCGCGCATCACGAGGCCGCCGGTCTGGTTTATCGTGCCACCGATCAGCTTCGACGATGCCTCCTTGGTCACCGGCATGGACTCGCCAGTCACCATCGATTCATCGACGGTGCCGCGGCCCTCCAGCACCACGCCATCAACCGGGACTTTCTCGCCAGGGCGAACGCGTAGCGTGTCGCCGACCAGAACCTGGTCGAGTGTGATCTCCTCGTCACTACCATCGGGACGAACCCGGCGGGCGAGCTTGGGCGAAAGGTCGAGCAATGCGCGGATCGCACCGCTGGTTGTTTCCCGGGCACGCAGTTCAAGCAGTTGGCCAAGCAAGACCAGCACGGTAATGACCGCCGCTGCCTCGAAATAGACCGCGACTGAGCCGTCTATTGCGCGAAACGCGGCCGGGAAAATGCCGGGCGCGAGCGTCGCCGCCATGCTGTAGATCCAGGCGACGCCCGTTCCCATTGCGATCAGGGTGAACATGTTGAGGTGACCGCTTTTCACCGAGGCCCAGCCGCGTTCGAAAAATGGCCAGCCCGCCCACAGGACCACCGGCGTCGCCAGAACCATCTGGATCAGGTTGGCGATGTTTCCATCCAGATAATGGCGCAGTCCGGTAAGATGCCCGCCCATTTCGAGTGCAACCACCGGCAAAGCGAGGATGAGGCCGATTACAAAGCGCCGCTTCATGTCGGCATATTCGGGCGACGGTCCATCGTTGAGCGTCGGCGTCATCGGTTCCAAGGCCATGCCGCAGATCGGGCAGCTTCCCGGCCCGGACTGCTGGACCTCCGGATGCATCGGGCAGGTCCAGAT
>PNJY01000230.1 GCA_013822125.1 Erythrobacter sp. | reverse complement strand
GCCGCCGATGTTGATGCCGAGCGTCTGGCCGTTGAACTTCTCGAACTCCACCGTGCCGCTGCCGCCGATATTGATCGCGGCCTCATTGGCGAGGCCCTGCGCCTTGACCGTGCCTGCGCCGCCGATGATGATTTCCTTGGGGGCGGGCATGGTGATGCGGATGGTGGCGGTGCTGTTGCCGTTCCACCCCTCGACGCGGGTGATGCCGATCACCTCCTCGTCGCGCACGAAGCGCAAGCTGTCGGTGTCCTGCCCTTCGACCTTGATCGCGAAGGTGTTGCCTTCGGTGACAATCACGTTGTCGCCCGAGGCGAGGAACACCTTGGGGGGCGCCTCGCCCGCTATTTCGAGCTCGGAGAGCGGCACGCCCTTCTGGCCGTTGATCTCGACATCGGCGCCGTCGCAGGCGGCAAGGGCGGCGGTGCCGGCAAGCAGCAGTGCAAGGCGTGCGTGGATCATGAGTCTCTCTCCCGTTAGCGTATTGCTGATGTAATACACCAAGGGGCGGGGTGCAAGGGGGGCGTCGACCGTCGCGCGGGCCCACCCCGCTGCGACTAGCCAGCAAGCTGGCAAGTCTCGCTCCCCTCTCGCAGGCGGGTGGGGGGATGGTTGGCGCTGATACACCCCTCCCGCTTGCGGGAGGGGCTGGGGGTGGGCCTGCGCCAACCTTCACAAACGAAAAGGGCCGCCCCATCGGACGGCCCTTTCACATTCGCCCGCAGCGCGCGAAGCTTACGCTTCTTCGGCGGTGTCGTAGTACTGCGGCGCGTGTTCGCGCAGCACGTCGAGGATCTTGCCGAGCGCGGTGGGCTCGTCGGTCTCTTCCATCGCCGCCAGTTCACGCGCGAGGCGGCTGGAGGCCGCTTCGAAGATCTGGCGTTCCGAATAGGACTGCTCGGGCTGGTCTTCGGGGCGGAACAGATCGCGGGTCACTTCGGCGATCGACACGAGGTCGCCCGAATTGATCTTGGCTTCATATTCCTGCGCGCGGCGCGACCACATGGTGCGCTTGACCTTGGGCTTGCCCTTGAGGGTTTCCATCGCCTGCTTGAGGGTCTTGTCCGACGAAAGCTTGCGCATCCCGATGGCTTCGACCTTGTTGGTCGGCACCCGCAGCGTCATGCGCTCTTTCTCGAAGCGCAGCACGTAAAGTTCGAGCTGCATCCCGGCGATCTCCTCCTTCTGGAGTTCGATCACCCGGCCCACGCCGTGCTTCGGGTAGACAACATAATCGCCGACGGTGAATGCGTTCGCGGTGCTCGCCATGCACGTTCCTTTCAATCGGCCCACCTGGCAACGGGAGGGGGAACGAAACGGTCCGGCGGCGCGACCCGACCCCTCACGGGGTGAGCGCCGGGTGCGGATCGTCCGTTTACGGGGTTGCTGGTGTCGGGCCTTCCTGGTTTCTGGACGCCTGCGCAGACAAGGGTCTGTCGCGGTCACGACATTATATAGCACGTCCGCAACAAAATTGCGAGTCGGCGTTTGCGCAGACCTGCCAAGCTTTGCAAATAGGGCAAAAGCCCGAGCGAAATCAGTCCCCGTCGCCCGGGGCGTCGCTGAAGTACTTCTCGAACTTGCCCTTTTCGCCCTTGTGCGCGTCGGCATCCTCGGGCGGGGCCTTCTGGCTGGTGATGTTGGGCCACACCGCCGAGAACTGGGTGTTGAGTTCGAGCCACTTTTCCAGCCCGTCCTCGGTGTCCGGGAGAATCGCCTCGGCCGGGCATTCCGGCTCGCACACGCCGCAATCGATGCATTCGCTGGGGTTGATCACCAGCATGTTCTCGCCTTCGTAGAAACAGTCGACCGGGCACACTTCCACGCAATCGGTGTACTTGCACTTGATGCAGTCTTCGGTGACGACGTAAGTCATTGCGGCTCTTTCACGAGAAGTCTTCGGGATCGCCGGACAGAACGCCCGACGTTGGCGGGGACGCGCCTATGGTGTTTTGCCCCATACGGTCAAGCCCGCCAGAATCAACCTCACGATAATGCGATGCTGCCTGAGCGGGTGAGCCGCGCCGCTCGGGCAGGGCGAGGAGCTCGATCACCCGCACGCCGCCGCCCAGCGCAAGCGTCAGCACATCCCCGATACGCGCTTGCTCGGAGCCGCGCAGCACATGCTTTCTGTTGCGGCGCAAAGCGTGGGTATCGATCAGGCCTTGCGCGGCGGAGCGGGTGCGGGCGAAGCGCAGATAGACCAGCAGGCGGTCGACACGGATCGACCCCTTGCTTGCGCCATCGCCCGCTGCGCTCATCCCTTGAGCAGGTCCGCCAGCTTGTCG
>PNJY01000229.1 GCA_013822125.1 Erythrobacter sp. | reverse complement strand
GGCGACCTTCGGCGCGGCGGCCAAGGTGTGCGAAGAACTCGGCCTTGCCTTCGTCGAACTGCGCGAGCCCGGGCCGGAAGGCACTTTCGGCCGCACCGATGTGCCCAAGCAAAGCCCGCTGATCCGCCAGATCTACACCGGCACGCTGATCCTCAACTCGGACTACACCGCCGAGGAAGCCGTCGCCGACATCGAGGCAGGCAAGTGCGACGCGGTGAGCTTCGGGCGGCCCTATATCTCGAACCCCGATCTCGACAAGCGCATCGCGGCCGGAGCCCATTGGAACCCCAACAAGGACGTGCCCAAGAGCTGGTACTTCCCGATCCCCGAAGGCTATATCGACTACCCGAGCCTCGAAGAGGAACAGGCCGAAGCGGCAGAGTGAATTGGCACCCTGGCAGCGTCCGTTTCGGGCGCTGCCGAGGCCACAGCTGTCATCGCAGCGCCGCCACGAGATCGCTCTCGAAGCGCACAGGGTCATTACGTCCGGCACGCAGCCTGTCGGTATCGAGCGTGAGGCTGACGCGCCCTTTGGCCATCACAATGCCGCTGTCGCAGAACCCGCAAAGCGTGGTCAGATCGTGCAGCGCGGTGATCAGCGCCAGCCCTTCTGCCACCAACCGGGCGAGCACGGCGCGGACATCGAAGGCCGCGACCGGATCAAGCCAGTTGAACGGCTCATCAAGAATGACGATCGGGCACGGCTTGGCGAAGGCGAGCGCAATGGCCGCACGCTGGCGCATGCCAGACGAGCATTCGCCAGCGGGAATGGCGAGCAGCTCCTTCAGCCCCAGCGCATCCCACAAGAGCCCCGTTCCGCTCATGCTGAACCTCGATCGGATCGCCCGCCAATTCGAGCAATTGGCGCAGGCGCAGGGATGCCGGAAAGTGCTCGATCGGGGGAGCAAAACCGATGGCCTGCGCCCGCGCGCCGCGATTCTGCGCGCACTCCTCGCCAAAGACGACGCAGCGCCCCTGCGCGATCGGTAGCCGCCCGGCGATGGCACGCAGCAGCGTTGTCTTGCCCGACCCGTTGGCACCGATCACCCCGAACCAGCTGGCAGGCATGACGGCTGCGCTGACATCCTGCACGATCGGCAGCCCGCCGCGGTTGACGTTCAGAGCGGTGATGGCGATCGCTGCGGTCATGCCAGCAGCCACCTGAAGCCGACCCCGCGCCGGGCAAACCAGATGATGGCTGCGACAATCACCACCGGCCCGAGCGGCGGCGCGGTAAGGCCGGCATAGACGGCAGCGAGGATCACAAGGGCCACCGCCCAGTCACCAACCAACCGGCTGACGGCGCGATAGGCGAAGATGCGCAAGGCCGTCACCACCGGCAACGCCGCAGCGATGATCGCCGCGACTGTGGTGGACACCGGCTCCTGCGCCAACAGCAGCACGATTGCGAGAGGGCCCAGCAAGCAAAGCTGGAGCGGCAGCCAATGGCGCAGCAGCGATGCACCCTCATGCCCCACCAGTGTCATGTAGCGCACGACCCGCGCATCGACCTGCGCCGTCAGCAGGATGACGCCCAGTGCGTACACTCCAATGAAAACGGCATCGAGGCAATGCGCGGACGGCAAAGCCAGGCTCACCATGCCGACCATCACGGACAGGGCCGCCGCTTTGGGCAACGAAAGTCGGATCTGGGCCAGAGAGCGAAGGCCTGTGGGCGCAAAGCGGCGCCACCATCTGCGCACATGCTCGCGCAGGAAGGGGAACAACGCGCCCGCGGGCAGCCCGCTGCAAACCCCCAGCACCATTCCGGTTGGATCGACAAGGCCCAGCACGGCAAGCACGCTCAACCCCACGGCGGCTCCGGCAAGCGCGAGTGGACCAAAAAATGCGATCCCGTCGTCGGCCCGCTGGGCATCACGGGCGAGAACGCCATCGGTGCGATGGAACCACAAGCGTTCGATCAGCGCCTTGGCGAGGAGGGTGGCAAACAGCGACGTGGCGCCGAATACGACCAGCTCGCGCAGGTCATCCGGCAGCGCGGCAAGCCAGGCGCGCGCGAAAAGAGCAAGCAGCGGCACAAGCACAAGAAGCGTCAACCCGTCGCTCACCCGCCTCCGTAGCGCCCGCACGGCAGACAAAGCTATCGCGGCATCGTGTTTTACAAGAGCAGAGCGCAAGGGTGTTCCAGCAATTCAAGCGACATTTTCAGAGGCGCAAGCAGATGATTAACGCCGGATCCTTCGCTGACAACGCCATTCTTGCCAGCTTGGGCCGCCTTCCCAAGAACCGCCCGAGTCCCGCCGGTCACGCTGCACCGTTCGGCGTCTGACGCTTGCTACCTGCCGGCACACAA
>PNJY01000228.1 GCA_013822125.1 Erythrobacter sp. | reverse complement strand
CTCTCGACATTGTTGACCGTGGTCGGGCAGCCATAGAGCCCCGCCCCAGCCGGGAATGGCGGCTTGAGGCGCGGCTGGCCCTTCTTGCCTTCCAGGCTTTCGATCATCGCGGTTTCTTCGCCGCAGATGTATGCGCCCGCGCCGCGGTGCATGAACACGTCGAAATCATAGCCCGACGCGCAAGCATTCTTGCCGATCAGCCCGGCGGCATAGGCCTCGTCGATGGCCTTCTGGAGGGTTTCCGCCTCGCGGATATATTCGCCGCGAATGTAGATATAGGCGGCGCGCGCGCGCATCGCATAGCCTGCCACCAGCGCGCCTTCGATCAGCTTGTGCGGATCGTGGCGGATGATCTCGCGGTCCTTGCAGCTGCCCGGCTCGGATTCGTCGGCGTTGATGACGAGGAAGCTAGGCCGCCCGTCGCGGCTTTCCTTGGGCATGAACGACCACTTGAGCCCTGTGGGGAAGCCTGCCCCGCCGCGCCCGCGCAGGCCCGAAGCCTTGATCTCGTCGATGATCGCGTCCTGGCCTTTGGCGAGGAGGGTCTTGGTATCGTCCCAATCGCCGCGCTTTTGCGCCGCAGCAAGGTCCCACGGCTGGAAGCCGTAGAGATTGGTGAAGATGCGGTCCTTATCCAGCAGGGTCACGCGAAGCCTCCCTGCGAAACGAACCAGGCGGCGACGCCCAGAACGAGAACGATCAGGCCGAACTTGATCACGCCCTTGAGCACCTTCCAGGCGATGAATGCGATCACCAGCGCGATGGCAAAGGGCACGTATTCCATCATTCGGCCCCCTGTCCTTCTCCCTTGAGGGAGAAGGATACGCAGCCTTGCGCCTGCAAGGCGCTAGGCGAAGTTGGATGTGGGCTTGCGACCGTGCGATAGAGCGGGCCACCATACCCCCACCCCCGGCCCCTCCCCACGGGGAGGGGGGAATGATTGCGGAAAAGGGTTGCTACCATCACCAATCCCCCCGGTAATCGTGGTTCTCGCTGACCATTTCCTTCAGCGTGGTCGGCCCGCCGCTCGGCTCGGAGGTGTGCCGCCCCGGCTCCTGTGTCCCGGCCTTGGGCGTTTCGCCGCGTGCCAGCGCATCGAGCACGGCATCAAGGCGTTCGGGCGTCAGATCCTCGTAATTGTCGTCATTGATCTGAACCATCGGCGCGGTCGCGCAATTGCCCATGCATTCGACCTCGGTCAGCGTCCACATCCCATCATCGGTCGTGTGGCCCTTGTGCATCCCGCGCTTCTTGCAGGCAGACATGATCTCGTCGCTGCCGCGCAGCATGCACGGCGTGGTGCCGCAGACCTGCACATGGAATTTGCCCACCGGAACAAGGTTGTACATGAAATAGAATGTCGCGACTTCGAGCACGCGGATCACCGGCATGTCGAGATAGCGCGCGACATATTCGATCACTGGGATCGGCAGCCAGCCCTGCGTCTGCGTTTCTTCGCCGACCTGCCGCTGCGCATAGTCGAGCAGTGCCATCACCGCACTGCGCTGGCGCCCTTCGGGATATTGCGCGATGGCCTTGTCAGCCTTCGCCTGCCATGCGGGCGAGAACGCAAAAGCGCCCCAGCGCACGCGCAGTTCGGGGGTGTCGGGTGCGGGGGAGCGGTCAGCCATTAAAGCGACCCCACCCACTCACCAAGAGCATATGCCATCTCTGCTCCATACCTGACTGCAGCGAAAATCCCGATCACCATCATCACCACATAAAAAGTACGCTGGTAATCGAAATCAGCCCAAAGTCGTTTCACCGGTCACACTCCCCGAACACCACGTCGATCGCGCCCAATATCGCGGTCGCGTCGGGCAGCATGTGGCCCTTGCACATGAAGTCCATCGCCTGAAGGTGGCTGAATGCGGTGGGGCGGATCTTGCAGCGATAGGGTTTGTTGCTGCCGTCGCTGACCAGATAGACGCCGAATTCGCCCTTGGGGCTTTCGGTCGCGACGTAAACCTCGCCCGCGGGCACATGGAAGCCCTCGGTATAAAGCTTGAAGTGGTGGATCAGCGCTTCCATGCTCTGCTTCATCTCGCCGCGTTTCGGAGGTGAAACCTTGCCATCAGTGCTGGCGACCGGGCCAGAAGGCATGTCGCGCAGGCATTGTTTGATGATCTTCGCGCTCTCGTAAACTTCCTTCACGCGGACCATGAAACGGTCATAGCAGTCCGAATTGGTGCCGACGGGAATGTCGAACTCCATCCGGTCATAGACATCGTAAGGCTGGCTCTTGCGCAGGTCCCACGGAATGCCCGCCGCACGGATCATCGGGCCGGAAAAGCCCCAGGCAATCGCATCGTCGCGGCTCA
>PNJY01000227.1 GCA_013822125.1 Erythrobacter sp. | reverse complement strand
GCCGAGCCGGGTTCGTGGTCGAGCATGTAGATGCACTGGCGCGGGAGCATGAACAGCCCCGCCATCCAGAACACCATGAAGATCACGTGCCCCGACTTGAGGAACAGGTAGATCGAGGAAATCGCTTCCTGCATTCGGTCAGCCCCTCAAAGCGGCCAGAAGTTCCTCGACATGCGAAATCGGCGTGAACTGCCCGATCCCGTGGCCAAGGTTGAAGACGTGGGGGCGATCCTCGAAGGCGGCGATGATCGTCTTGACCCGCTCGCTGAGCGCCGGGCCGCCCGCCTCGAGCAGCAGCGGATCGAAATTGCCCTGCACCGGCATTCCGGCAGGCAGGCTCTGGTGTGCCCAGACCGGATCGAGCGTCTCGTCGAGTCCGACCGCGTCGACCCCGGTCTCCCGCGCATAGGCAGGCAACTTCGCGCCCGCGCCCTTGGGGAAGCCGATCACCGGGGTATCGGGATGCGATTGCTTAAGCTTGGCGGTGATCGCGGCGTTGGGGGCGATCACCCACTTCTCGAACTGGTCGGGGGCAAGGCTGCCCGCCCAGCTGTCGAACAGCTGCACTGCTTCCGCCCCGGCATCGATCTGCCCGCGCAGATAGGTGACCGAGACATCCACGATCGCATCGATGATCGCCTGCATCCGCGCCGGATCGCGATAGGCCAGCAGCCGCGCCGGGCCGTGGTCCTTGGAGCCTTCGCCCGCGATCATGTAGGTCGCGACCGTCCAGGGGCTCCCCGCAAAGCCGAGCATCGTCACCTCGGGGCCGATCATGCCCCGGGTCAGGCGCACGGTCTCGTAAACCGGCTCGAACCGCTCGAAGGCGGGGGTGAAGGAGCCCAGCTCCACCTCCATCAGCGTTGGCGCCAGATGCGGGCCCTCGCCTGCGGCAAAGGTCAGCCCCTGCCCCATGGCGTGCGGCACGATCAGGATGTCGGAGAACAGGATCGCGCCGTCGAACCCGAAGCGCCGGATCGGCTGCACGGTGATTTCGGCCGCCGCCTCGCTGTCATAGACCAGCTCGAGGAAGCCGCCCTTCTCGGCACGCAACTCGCGGTATTCGGGCAGATAACGCCCCGCCTGACGCATGAGCCAGACGGGAGCGACGTCCTGACGGACACCTTTGAGCGTATCGAGAAGCGGACCGGGCATAGGACTCCTTAGAACAATTCAATTCAATTTATAAAGAGACTGATGGAGTCTGTTGGCCCTGTGGAAAGCGGGAATTACCGGCCTCTGCCGGGTTACCCCCGTTCGATCCCTTGACCCCTGCCCCCATCGAATCCGCACGGATTGGACGTCAAGCGGGCTTTATCCCCACTCTTCCCAGCCTGTCGACAAAACTTGTCCCGTGTGCGCAAATCGCCAGAGGAAAGGGCTGGGAGCGGGCATGAAAATCTGTCCCCTGCTTGTCGGCCCGCGCCTCCCGTGGTTTATGCGGTGATCTGTCCACAGGGCGCGCATTGCATGAACCGACTCAATCTCCACCTCGTCTCGGATTCGACCGGGGAGACGCTGGAAATGATCGCCAAGGCGGCGCTGGCCCAGTTCGACAACCCGGCGGTGAACCGCCATTTCTGGCCGATGGTGCGATCGCTCCAGCACATGGACCGCATCGTCCCCGATCTCGCGGCGCATCCGGGCCTTGTGCTCTACACGCTGGTCAACCCCGAGACGAGGAAGCGGCTGGAGGAGCATTGCCGCCACCTCGGCTTGCCTGCGGTGCCGGTGCTCGATCAGGTCACCGCCGCGCTCGAATCCCAGCTCGGGCAGGAGGCGCATGGCCGCCCGGGCCGCCAGCACATGATGGACGAGACCTATTTCAAGCGCGTCGAGGCGATCCAGTACACCATCGCCCATGACGATGGCCTCGCGCATGAGGAGTGGGAGCAGGCTGATATCCTGCTGGTGGGCGTTTCACGCTCCTCGAAGACGCCGACCTCGATCTACCTCGCCAATCGCGGCTACAAGGTCGCCAACATTCCGCTGGTGGTGGAAAGCCCGCCGCCGCAGACGCTCTACCGCCTGCGGCACCCGCTGGTGGTGGGGCTGACGACCAGCCCCGAGCGCCTGATACAGATCCGCCGCAACCGGCTGCTCTCGCTCAATGAGGCGACCGAAACCGCCTATGTCGATAACGACAAGGTCAAGGCCGAGCTGCAATTCGCGCGGCGCATGTTCGGCGATAATGGCTGGCCGGTGATCGACGTCACGCGACGCTCGATCGAGGAAACGGCAGCCGCGATCATCCGGCTGGTGCAGGAACGGGGCCGCAAGCCGGCGAGTGAAGGCGGGGTGGGGACGCCGATATGACGTTGATACTGGCGAGCAAATCCGCCTCGCGCCGGGC
>PNJY01000226.1 GCA_013822125.1 Erythrobacter sp. | reverse complement strand
CGACTACGTCGCCGACACCGCTGCCTGGGTCGCCGCGACGAGGCTGGCGACGGGGGCGCAATGCGTCTGGCTGATCGGGCATAGCGAGGGCGGTCTGGTCGCGCTCGCCGCCGCGCAGGAGGTCGAGGGGCTGTGCGGGCTGGTGCTGGTCGCCGCGCCCGGACGCCCGGTCGGCGATGTGATCAAGGCCCAGCTGCGGGCGAATCCGGCCAACTTCGTCATCATCCCCGCCGCCGATGCGGCGATCGACAAGCTGGCCGCCGGGCAGCGCGTCGATCCCTCCGCCCTGCCGCAGCCGCTTCAGGGGCTGTTTGCCCCCGCACTGCAAGGCTTCCTCATCAGCGTGTTCTCCTACGATCCCGCCGCTCTCGCCGCGACAACCGAGCTGCCGCTGCTGATCGTGCAGGGAGGCAGGGACCTGCAGGTGCCGGTCGCCGATGCCGAGCGGCTGGCGGCGGCCAACCCGGCGGCGAAGCTTGTAGTGCTGCCCGATCTGAACCACGTGCTCAAGGACATCGCGGGCACGACCCCTGCCGAGAACCTCGCGGCCTATCGCGACCCAGCCCTGCCGCTCGGCAAGGGCGTGGGCGAGGCGATTGCGGACTTCATCACTCAGTGATCCGAGCGCGCGCGGGGGTGCTCAAACCGTCGCTGCGGCTCGCGCCGTTTCGGGCAGCGTCGCGGGCGGCGGGAACTTCATGGGCGGAGGTGTCGTGGGAGATGCGCAGGCCGTACGTGGTGCTGCTGTGGCAGGGGAAGTTCACTATCGGGTAGATGGCGGAGGGCGGTGGAGGGAGAACAAAGCGGACAAAATTGACACCATGTCCGCTTTGCCACAACGATATTTTCGTAAATATTTGAGATATTTACTCCGTTCCGCGCAAGGCGGACGGACAGGGGGAGAGGGCTTGATCAGCCCCGGCGGTCCTGCGACCACCCTGCTGGCGATGGGAAAGAGCGACCCGGATGATAGCGGCCGGGCGGCGTGTAGGAAATGTCCGCTTCAGTTCGCTGCCAGCCGAAAGCTGCCGTTCGGCTATCGACCCCTGTGTGGACGGCTCTCCGTTGGCAAGGGTATTTCTGCACTGCGCTGGCTGGTCGTGGCGCCCATGTGTCCGGCCTATTTGTGCGGCTTTGTATGGCCGCTGGCCCTGATGCCATTCGCGCGGTTCAGGTCCCTCCCAATTGCACGCACTCGAAGTGCTGGGGTCGAACGGGTTCTCCTGCTCCGGCAGTTTCAACCGGCTTGTTGCGTCAGTTCAGTTTGCCCTCTCCAACTGGTGTAGCGCCTTGGGGCGCGATCTCTCAGGCTGCCGCCAACTCCGCTTCGCGGTAAGGCTCGCCGGTTGCCAACATCGCCCAGATGATCCGGGCGTTCTTGTTTGCAAGTGCAACAGCGGCAACCTTGGGCTTCTTGCGCTCGAGCAGTTGCATCACCCACGGCCGTTTGGTGCTGCCCTGCTTCGCTCGCCGCACCACCGCCATGGCACCGACGACGAGCAACTCGCGCAGGTAGGTGTTGCCGGCCTTGGTGATGCTGCCGAGCCGCTCCTTGCCGCCGCTCGAGTTCTGGCGCGGTGTGAGGCCGATCCATGCCGACAGGCTTCGTCCGCCGCCGAAGGTAGAAGGGTCGGGAACACAGGCCACGATCGCGCTCGCCAGCAGAGGGCCGATGCCGGGGATCTTCATCAGCCTGCGGCCCGCCTCGGTCCTGCGGGCATCAGCCAGGATGCGCCGGTCGTTGTCGAGGATCTGCTCCTTGACCATCTCCAGCTGGGTGCACAGCACCCCAAGGCAGGCCCGTGCCTCGTCGGGCAAGCGCGCATCGTCCTGATCGGCGATGACCGCGATCAGCCGATCCAGTCCTCCGCGTCCGATGGCTGCGGTGATGCCGAACTCGGCCATGTGGGCGCGCAGGGCGTTGCTGATCTGGGTGCGCTGCCGGGTCAGGATCTTGCGCACCCGGTGCAGCATCATGGTCGCCTGCTGGTCCGGCGACTTCGCGCCAACGAACCGCATCGTCGGACGGGTCACCGCCTCGCAGATGGCTTCGGCATCGGCTGCGTCGTTCTTGCCGCGCTTGACATAGGGCTTCACGTATTGCGGCGGCATCAGCTTGACCTCGTGCCCCAGCGCCGCCAGCTCACGCGCCCAGTGGTGGGCCGAGGCGCAGGCTTCCATCCCGACAAGGCATGGCGGTAGCTTCTCGAACAGCTTCAGCAACTGACTGCGCGTGAGCCTGCGCCGCAGCACTGCCTCGCCCTGAGCGTTGACACCGTGGACCTGGAAAACAGACTTGGCCAAATCCAGCCCGATAACCGCTACTTGCTCCATGTCACTCTCCTCTCCTACTCAACCGCAGGATTATCCCGCAGGGGTGGAGAGCCGTCCACGACATCA
>PNJY01000225.1 GCA_013822125.1 Erythrobacter sp. | reverse complement strand
AGCCACCCCGTCACCGCCAGCCGTCCCATCGGTGCAAAGGGAGGAACGTAGCTGACAAGGTGCGACTGCGGCACGCGGAACAGGTTGAGGGCATTGAAGCGCGGGCGGAACCCTTCGATCACATCGCCTTCGTCATCGAGGAACAACAGGTAACCGCCCCAGTCGGGGTGCCAGTCATCGCGGGCAAGGCTGAGAACATAGGCGACTTCCCAACCTTCGGCGACGTGGCTGTCATTGTGGCGTCCAAGGTAGTGGTCCGGAGCGAACAGCGTTGCTTGCCCGTCGGCCTTCAAGAGTTGCTCGATCCCGGTTGCCGCCCGCACCATGTCGAGAAAGGCGGGCGCATTGAGGTGTTCCAGCAGCACTTCATGGGGCCCGCCCGGATCCCACCCCTCGCGGATCGCTTCAAGCATCGGGTAATGCGCGAAACGGAAGCCGTATTCGCCGCGCGCGGAGTGCTCCACCGCGCCGCGCGAGGCCTGCGCCAGCGCTTGTTGACCTTCGGGCGTGCGGGTGCGGGCGGCGCTGAAGCTTTCAGGCTTGGCCGTTCCCGCCCCGACCGCAACGCCCCATGGCGTGCCCCGGGCGAGCACCATCTGCAGCTCGCGCGCGCTTTCAAGTGTAAGCACATCGCGGATTTGCACGCGGCCGGTCCGGGTGAAGCGGTCCCGATGCGCGGACGTATCGAGCGCCGGATTGAGTTCGAAGAGCGTCTTCATGCCGAGGTTGCCCATCCTGAAGCTGGTAGCAGCGTTTAGCACCACGGTGGCCTGTCACACGCAAAAATATGCGGGGTTCTCGCCTGTGTTACCCGCAGTTGTCATCCCGTCATCTTGCATGCAGAATCGCGGCACTGGCCACAAAAAAGGGCGCCCGCTCGGGCGCCCTTTCCTTGTGCGTTGGCTTGTGGGCCTCAGAAGCCAAGCTTGTCGGTGCTCACACGGAAACCGGCATAGAAGAAGCGGCCGAGCCAGCCGGTCGGGGCATCCGACAGTCCGCGTGCGGGCGCTTCGTTGGTGAAGTTGTTCACCCCGACAAAGAAGCTCGCATCCGCGCCGTCCGTGCGGAATTCCGCGCGCACATCATGAATGAAGCGATCTCCAATGTTCAGGAACTCCGCCGGGGCGAGATCGGGATTGGCAGCGATCGCATCGATTTCGAAACGCAGCGTCTCACCGATATACTGCACCCCGTAGTTGAGGCTGAAGTTGTCGAGGGTCCAGGTCACATCGCCAACCGCAGACCATTCGGGGAAGCCGGCTTCGCCATTCTCGACGTCGACGATCCCGCCATTGGCCGGCAGGAAGGAGAACTGGTTGATGTAGTTGACGGTGCCCGAGAGGTTGAACGCGCCCAGCTTGCCGTCACCCGGTTCGAAGCGGTAGTTGATCGTGAGATCGGCACCCGCAGTTTCGATGAAGGCGACGTTCTGCGGGGCAAGCACGTAGCTGGTCACGAAGGCCGTGCCGGGTGCGCGCGTAATGCTGTCGCAGAAAACGTTATCGAGCGTGGCGGAGTCGACGCAGAACTCGGCGGTTTCCGACAGGCTGGGCGTGCGCACGGCGTTGCTGAGGCGGATGTCGTACCAGTCGAAGGTGATCAGCAGGTTCTTCACAAAGCTGGGCTGCAAGATCACGCCGGCGGTCCAGGTTGTTGCGCTTTCCTCGGTCAGGTTGCGGTTGCCCGACACGATCCCTTCAAGGCTGGCGCTCGACGCGATGTCGCTATCGAAGTCGAACGTAGCGAAATCGGCCCCGAGGCTGGTGATCAGCGTCTCGCAGTTCTGGCGGCGGAACGAGGTGCCCTCGCTGATGTTCACCGGGCTGCACGGATCCTGCAGGAAGTTGAACGTGCCCGTGCGCGGAGCGAACAATTCGGTGATGTTCGGCGCGCGCACGGCTTCCGAGTAGCCGCCACGGAAGCGGATGTCGCGGATCGGTGCCCACTGGCCGTTGATCGACCATGCTTCGGTGCTGCCGACGGTCGAATAGTCGGAGTAACGGCCCGCGACGGTGAATTCGAGCGTTTCGAAGAACGGACGGTCAGACAGGAGCGGAACGTTGAGCTCGCCGAAGACTTCCCAGACATCGAAGCTGCCGGTTTCGCGTGCGAGCAGCGCGAGATCGGCCAGCACGCTGGAGTTCGGGTCGAACGTCTCGGCCTGGGTCGAAATCGCATCGGGACGGAAATCGCTCGATTCCTCACGATACTCAGCCCCGAACGCGAAGTTGATGGCACCGCCGGGCAGTTCGAACAGCTTGCCGAAATCGCCCGAAATGAAGGCGTTGGCGACGTGCTGCTCGATGCGATACTGGTTCGAGGTGTCGGTCAGCACGAAATCGAGCGCCGCCTGGCTGGCACGGCCTTCACCGAACAGGTTGAGCGGCACGCACTGGCCCGGCGAGAAGGTCTGCGGGGCCTCGCC
>PNJY01000224.1 GCA_013822125.1 Erythrobacter sp. | reverse complement strand
AGAGAAGGAAGCGGCGTGAGCCGCTGATCAGGAGAGCTTAAGTCCATGGCGAAACTGAGTTCCATAAACAAGAACGAGAAGCGCAAGAAGCTCGTTCAGAAGCACGCGGGCAAGTATGCCCGGCTGAAGGCTATCGCGGCCGACAAATCGCTCGATGAGAGCGAACGGTTGATCGCACGCCTGAAGATGGCTGAAATCCCGCGCAACGCAAATCCGACGCGTGTTCGCAATCGCTGCAACACCACCGGTCGGCCGCGCGCCTATTACCGCAAGTTCGGCTTGTGCCGTATCGAGTTGCGCGATCTGGCCAACAAGGGCCTGATCCCGGGCGTAACCAAGTCGAGCTGGTGAGGATCTGAATTATGGCATTGACCGATCCCCTGGGTGATATGCTCACCCGTATCCGCAACGGCCAGCGCGCGAAGAAGGATTCCGTCCTTTCCCCCGCGTCCCGGCTGCGCGCCAATGTGCTCGAAGTGCTCCAGCGCGAAGGCTACATCCGTGGCTACAGCGAGGATGACAGCGGCAGGCACAAGGCGCTGCGCATCGAACTGAAGTATTTCGAGGGCGAACCCGCAATCAAGCATGTTGCCCGCGTCTCCAAGCCGGGCCGCCGCGTCTATTCGGGCAGCAAGGAATTGCCCACGGTTCGCAACGGCCTCGGCATCACCATCGTCTCGACGCCCAAGGGCGTGCTTTCGGACAACGAAGCGCGTAGCCAGAACGTCGGCGGCGAAGTGCTGGCGGAGGTGTTCTGATGAGCCGCATCGGCAAGAAGCCGGTGGCGATCCCTAGCGGGGTCACTGCCGATATCGAGAACGACACGTTGACCGTGAAAGGTCCCAAGGGCGTCCTGTCCATGGGCCTGTCCGATCTGATCGCCTACAAGGTTGAAGGCGAGGCGATCGAAGTCAAGCCGGCCAACGACACCAAGGCTGCGCGCGCCTTCTGGGGTATGCAGCGCACGCTGGTGTCGAACCTGGTCGAAGGTGTGACCGCGGGCTTTACCCGGGTGCTCAACATCACCGGCGTCGGCTATCGCGCCTCGGCGCAGGGCAGGACGTTGAAGTTGCAGCTCGGCTACAGCCACGATGTCGATCTTGACGTGCCCGAAGGCCTCGAGGTCAAGACCCCCGATCAGACCACGATCGAGGTCAGCGGCATCGACAAGCAGAAGGTCGGGCAGTTCGCGGCCGAAATCCGCCGTTGGCGCAAGCCAGAGCCCTACAAGGGCAAGGGCATCCGCTATCGCGGCGAGTTTGTCTTCCGCAAGGAAGGAAAGAAGAAGTAAGATGGCAAAGCTTTCCCTCTTTGAACGCCGCCGTCGGCGGGTTCGCACCGCGATCCGCAGTCGTGCGGGCGACCGTCCGCGTCTCACGGTGCATCGTACCGGCCAGCATATCTATGCCCAGATCATCGACGATGCCCAGGGCCGCACGCTGGCTTCGGCTTCGTCCCTCGGCAGCGAGGGCTCGGGCGCCAACGTCGATGCCGCCGTCAAGGTCGGCAAGGATATCGCCGCCGCCGCCAAGAAAGCCGGCGTGACTGCGGTCGTGTTCGATCGCGGTGGGTTCCTGTTCCATGGCCGTGTCAAGGCGCTGGCCGATGCCGCCCGCGAAGGCGGGCTGGAGTTCTGATGATGGCTGACGAAAACAACAACGAAGAAACCCTGGTCGATGCAGCCGTTGCGGCACCGGCTGAAGCTGTCGAAGAGCGCCGCGGTCGCGGTGGTCGCGGAGATGGCGGGCGCGAAGGCGGCAGGGGCCGTGGCGGCCGTGGCCGCGATGATCGCCGCAAGCCTCGTGAAGAGGAAGATGACGGCATCATCGAGAAGCTGGTGCACATCAACCGCGTTTCCAAGACGGTGAAGGGCGGCAAGCGCTTCGGTTTTGCGGCGCTGGTCGTGGTCGGCGATGGTTCGGGCCGGGTCGGCTTCGGCCACGGCAAGGCGCGCGAAGTGCCTGAAGCGATCACCAAGGCGACTGCCTCGGCGCGCAAGAAGATGATCCGTGTGCCGCTCAAGGAAGGCCGCACGCTGCATCACGACGGGCGTGGCCGCTTCGGCGCTGGCAAGGTTACCGTGCGCTCGGCACCTGCGGGTACGGGCATCATCGCGGGCGGCCCGATGCGCGCCGTTTTCGAAAGCCTGGGCGTTGCCGACGTGGTGACCAAGTCGGTCGGTTCGTCCAACCCCTACAACATGATCCGCGCCACCTTTGACGCGCTGACCAACCAGACTTCGCCGAAGTCGGTGGCGCAGCGTCGGGGTAAGAAGATCGCCGATCTTCTCGGTCGTGGCGGGGCGAGCGCAGTCGAGGCGGAGGCCGATGCCGCCGCCATCGTGGAGTAATTGAGATGGCTGACAAGAAAACCATCACGATCAAGCAGATCGGTTCGCCGATCCGCCGTCCGGCAAGCCAGCGCCAGATCCTCATCGGTTTGGGCCTCAACAAGATGCACAAGGTGG
>PNJY01000223.1 GCA_013822125.1 Erythrobacter sp. | reverse complement strand
CTGACACGCTGCCCGGATGGAAGGAGCCGACTCGTGACCTGGTTGAAAAGGATCGGACTGACGGCACTCGCCCTCGTTCTCATCGGGGGCGTGGCGGCTTACGCATTGCAGGCGCGCATCGGCATGTGGCTGTTCGAGCGCGGCACCGCGCAGCGCATGGGCGTCGACAATCTCGCCGCGCTGGGTGATGGCCTCCACGTCGGCCTGTGCGGCACCGGCTCTCCCATGCCCAATCTTGGCCGCGCAGGGCCCTGCAACGTCGTGATAGCCGGCGAACAGATGTTCGTGGTCGACATCGGCGAAGGCGGGGCGGAGACGCTCAATGTCATGGGCATCAGCCCCGGCAATGCCGACGGACTGCTGCTGACGCATTTCCATTCCGACCATATCGACGGCTTCGGCCCGCTGATGCTGTTCCACTGGACCCGCGGATCGAGCACCGCGCCGCTCCCGGTCTATGGCCCGCGCGGGGTCGAGGCGATCGTGGACGGGTTCAACGCGGCCTACGCGACCGACAACACCTATCGCATCGCGCATCACGGCACCGCGGTCGTCCCGCCGAGCGGCGCGGGCGGCATCGCGCGCCCGTTCGAAATGACCGGTCCGACGGCTGTGGTGCTGGAGCGTAACGGCCTGAAAATCACCGCTTTCACGGTCAACCATGACCCGATCAAGCCCTCGGTCGGCTACCGCTTCGAATACAAGGGGCGCTCGCTGTGCATCAGCGGTGACACCAAGAAGTCGCCCAATCTCGAAGCCGTCTGCAAGGGCGTCGACATCCTCGTGCACGAGGCGCTGAACCCCGGACTGGTCCAGAAGATGGAAGCGGCGGCGGGAGCGGACGGCCAGATCGGCGCCGCCAAGATCATGCACGACATTCAGGATTACCACACCTCGCCCGAAGAGGCCGCCGAAAGTGCGCAGGCGGCCGGTGCCGGAATGCTGGTGCTGAGCCATCTCGTCCCGCCGCTGCCGAGCCGGTGGCTCTACGCCGCCTTCCTCGGCGATGCCGAAAGCCGCTTTTCCGGCCCGCTCGTGGTCGGCGAGGACGGCATGATGTTCTCGCTGCCCACCGGCAGCAAGACAATCGACCGAACCCGGTTGATATGAGGCAGCGACTGATCCGCTGCAGCGAACGGGCTTACCCCGCCCCTGAACCCGTGAAGGAGAATGACCGATGAAAACGATGTACCGGATTGCAGTGCTTGCAGCGGCTTCGCTGGCCCTTGCCCCCGCAGCCCATGCCCAGACCTACGACATGGCGTTGTCGCACCTGACCTCGAAGTTCAAGGCGGCTGACAAGAATGGCGATGGCAAGCTCAGCCTGCAGGAAGCCAAGGACGGCGGCATGACCCGTGTCGTTGCCAACTTCAAGACGATCGATACCGACAAGGACGGTTACGTGACCTTCGCCCAGCTCAAGGCCCAGCTGGATGCCCGGTACAAGTAGATGCTGACGCGATCGGGACGCGCCGACAGAGGATGTAGCGCGTCCCGATCGGCAATAGCATGCTGCTTCACGACACGGCCCCGGGTCTCGCAGGGCCGGGATGGTCAGAGCACTGGCAGGTCGGCGAGGATGATGATGCCGTCCTCGTCCTGATCGATCAGGGCGAAGATATCGCGCTCGGGCTGGTCCCACTCCGCGCGCGACAGTAATCCGTCGCCGTTCTTGTCGGCCATCGCCAGAACCTGTTCGAGCTTTTCGGTGAACTTCTTCTTGGCGATCCGGATCTTGGGCGCGTCATCCGCGCTCGCCACGCCGTTGCCGTTGCGATCGAGCTTGGCGAAGATATCGGCGCGGTGCGCGTCATATTCCCGGCGGGTGACCCTGCCGTCACTATTGGTGTCGGCTTCCTTGAGGATAGCGCGGACCTTTTCAAGCTGCTCCGCCGAAGGCTGGGCGGCTACCGGGAAACAGGCGCTTGCCAGAGCGGCAGCGGCAAGAATGCGGATGGTTTTGTGCATGGTCATGCTCCGTTCGATTCGCCGCCGATGGCTCGAGAGGGCGACTGATGCGCATCAGTAATTGAATCCATTAGAACGACAAGGGGGTGCCGCGGTTTGCCGCGGTGCGAAATTAGCGATTGCCCGACGCGCCCTAATGCCTCATATTAATTACCGGGGCTCCAGCCTGGCTTCGGGCACAGCAAACGGGATGAGTGATGGCAAAGGTTCTGAAATGGGCGGTTCGCGTGCCGGCCGTGCTGCTGGCGGTCCTGTTCGGGGTTCTGGGTATCCGCACCATGACGAACCCGGATCGCGCCGCGGCTTTCTTCGGCTACCAGTTTCCCGATAGCGGGTTGGGGCTGAGCTCTCTGACCGGCCATTCGGCCAGTTGGGCGCTGACCATCGCGGTGTGTCTCGCGATCGGCCTGATCCGCAAGGAACGCGTGTGGTTCTATCCGGCGATGATGCTGTTCGGGTTCTTCGCGCTGGGCCGGATCGCCGCGACCCTGCTCCACGGCGCCCCCATTCATCCGGAG
>PNJY01000222.1 GCA_013822125.1 Erythrobacter sp. | reverse complement strand
TTGCTCGGCGCGAGGGATGGCGGGGGCGGAGTGGGCTAGGGGCGCCTGCCACCACGATGCAAAGGCGGCAGCGCTCACAATAACTGCCAGTTTCCTCAACGATCCCATTATGCTCATCTCCCGCTCTGTGAGCCTCTTCCGATCAATCGGTTGTACGCATCGCAATGCGCGGCTTGCGCCAGCGGAGCTTTTCCACCTCCTTGTCGAGTGGCGTACCGGCAATGGAGTTGGTGTAATTGCTCATCACCTTCACGGCGAGGCCGAGCACAACTTCGAGCGCATTTTCCGGCGTGTACCCGGCACCCAAGAATGCATCCAGTTGCGCCTGCGCGATATTGCCGCGTTCCACCACCAGGGCCCTTGCGAAAGTCCGCAAAGCCTCAAGCCTGGCATCGTCGATCCGTGCACCATTGCGCAGTGCAGTGATAGCTTGCTCGTCCATGCCAGCCTGCTTTGCCAATAGACTGTGCCATGGAACGCAATAGTCACATTCGTTCTCGTAATTCGCGGTCAGATACACGACCTGCCGTTCCACCGGAGTTAAGGTAGTCAGTTCAAACAGATCCCATAGCGCGCTATACCCAGCCAACAGCGGCGGTGCCGATGCCATGACCCGCTCCAGATTAGGGATCATGCCGAAATTCTTCTTGGTTGCCGCAAGAGCAGCTGACGCTGCAACAGGAGCGCTGGTTTCGTCATGCATGGGAAAATTCATACCGGGACTCCGTCTAAAAACCTCAAAGGTTCGGTCCGAAAGTGCGGGCTGTTACAGTGATTTGAAAGTTAAACCTCTGCACCCGTCAGCTGCACGAACACGTCCTCAAGATCGGCTTCGCGCGTGGTCACGTCCTCAATCGTCAGGCCCTGTCCCTGGAGGATGCCGAGCACCTGTCCGGCGCTGAGCTTGTCCTTATCATAGGTCACTTCGACCCCGCGCGCGCCGTCCCATTCGACCTTGGCGAAGGCGGCGTGGACGGGCGCGGAGGGGAGATCGGCAGAGGCGGTGACCGCAACGATCTTCTCGCGCGCCATGTCGACCAGCTCGCGGGTGGGCTTGTTGGCGATCAGCTGGCCGTGGTTGATGATCGCGATCCGGTCACACAGCTCCTCGGCCTCTTCGAGGTAGTGGGTGGTGAGCACCACGGTCACGCCTTCGCGGTTCAGTTCGCTGACCAGCTCCCACAGCTGGCGCCTGAGGTCGACATCGACCCCGGCGGTGGGTTCATCGAGCACCAGAATGGGGGGCGAATGCACCATCGCCTTGGCCACCAGCAGCCGCCGCTTCATCCCGCCCGACAGCGTGCGGGCATAGGCGTTGCGCTTGTCGGCAAGGCGCACCGCCTCGAGCAGCGCCTCGCTGCGGCGGAGCGCGGCGGGGATGCCGTAGAAACCCGCCTGGTTCTCGAGCACCTCGAAGGGGGTGAAGAAGGGATCGAAGACGATCTCCTGCGGCACGATCCCGATCGAGCGCGAGGCATTGCGGCGGTGCTGATCGATGTCGAAGCCCCAGATCTCCGCTGTGCCGGAGGTCTTGTTGACCAGCCCCGCCAGAATGTTGATCAGCGTCGATTTGCCCGCGCCATTGGGGCCGAGCAGGCCGAAGATCGATCCCTGCGGCACATCGAAGCTCACCCCGCCCAAGGCGAGCTTGCCCTCGGTCACCGTGCCCTTGGCGCCCTTGGCAGGGGCATAGCGTTTGACGAGGTTGTCGATACGGATTGCGGGTTCGGCAGACATGCCATCCGGCCTAGGCAAGCCTACAAGCAAAGGCAATTGAACTCGTGCCCGCGCGCCTGTATCGGCAGGGGCCATGAGCATTCCTCCTCCCGAAACCCTGCTGGTCGAGACCCACCGCGTATCTTGCGACGGCGCGACCGGCATTCGCGGCGGCGCGGGCTTCCGCCCGGCGGCGCTGGGCCACCCGCGCGTGTTCCTCGAGATCGACGAACACGGCTATGTCGATTGCGGCTATTGCGACCGGCGCTTCGTCCTAAAGGGCGGCCCCGCCGACGGCGCGGCGCAGGCTGGCCTTCCGGATATCGCTTCGGGAGCCGACGCTGGCCACCCCTAGGCTGACTCGGCTCGCGGCGGCGGGTCTGGCAGCGGCACTGCTGGCCGCGCCGACGGTGGCCGAAGCCAAGGCGGGCTGCGAATTTGTCGAGGTGCTGCTCGCCAAGGGCGATGCGCGGCTCAAGGGGGTGGGCCTGACGGTCAACGCCAAGGGGCTGCTCGACATGACGCTCGACGGCAAGCCCTCCTTCTTTCGCGATGCGAGCAATTGCGACATCGACAGCCCGCAGAATCGGTTCGACCTCGATTGCGACTGGGACTATCCCGCAGACGAGGATGAGGCCGCCGAACGCGACTTTGCAAGGCTGACAGGACGGCTGAATGCCTGCCTTCCCACCCCGCTCAAGGAAGTCGCGCCGGTCGTCTACACCGAGGCGCAGATCAAGGAACTGGCCGCGAAGTATGGCCCATCCTTCGAGGAATATCTGCGCGCCGA
>PNJY01000221.1 GCA_013822125.1 Erythrobacter sp. | reverse complement strand
TGAAGCGGGCGAAGTGACCCAGTAACGAACAAGGCGCGCCATGTTCATTACTGCCAGATTGATCGGCAGACTTTAGCTGAGCCAGACGTGCAACGGCATCTGTGTGAATGGCCGGGTCTGGGCCGACAGCCGTCACTGCTCAGGTCGGGCCGTGAATGGCGGCTTGGCCTCCCTTATGGAAAATTCCTGCCGATCGGCTATCGACCCCATTTGCGACATTAGCCAGTAACCATTAACTTGAGGCTGGCGAAAATGGGTGTATCGCTATGCCAATGCCTCGCCATCTCCTCGTCTATCTTGCGCTTGTATTGGCGGCGCTACTGCCGCTGGAAACCGCGTATGCCGTAAACGGTTGTACTTTTGCGGCGGCAATGGACAGCCACGAGAGTGAGTGTGGCGACTGCACCGATGGCGAGCGCCAGCAATGTCAGGCCTATTGCATAGCTCTGTGCCAGACTTTCCCCGCTTCCCACATCGAGGAAGTCGGAGCGCGAGCGAAAGAAACCGGTGATCATCAGCCTCAAAAGGCGGCTTTTCCGAGAATTTCATCTGGAGGACCCGAGCCACCTCCTCCCCGAACGCCCCGATGATGAATTCATTCTCAGTTCAACGGAGTTATTATCATGAAAAAATACATCATTGTTGCAGCCGTGCTGCTTGGTTCCAGCTCTGCGGCGTTTGCCGCAGCGCCTGAACAGGTTGCCAATCTGGCTATGTCTTGCTGCGACCTCGTGCTCGCTTGCTGTGATGCAGCTATGAGCTGCTGCCCATAAGGGTTCCAGACTACTCAGGCGGGTGTCCGGTCGATGATCGGGCACCCGTTTTCATTTTACTAGCGGTGCCACCAACATGACACCGGGTATCCGGCAGCTATCCACCCACCAGCTGCCATGCGCCGGGCCAGTGAGCGATCCCGAAAGCGGCCTAGCGGCTCTGCCCCGCCTCTCAAAAATTGCTGCCGTTAAGCAAACGACCGCAAAATGGCCCTCACTCCAGCTCCAGGGATTGGTTCGCCACCTGTCCCAACGCGCCGAGCGCTTCGAGCGCGTCGCTGGAATTGCCGCCAGCAAGCGTCATTATCCGCGCCGTCAGAGCGGGCGAGGCCCCGATATCGCGGGCGAGCCTGAAGAAGATCGCCTCGCTCAACGGCTCTCCGCTGCGTATAGCACCGAATAGCGCGCGGTTGAGATCGGCAAGGCCGCCCTTGCCAGCGCGCCTCAGGTCTTGATCGATTGCCAGCCACATAATCAGCCCGCACTGATAGTGCAGATCGAATTTGTCCTCAGCCGAGGCCTTGCTCAAAGGTGTCGTGGCAAGCCCTACGGCACAGGCCTGTTGGGCCTCTTGCTTGCGGCTCAGCACATAGGCCCGCTCCGCCGGACCGCGCCCGACCATCGCCAGCGCGGCCATCGCGTCGGCACCGCCCTCGTGAATCCACGCAAAACGATCGTCGCCGAGCAGTTTGCCGGACTTGTCCTGCTGGAACAGATGCGCGGCTTCATGGGCGAAGAACCAATCCAGCCACAGCGGATTATCCGCAGCGACCCTTTCATTCGCGCCCTCTCCGTCGAAGTGCATGAAAATCTGACCCGGGAGGGTGCCGCCCTGGATGGAGGTGCGGCCATTCTTCTCCGGCTCGTCGTCGATGGAGACGTAGAGTTCCGGTTTGAAGGACAGCGGGCCGTAGATCGTGGCAAGATCCTGAATGGCTTGGGGCAGGGAGCGATCAAGATGCTGGCGCGCCGCCGCCGGAAGCCCCGGATCGATGATCGCCACGAAACCGTCTGCGTCCACAGGCTTGAGCGTGCCGATGAAGATGTTGGTGCCCTCGTCCCGGCTGACGAAGCTCTCGCGATCCGGGGTGCGGCGTCCTTCGACACCGATGGTCTCGCCCGGCGCCGTGATGCGGATCGGCAGCTGCCCGGTCTGCTCGCATGGCGCGGCCGGACAGGCGTGGAACTGGCCGGAATGGACGAGAGCGCCACCCTGGCTGAAGGGCGAGAAGGGCGCGTAGCTTTTCGGCAGGGCGCGATAGTCGATGGGAATCGTGAACGCGACCTGCCGGAACGCTTGCCCGTCGGTGCGCTCGATCCGCTCGCCTCTGCCTTCCTTGACCCAGCGGAAGGCACCGTCGGCAGGCTTCCAGACTTCAGCGCGATAGCCGCCGAGCTCTTGCGGGAAGTGGAGCGCCGTGGTCGCCTCGCTGAGGCGATAGTCTGCCGTGACCTGCCGGTCTGCAGAGTGGGTCAGATCCAGCGCCAGCGTCTGAGGCGCGCCCGGCATGCCCACTCCGGCAGCGCAGCCTGCCAAAGCGAGGGCTGCGGGCAGCACTATGGCAAGCGTGCGAAATGACAATGGCATATCGATTCCCTGAACGACCGTTTGAGGCAACACCTACAGCTCTGGCACGGCGTCGCAAAGCCGCCCTTCGCCTTCCCACCCACTCCCGGTCATTCACCCCTGCAGGGCGCGCACCTGAAACCGGACGCGCTCACGCCGCCCCTTCCGCAATCCC
>PNJY01000220.1 GCA_013822125.1 Erythrobacter sp. | reverse complement strand
CCTTCTTGCTGTCCGTCTTGGCCGCATCCTTGGCCGCTTCGATCATGGCATTGCCGAGCGCTTCGGTCGCCTTGGCGGCGATCAGCGCATCGGATCCGGTATCGGTGGTCTTCATCGTCACAGCCTTTTCATCCCCCGCGCCCGCGCCGGTTTCGAGTTCATTGGTCACATCACCCGGCACGTTTTCGCTCGCCTTGAAGTCCATCTGTCAGCCCCACTTGTCCCCCGAATCATCGCTATGGCACAAGCGGCCATGTTCTGATTCTGTTCTATACCGGCGGGTCCACAGACTTGCCAACAGTTCGCCCGCGTTCGGACGTGCTGGCAGGTCGGTCGATCCCGTTCTGAGCGCGCGGCGGGCCCGTGTTCCTCAGCGACTCCTTTCCCGTTCACTCCGCTGGGGAGCGGCGGGGAAGTCACCATGGGTTGGGGGTCCGATTTGCGCCGAACCACTAGATGATGAATCAGCCGCGGACTCCCGTCAACGGGCGATTAAGCACCTAGTTACCATGACGGGGGTGTTTCAGACCCGTGTCAAACCCGCGACGCATGGACCAAGCTTGAGTCGCGAGGCCCGCAAGCCCCAAATTGAATCTGTGAAGAAAAATATGGTGATTGAATCATTCGAATCCAGCCGTGAATCTTTTGCACGGGGCGTGGTTCGATTGTTGCGCGGGAGGGGTCGGAAAACGTGAGCGAGGGCACCCGGCAAAGCCACGCATCACCTCCCAATCGCGAACACCACCTTACCGCGCATGGCGCATGGCAAAGGCGGGATAGCTGTCCGTATCGCCCCGGCGAATCTGCGCCTCCAGCAGCGCAACCGCCGTGTCCACATCGGCATTGGTGCCCCCCGCCGCCTGCGCCAGTTTCAGGCCGTGATAGAAAGTCGCGGGATACTCGGTGGTGTATTCGTAGACGCGCGGATCGTTCACCGGCTTGTCGAAGCTGTGCCATGGTTGCCGGGCAATATCGGCAGGCAGGCCAAGCACCTGCGCCATTTGCCGCCAGTCGCTGAACCAGCGCCCTTCCAACCGCGCCGGCAGATTGAGGAAGCAGAACGGCCCGCTCGCCAGAAAGCGCCGCGCCTGAAACCGCTCTGCAAAGGCGATCTGCAATTGCGACCAGCGCGGATCGCCATGCAAGCGCCGTCCCCAGTCGAGCGTGTAGGCAATGTAATTGACGATCGATCCGGTATAGACGCCCGGTCGCTGCCCCGTCCGGATCGATGGCCAGAAGGTCGGATTGGGTTGGCTATCATAGGCATCGCCTTCCCAGAACATCCCCAATTGCCCCATCCCCGGCACGGCGAGTGCCCTGACCGCGCGGTCGAGATTGGCCGACAGGATCGCATCGAACCGTTCTGCCGCTGGCAACCAGTCGAGCCCCGGCATGGCGCGGAGCAAGGCATAGGCCAGCAGCAGATCACGCATCGACCACGCCCAGTCGCGGCCCTGCCCCTGATCGATCAGCTTGCCGCTCGCCCCGCGATAATCGGGGGTCACGGTATTCAGCACGGTACAGGCGGAGAACACCTGCTCCTCGACGAAAAACGGATGCAGTTCCGAGAGCAAGGCCGGGATGAACGACGGGCACGGACGGTGCGCATTGTCGATGTCCCATTCGAACTGCATGCCCGGGCTTACGCCGATGACCCGCTCTTCGGGATAGTTCTGATAATATTGCTGCACTTTCAGCGGGGTATTGGGCGTGTCGAGCAGCAGCGGCGAGCCATCCGCCCCGCGCACATGCCACGGGATTGATGCCGCGGTCAGCCCGTAATTCATGGTGATGCGCCGCATCTCTGCACTGCGTTCGATGAGGTAGCGCGCCTGCCGGTGGACAATCGGCCCCACCTCATCGCGCAATCCCGTGGTCCCCATCGCCGGGGTGAGCCCGCCTTTGCCCAGCGGCGTGTAGTCCGGGACCGGATCCAGATAGGACCATTGCGAGGGTGCCTGCAGCCTTGGCCCGATGCCCCACGGCAACAGCAGGCCGGAGGCTTGCCAGCGGTTCAACTCGCGGTCGGACACAGGCCAGGCGCGCGATGCGACGACCCAGCGCTGGAAATCGCCATGGCCGTAGAGCGTGAAGCTGTAGCCGAGCACGCTCGCCCGGTAGCTGACCGCAGGGGTCTCCGCCGCCAGATTTGTCCAGCGCTGCCGCTCCACCACCACCACATCGAAGGGCTTGCCATCCACCGGAGACGCCGCCTGCAGATACCAGATCAGCGCCCAGGGGCCCTTGCGCAGGAACACCCGCACCGTGTGCTGCCCCGCGCTCTGCCACACAGCAGCAGGATCATCGGCCGTGAAGATCGTATCGCCAAGGCGCACCGGCGGCGCGGCCGCCGCCATGGCCGGATCACGCGGGATTGCTCCACCGCGGGTGCGCTCTTGCGCGCGCAACAGCGCGGGCGCGGGGCCGGTCGACAAAAGGCCGGGTGCAAGCATTGCTGCCCCGCCACTGGCCAACATCAATCGGCGAGACATCATGTCGTGGTTCCCCTGCCAGGCGTCTGGCTCCGTTCCGAGGCGGCAAGCTATCTCACTGCTCGTCGCCTTGCTAC
>PNJY01000219.1 GCA_013822125.1 Erythrobacter sp. | reverse complement strand
ACCGTGCTCGAAGTGCGCGACGGCGGGCTCGAGGTCCAGGTTGGCGACGATGGGGCAACCGGCTTCATCAAGCGCGCCGACCTTGGCCGCGACCGCGACGAGCAGCGCCCCGACCGCTTCCAGGTTGGCCAGAAGGTCGATGCTCTGGTCGTCGGCTTCGACCGCTCGAAGAAGCCCAACTTCTCTATCAAGGCGCGTCAGATCGCCGAAGAGAAGGAAGCCGTGGCGCAGTTCGGATCGTCGGATTCGGGCGCATCGTTGGGCGATATCCTCGGCGAGGCTTTGAAGAAGAAGAACTGATCCGGTCCAGAGCTCCCTGCCTCGCCAAAGGTGGGGAGCGCGGGCTGGCTGCGATGCAGCCGGCGCAGCTTTTGGCACCGGCACAATTCCCGGACCCCCTCCTCTCAAGAGGAGGGGGTTTTTGTTTGCCTTCCCTATTCGGCCAGAAATGCTAGGATCGGCCCATGCTCGAAATTCACCAATTCGCCTGCCTGTCGGACAATTACGGCTATCTGATCCACGATCCCGAAAGCGGCGAAACCGCTGCGATCGACACGCCCGATGCCAAGTCCTATCTCGATGAGGCCAAGCACAAAGGCTGGCGGATCACGCAGATCTGGAACACGCATTGGCACCCGGATCACGCGGGCGGAAATATCGCGATCAAGGAAGCGACGGGATGCCGCATTACCGCCCCGCAGGAGGTCGAGCAAATCAGCCCGATCGACCGCACGGTGCGCCATGGCGACGAGGTTCGGCTGGGGCGTTACAGCGCCAGGGTGATCGATGTCGGCGGGCACACCAACGGCCATATCGCCTACCATGTCGCCGAAGCAGGCGCTGCTTTTGTCGGTGACAGCGTGTTTGCGCTGGGCTGCGGGCGGATGTTCGAGGGCACGCCCGACCAGTTCTGGGCCAGCCTTGAGCGGATCAAGGCGCTACCCGGCGAAACGACGCTTTATTGCGCGCATGAATACACGCAATCGAACGCGCGATTCGCGCTCCATGCCGACCCCGACAATGTCCAGCTCAAGGCTTATGTCGAAGAAATCGACGCCAAGCGCGCGCGCGGCGAGCCGACAGTGCCGATGGGGCTTGAGCGCGAACTTGCCACTAACCCGTTCCTGCGCGCCGACGATCCGGCGATGCAGGCGCGTTGGGGTGGTACTGCGCCGCACGAAACCTTTGCCGCGATCCGCAGTGCAAAGGACAATTTCTGAGAGACTGGCGAAGCCGCGCCCGGCCCGGGCACGGCCGAAACGGGTCCGTCAGATCGACGCGATCACCTCGTCAGCCAGCTTGCGGTCCGCCTCGGCGGTGTGCCGATCGGCGATGAGCCCGCGCGCAGCTTCCGCAGCAGCCATCGCCGCTTGCCTGCGCACATCGTCCACGGCCTCGCGCTCGGCGGCGGCGATCTTGTCCTCTGCCATTTTCTTGCGCCGCTCGACCATCGCCTTGCTGTCAGCCTCAGCCTTTTCGAGGATCGCATCGGCTTCGCGCCGGGCATGGTCGATCATTGCGGCCGCGTGTGCGGCGCTTTCATCGCGCTGCGCCCTGGCATCCTTCAGCAAGGCCTCGGCTTCTTCACGGATAGTCTGCGCCTCGTCGAGCGATTTGCGCGTTTCGGCGATGCGGGCATCGAGCGCTTCGGTCACCTTGTTGTGCGCCTTGAAGCGGAAAATCGCGATCAGGAAGAAAATCGTGATACCGACATAGACCCAGCCTTCGGCACCAAGCCCAAGCAGCTCGGCGCCATGCTCTGCGGCTTCGGCATGGCCCGCCGCAAGCAGATCGAGAGTTCCTGTTTGTGTGCCCATCGTCCAGATCCTAATTCACGCTGCCCAGGATCTCGTCGACCCTGACCTGAGCCGCTTCGCGACCCGGGGAATCGCCCGTCAGCCTGGCTACGATCGCGTCCGCACCTTCGGCGGCAATGTCACGCAGCGCGGCATTGGCCGCCTGGCGCGCGGCCATAATCTGCTGCTCGGCCTCTGCCACCTTCGCGGACAAACGCTTGTCGGCCGCGGCCAGCCGCTTCTCGGTAGCCTTCGCCGCCTCGAGCTTGGCCGTCGCCAGCTTGTCCCGCGCCTCCTCGCGGCTGCGGTTGATGTCCGCCTGGTATTCCTCGGCCACCCGGTCCGCCAAGTCCTTGGCATCGCGCGCAGTGGCGAGATCGGCCGAAATACGGCCCTCACGCTCATCCATGACCTTTGAAAGGCGCGGAAGCGTGGTCCGGACAATGCCGAAATAAAGCACGGCGAACAGCGCCGACAACCAGAACAGCTGCGGCCAGAAAACATTGGCAAAATCAAATTGAGGCATCGCGCTAATCCGCCAGGGACAGCCAACCGGCGCAAGTCCGGCCGGCCATCATTCAATCAGCTGAAGGCAAGAGCGAGCGCGACGACAGCGGCGATCAGGCCGAGCGCCTCGGTCACAGCGAAGCCGAAGATTAACCTGCCGCCCATCTTGGCGTCAGCTTCGGGGTTGCGCAGCGCGCCGTTGAGATAATTGCCGAAGATCGCGCCAACACCGATTGCGGCAAGACCCGCACCGATCGCGGCGAGACCGGCACCAATTACACGAGCCGATTCAACGTCCATCATTCAAACCTTTCCT
>PNJY01000218.1 GCA_013822125.1 Erythrobacter sp. | reverse complement strand
TGTAGCGCGACATTCAAGGTGAGAGTTGCGCGACGATCAGGATGAGAAGTTGATTGTCGCGGCGCGACATTGTGTGGGCATGTTGATTGTCGCTGGCAAGGTCTATTTGTCGTCCTGATTGTCGCGGACGGCTTCAAGGACCTTGGGCGTGGTGAAGTTGGCGGGTCGGCCGGGGCCTGACCGGCGTGCTTCGGCGGTTCGCCGCCGATAGCTTTCGACGTTCATCTCGAAGATCGTTGCGTGGTGGACCAGTCGGTCCACTGCGGCGAGCGTCATGGCCGGATCGGGGAAGATGCTGTTCCACTCGCCGAAGGGCTGGTTGGCGGTGATCAGCATCGAGCGGCGTTCGTAGCGGGCACTGATCAGCTCGAACAGGACCGATGTCTCGGCCTGATCGCGGCTGACATAGGCGAAGTCGTCGAGGACCAGCAGGTGGTACTTGTCGAGCTTTGCCAACGCGGATTCGAGCGCCAGTTCACGCCGGGCGACCTGGAGGCGCTGCACGAGGTCGGAAGTGCGCGCGAACAGGACACGCCAACCATTCTCGACCAGCGCAAGGCCGATGGCAGCGGCCAGATGGGTCTTGCCGCCACCGGGCGGGCCGAAGAGGATGAGGTTGGCCCCCTGCTCGAGCCATCCATCACCCGCGCACATGGCCATGACCTGGGCCTTCGATACCATCGGCACAGCCTCGAACGCGAAGGTGTCGAGGGTCTTTCCGGCGGGCAGTTTGGCCTCGGCCAGATGCCGCTCGGTCCGCCGCCGATCCCGTTCGGCGATCTCATGCTCGGCGAGCGCGGTCAGGAGGCGGGCGGCAGGCCAGCCTTCCTTGTCGGCGCGCGCGGCGAAGTCGCCCCACATATGCTTGATTGCCGGCAAGCGCAGTTCGTTCAGCATCAGACTGAGCCGCTGGGCGTCGATCATCGGGGATGTGCTCATGCCGCCTCTCCCCATCCGATCAGGCTGTCGTAGGAGGCCAGACGCCCGAGCTTTACATCCACCTGAGGTAATTGCTCAGGATCAGGCGAGAACCGGCTGCGCAGAGCAGCGATGTCAGGGCATCGCCGCGCGGCAAGATCGGCTTCGAGCAGTCCGGCAAGCTCAGCCTCACAGGCGCGCTCGTGTGCCATGGCCAGCAGATCGACGGTCATCCTGCAGGCGGCGTGCTCGCCTTCATGCTCCAGCAGATGCTCGAACATCCGTCGGTAGGCTTCGCGGGGGAACAGGCTGTCGCGATAGACCAGCCCCATGAGCGCCATCGGCTTGCGCCGCAGCGAGTGGATCACATGCCGGTAATCGACGATATGACCATGCTTGCCATTGTCGCCAGCGCGGCCGCGCACCAGGGTCATGAGCAGCGTGCTGCCCAGGAACAGATCGATCCGGTCATCATAGAGCCGCGCGCGCAGGCGGTGTCCGATTAGCCTTGAAGGCACGGTGTAGAACACCTTGCGCAAGGTAAAGCCGCCCGATGAGGTGACCCTGACCAGCACGGCCTCATAATCACTCGTGCGCGTATCTGGCAGCGGCTGCAAGGTCCGACGCTCGACATCGATCGAGGGAGCATGGCGCCGATTGCGCGCGGTCACGACCTCATCGATAAAGCCGCGATACGCCGCCAGATCAGCAAAGTCGCTGCTTCCCCTCAGCAGCAAGGCATCCCTCACCACAGCCTTGATGTGGCCGTGAGAGCTCTCGATCGAGCCGTTCTCGTGGGCAACGCCTGTATTGTTGCGGGTCGGCTCCATCCCGTAATGTCGGCACAGCGCATCATATCGCGTGGTCAGATCAGCGCGGGCATCGGCATCAAGATTACGGAACGCAGCCGAGAGGCTGTCCGTCCGGTGACGCCGCGGAGCACCGCCTGCGGACCACAAGGCGTTCTGCAGCCCCTCAGCCAAGGCAACAAAGCTCTCGCCGCCCAGGATCACATGGCAGTGCTCGAACCCGCCATAGGTCAGTCGGAAGTGATAGAGCATATGCTCCAGCGGCACGCCTGCGACCGTGACATTGAGATCGCCCATATGGGTGAAGTCCGACAGGCCAAGCCTGCCCGGCTCATGCAACTGCCGGAAGATGACCTCGCGCTCGGGCCCATGCAGCGCACGCCAGCCCCTGATCCGCCGCTCCAGCGTCCGGCGCGCAAACGGCAGATCGCCGTGCCGGCGGCGCAGCTCCTCAAAGACCGCAATCGGACGCAGCCCGGGCGCTGCTTCCAGCAGCGGCACAACCTCCTCGTCGAAGAACCCGGCAAGCGGATCGGGACGCCGCCGCCCGCGGGGCGCTTTCTTCTGCGAGGGTAGCTGCGGATCCTTCAGCAGCCGGTAGCCCGCAGCCGGGCTCATCCCCGCCTTCGCCGCAGCCACGGCCACCGGGTGGTCTTTCCTCAATGTCATAAACAGCCTCATTTGATGATCGGTTATGTGACGGCCAGGCACACACGGGGTCCTCCTCCACGGAAAAACCCCACCATACCCGACACCGCGATCATCTCCGGCAGCCCCCAAAAGGGTGCTCCGGTGTGGGGGGAACGGCTACGGGCTACGCCCTGCGCCGCTCCCCCCACACCGGATTCTCATCTTGATTGTCGCGCATTCTCATTCTGATTGTCGCGCGACA
>PNJY01000217.1 GCA_013822125.1 Erythrobacter sp. | reverse complement strand
AAATGCTCGACAAGTACAAGAAGCTGGCCCAGGACGCGCAGCACAACGGCGACAGGGTGCAGGCCGAATATTACCTGCAGTTCGCCGATCACTATTTCCGCGTGATCGCCGACAGCAAGCCGCGTCAGGACGAGGGGCGCTCACGGCGCCCGGACGATCGCGATCCGACCAACGACGACGAGGACGAGGATTTCGAGGAGCGTGACGATTCCGACCGGCGTCGCACGTCGCATCGCCAGCGCGATCGCGAGCCGCCGCGCTTCGAGGGAGAACCCGGCGATGAGGGCGAGGCGATCGGTCAGGGGGTGCAAGAATCCGCGGCCGAGGAAGCACCACGTCCGGATCGGGCGAAGGATCGCGGCGCTCGCCGCCCGGCCCGCGAAAGTCGCCCGGCTCGCGAAAGTCGCCCGGCCCGCAAGGAACGCAGCGAAGCCGTAATCGATGCGGCCATCCTGCCTCCGTCGATCGGCGCAGGCAACGATACCGGGGCCGCCGACGAAGAAAAGCGCCCGCGTCGCCGTCTCAAGATCAGCACCAGCGGCGATGATGATGATTTGAAGGCGGTAGGCTGACCGATCTCGAGCGCCGGGGGGCGGGACTTGGGTGTGATTGAGGCACTTGACCCCGTTCGGCGCTGGGCCATGGCCCGTCCACGTTTGCTGGCGTCGGCCTTGGCACCGGCATTGGCATTGGCATTGGGCGCAACGGGCGCCTGCGCCTTCGTTCCCATTGCATTCTGGCCGCTCGGACTGGCCGCGATCGCAGGTCTCATCGTGCTGCTGCGCCGCGCGCAGGGCGCGCGCGCGGCGGCGCAGATCGGCTGGCTGTTCGGGTGGGCGCATCTGACGCTGGCGAACAACTGGATCGCTACCGCTTTCACCTATCAGAGCGATATGCCCGCCTTCCTCGGCTGGGTCGCGGTGCCGCTGGTGTGCGCCTATCTGGCGATCTACCCCGCGCTTGCCGCGGCCGCGGCGCACCGGCTTGCAGGCAAGTCGGGCACCTTGGCCTTCGGGTTGCTGCTGGCCGCAGCCTGGATCGTCACCGAATGGCTGAGGAGCTGGGTCTTCACCGGTTATCCCTGGCCGCCGCTGGGCCTGATGCTGCTGGGCGGGTTCGACGCGCCGGGGATCGCCCGCCTGTTGCCGTGGCTGGGCACTTATGCGCTGTCCGGGCTTGCGATCGTGATCGCGACGGGTTTGGTGGTGTTTGCCGAGAGGCGACGTTGGGCCGTGCTGGGGGCAGGCGGCGTAGTTCTGGCGGCGGCGATGTATTGGCCGGCAGGTTGGGATCCTGCGGGCCAGAGGCAGGAAGGCACGGTGCCGTTTGTACTGATCCAGCCGTTGATCCCGCAGGACGAGATCGACGATGCGTCGAAATTCGAGGAGCATTTCGCCCGCACTGCCCGGCTTACCATGCCAGGAAACGATGAACGGCGGCTGGTGCTGTGGCCCGAATCGGGCGTGCCCGATTATCTGCGCGACGGCTATCCCCGGCGTTACTACCTCCAGATGACCGCAGCCGGCGATCCGCAATTCGCACGCAGGCGGATCGGCGCGGTGATCGGCCCCAAATCGCTGCTGCTGACCGGCGCGGTCGATCTCGCGATCGGCGAGCAGGGAGGGCGCAGGCGCGCGATCGGCGCCTACAATGCCATCACACCCATCGATGGCGCGGGCAACCTGGGTACGCGCTATGCCAAGGCGCATCTCGTGCCGTTTGGCGAATACCTCGCGCTGCGCTGGCTGCTCGAGCCGCTGGGGGCTTCGCGGCTGGTGGCGGGCACCATCGATTTCATCCCCGGACCGGGCCCGCAGACGCTCGACCTTGGCCATTTTGGCCGGGCGGGAATGCAGATCTGTTATGAAATCGTGTTCTCGGGCGAAGTCGTCGATCGGGCAAACCGGCCCGACTATATCTTCAATCCCTCGAACGATGGCTGGTTCGGCACCTGGGGCCCGCCGCAGCATCTGGCGCAGGCGCGGTTGCGGGCGATCGAGGAAGGGTTGCCGGTGCTGCGTTCGACCACCACCGGGATCAGCGCGGTGATCGATGCCGATGGCGTGGTGCGCCAGCATATCGGCAGGCAGCGCGCAGGCCGGATCGACGGCTTCATCCCGCCCGCGAAACCGCCCACTCTGTTTGCGCGGCTGGGCAATGCCCTGCCGCTTGGCTGGGCGATTGTGCTTGCCGCGCTATCGCTGGTTGCCTTGCGCCGCCGCGGCGGCTAGAGGACATTCAGACATAAAGAAATCCTTATATCCTTCCTGCACGAGGCTCCATGCGCGACGATTATCTGTTCACTTCGGAAAGCGTTTCCGAAGGTCATCCTGACAAGGTTTCCGACCAGATTTCGGACGCGATTGTCGATCTCCTCCTGTCGAAGGACCCCGAGGCGCGCGTCGCCTGCGAAACGCTCACCACCACGCAGAAGGTGGTGCTGGCGGGCGAGATCCGCTGCAAGGGCGTTTACGAAGGCGGCCAGTGGACGCCGGGTTCGCTGGAGGAGATCGAGGCCGCCGTGCGCCAGACCGTGCGCGAGATCGGCTATCATCAGCCAGGTTTCCACTGGCAGACGCTTGCCTTCGAGAACCATCTCCACGGTCAATCCGCGCATATCGCGCAGGGT
>PNJY01000216.1 GCA_013822125.1 Erythrobacter sp. | reverse complement strand
TTTCAGGCTTGAGATAGGGGTTGCGCCGCGTGATCGCCAGCAACAGCCCCACAGTCATGCATACGGCAATCGTCGACGAGCCGCCATAGCTGACCAGCGGGAGCGTCATCCCCTTGGACGGGAACAGTTGCAGGTTGACCAGGATGTTGATCATTGCCTGTCCTCCGATCTGCGCGATCAGCCCCGCTCCGGCGAGCAGGGCGAACAGGTTCTCCTCGTCGAACAGCCGCAGCAGGACGCGCAGCATCAGCCCCAGATAGAGCAACACCACCAGCAGGCAGGCGAGAAGGCCGAATTCCTCGCCGATTACCGAGAAGATATAGTCGGTATGCGCCTCCGGAAGGCTCATCTTGCGCACGCCCAGCCACATTCCGCTGCCCGTCCAGCCGCCCGCCAGCAACGTGCGTTCGGCCAGATCGACCTGGTCGAAGGCGGTTCCGCCGCCGAGGAAAGCGTCGATCCGGTGGCGGGCATTGTCATAGAGGAAATAGGTCGCAGTCAGTGCGGCGATGCCGAAACCTACCAAGGCGCTGATCCGCTGCACAGAAACGCCCGACAGCAGCACCAGAACGAACCACACGCCGGCAAACAGTAGCGTGTCCCCCAGATTGGGCTGCATCATCAGCAGCAGCGCGACGAGCCCCATGATGCCTGTGACGCATGCGATCACCGGCAGCGCCGGATCGCGCAGCCGCCATGTGAGTATCCATGCCAGCAGAATCGCGAATCCGGGCTTGAGAAACTCCGAAGGCTGGAAGCGCATGCCCAGATTGATCCAGCGCCGCGCGCCATTGACCTCGGCGCCGATGAACGGGACCAGCACCAGAAGGGCGAGCATGCTCGCCGCCAGCACGATGCCCAGCCTGCGCGCCGAATCGCGCGATAGAAGCGATGTGGCGAACAGCACCGACAGACCCAGCGCCTGCCACAGCAGATGTTGCTTAAGGAACAGGAACTCGTCGAGCTGCACGCCCGTGGTCGACAGGCGTTCGGCACTGGCGGGCGAGGCGGACCCGACCGCCACGGTCCCGGCCAGCAACAGGCAGAGGACAAGTCCGAGCATCACGCGGTCGATTTCGCGCCACCAGATCCTCAGCTCGTCCCGCCAATGGACCTGATATGGCTGCCTGGCGTCAAGGCTGCCGCTCGCCCTGGGGACGTAGGGATGAAGGCCGCTCATTGCGGGCACCCCCGCGCCAGCGCCTTGCGATCATCGTCCGATCCGCCCGTCAGCGCCCCAACGATCTGGCGGAAGCATTCCCCGCGTCGCTCGAAATCGCGAAACTGGTCGAAACTGGCGCAGGCAGGCGATAGCAGCACCACGTCACCCGGCTGTGCGTGTTCCATCGCCACTTGCACCGCTTCGTTGAGCATTTCGGCCCGAGCCACCGGAACATGCGGCTCGAGCAATTCGGCAAAGCGCGGACCGGCCTCGCCAATGGTATAGGCTGCGGCGACATTGCCGAGATGCTTCATGCACTCGCCCAGCCCCTCCTCCTTGGCTAGACCGCCCAGGATCCAGTGGATGCGCGGAGCGCTACCGTGGATCGACGGCATGGGCGGCCACGCGGCCAGCGCCGGTGCGGTGGAGGCGGTGTTGGTCGCCTTGCTGTCGTTGATGAACAGCACGCCATCATGTTCGGTCACCCGTTCCATGCGGTGCGGCAAGCTGGAATAGGTGGCGAGCCCCCGGTTTATCTGGTCGCGATCAAGCCCGAGCGCCAGGCAAACCATGCGCGCTGCCCATGCATTCTGCGCGTTGTGCGGCCCTTGCAACGCTGGCCAGCCAGGCTGTTCGGAAGCAAAATCCGTCAGATAGTTGCCCGCGAACCATTGCTTTGACCGTGCCCCCGTCGTCATGGCGCGGACGCATTCTTCCACTCCGTTTTCCCCGCTGGCGACGATCGCGACGTGATCGGGCCCCTGCATTTCCAGAAGGCGGAGCTTGGAGGCACGATATTCGGCAAACCCGTCGTAACGGTCGAGGTGGTCGGGAGTGACATTGAGCAGCACCGCCACTTCGCAATCGAGGCTGTGGGTGAGGTCGATCTGATAGCTCGACAGTTCGAGCACATAGACCCCGCCCGCTGGCAGTGGTTGCTGCTCAAGGATGGGGATGCCGATGTTGCCTCCCATCAGCGCGGGGATGCCTGCACACTGCAGGATGTGCGCGACGAGCGCGGTAGTGGTCGATTTGCCGTTGGTGCCGGTGATGCCGACCACCTTGTGCCGGGGCAGGCTGGCCCGCGCCTGCGCGAACAGTTCGATATCGCCGATCACCGGCACACCGAAGCGCGCGGCATGGGCCACGATGGGATGGGTGTTGAGCGGAACGCCGGGCGAGACCACAACTCCCGCAAAGCCGCTCAGGTCCGCGTCAAGTGGATCGGCCAGCGCGCAGCGCCCGGCGAATGCGGCGCGCGGCTCCTCCTGCCGGTCCCAGGCCAGCACCTCGGCCCCGCTGGCGAGCAGCGCCTCGGTCGCCGCGGCGCCTGACCGGGCGAGGCCAAGCACCGCATATTTCTTCCCGGCAAAGGCGCGCGAGGTGATCATCGCAGCTTGAGCGTGGCAAGCCCCGCCATCGCCAGCACGATCGAGATGATCCAGAAGCGGATCACGACCTTGCTCTCGCTCCAGCCGAGCTGTTCGAAATGGTG
>PNJY01000215.1 GCA_013822125.1 Erythrobacter sp. | reverse complement strand
CGCCGAGGTGTTCGACTTGAAGGAGTTCTGGCACGTCGGGCGCGACCTGCCCGAAGACCACCCTCTCAGCCAATTCATGGCGCCCAATGTCTGGCCTTCGGAGGTCGAGGGTTTCCGCGAGACGATGAGCGCGCTGTTCAGCGCCTTCGAGGTCGCCGGAGGGCGCGTGCTCGAGGCGATCGCGCTCCACCTCGGCCGCCCGCGCACCTTTTTCGCCGATAGCGTCGCGGACGGCAATTCGGTGATGCGCCTGCTCCATTACCCGCCGCTGGCCGAGGGCGCTCCGGAAGGTGCGATCCGCGCCGCGGGGCATGAGGACATCAACACCATCACCCTGCTGCTTGGCGCGGAAGAGGCGGGGCTCGAACTGCTCGCCAAGGACGGGCAGTGGCACGCGATCGACGTTCCGGCGGGCGCGCTGGTGATCAATGTCGGCGACATGCTGCAACGCCAGACCAACGGGCGGTTGCGGTCGACCACGCACCGGGTGGTGAACCCGCGCGGGGAAGCGGCCCGGCGGGCGCGCTATTCGATGCCGTTCTTCCTGCATTTCCGGCCCGATTTCCTGATCGAACCCCTGCCCGAATGCGTGAGCGCCGACGATGCGAATCCGCCCCCGCCGCCGATCAGCGCGCATGATTACCTCATGCAGCGCCTGCGCGAGATCAACCTCGCCTGATTGACCCGGTGAAGCAGGGGCAAAGCCCCGTAAGCTAAAAAGCCCTGCAGCGTTGCTGCGATGCAACACCCGCGCGGAGAAAACTCGGGAATTCTGCATATTTGCGGTGTCTACCTAGGCGCGCGTTGAGGAAACGCCTCGGCTTGCCAAGGCGTTTCATGAAACCGTCATAGAACAGTCGCTTTGCCGCAAGCATCGCGGCCTAAGGCCGTCACGTTTTTCGATACGTCTCTCTCCACCGCTATCAGGGGCCAACATCCATGAAGCTTAAGTATCTCCTTGCCGCGAGCGTCGTCAGCCTCGCCGCGACCACCACGATCGCGACCCCTGTGTTCGCGCAGCAGATCACCACCGACATCGAAGGCCGCGTGGTCGATGAAAGCGGCAACCCGGTTGCCGGCGCGGTTGTCACCGTGACCAACACCGCCACCAACGCGACCCGCACCACCACCACCGGCAGCGACGGCGCCTTCCGCGCCACCGCGCTCCAGCCGGGCGGCCCCTACGAAGTGACCGCCAATGCCGGCGGCTTCGAAGGCCAGACCGTGCAGGACGTCTACACCGCTCTCGGCCGTCCGACCGCCTTCACCTTCACGCTGACCCCCAGCAGCGGTGAAGACAATGTCATCATCGTTTCGGGCGCGCGCGCTGGTGTCACCCAGCTTGCGGTCGGCCCGGGCCAGGCCTTCGGTGTCGACACGCTTGAGCGCTTCCCCTCGATCACCCGCGACATCCGCGACATCATCCGCATCGACCCGCGCGTCAGCCTCGACTTCGACGAAGTGGAAGGCCTTGACCGCATTTCGTGCCTTGGTGGCAACGACCGTTCGAACACCTTCACCGTTGACGGTATCGTGCAGGCCGACGTGTTCGGCCTCAACGGCACGCCGTTCGCCGCGCGCAACTCGCTGCCGCTTCCCTTCGATGCGATTGGCCAGACCTCGGTCGAATTCGCGCCGTTCGACGTCGAATATTCGGACTTCACCGGCTGTCTCGTCAACGTGGTGACCAAGTCGGGCTCGAACACCTTCTCGGGCTCGGCCTTCTTCACCTATTTCGATGCCGGCCTGCAGGCCGACACTGTGCGTCAGTCCGACGGCACCACCCCGGCCTTCAACGCCGGCGAGGAAAAGCGCTGGGGCGCCACGCTGTCGGGCCCGATCATCAAGGATCGCCTGTTCTTCAGCTTCGCCTATGAAGAAACCGATCTGGTGCAGGGCTTCAACTCGACCCCGATCGGCACCAACCTCGGCGATTCCGAACCCGGCGTGACGCTGGCCGAATACAACCGCTTCCGCGAGATCGCCAACCGCGTCTACGGTCAGGAGCCGGGCGATTTCGCCACCTTCCTGCCCAACACCAGCATCCGTTACTTCGGTCGCCTCGATGGCCAGATCAACGACGATCATCGCGTTGTTGCGACCTACCAGCGTCTTGAGGAAAGCAAGATCGAAGACGATTCGGGCGCGTCCTTCTCGGGCATCAACTCGTTCGAGGACGAAGGCACGATATCGGACTATTACTCGGCCCAGATCTATTCGCAGTGGAGCGACACGATCTCGACCGAACTGCGCTTCAGCCGCGCCGACGTGTCGGACGTGCAGGGCCCGCTCGGTTTTGATGAAGCCAACGAGCCGAACGCCGCTGTGCGTCTGGTCGTTGGTCTGCCCAACCTCAACAACACCAGCATCCCGTCCGGCCTGCGCAGCAACGCGTCGCTTCTTTCCGGGCCCGGCTTCTTCCGGTCGCTCAACCAGCTCGACACCCAGGTCGATCAGGCGCGCTTCCTGATCAAGATCGATGCGGGCAGCGGCCACAACATCAAGCTGGGGGCCGAGATCAACGAACTCGAAGTCTTCAACCTGTTCCTGCCCAACGCCACCGGCACGCTGTTCTTCCGGAACTTGGACGATTTCGAAGCCGGTCTCATTTCAGGAGGGACCAACACCAATACGAGCAACAACAATCTGGTTTCCACGACGGCCGCCAAC
>PNJY01000214.1 GCA_013822125.1 Erythrobacter sp. | reverse complement strand
TCCTGCCGCAGCGCAGCAGATCACCTCGGGCATCCAGGGCACCGTTGTTGACGAGGAAGGCAATCCGATTGCGGGGGCGACGGTAACCGTCACCGATACGCGCACAAACGCTTCGCGCACGCTCACGACCGGTGCCAACGGCAGCTTCAGCGTCGTCAACCTTACGGTAGGTGGGCCCTACAAGGTAACTGCCAATGCGCAGGGTTTTGAAGGGCAAACGCTCGAAGGCGTAAACATTTCGCTGCAGGGTGCGACCCAGCTCGGCTTCAGCCTTGCGTCAGGCGCCGGCGAAATTCTGGTTACCGGCTCGCGCGTTGTGACCACGCAGCTTGCGGTCGGTCCGGGCACCGCCTTCTCGCTCGAAGTGCTCGAAACTTCGCCCAGCTTCAACCGCGACATTCGCGATATCATCCGCCTCGATCCGCGCGTCAGCCTTGACCGCGACGACAGCGGGGCAGGCGTGGACCGGATCAGCTGCCTCGGCGGCAACGATCGCGGCAATGCCTTCACTGTCGACGGCATCAGCCAGGGCGATATCTATGGCCTCAACGACACCGGCTTCAGCTCGCGCAGCTCGACCCCGATCCCGTTTGACGCGGTGCGCGAAACGCAGGTCCAGTTCGCACCGTTCGACGTTGACTATGGCAATTTCACCGGCTGCGCGATCAATGTCGTTACCAAGTCGGGCACCAACGATTATCACTTTGGCGGGTTCTTCGAATATTCGGCCAACGGCCTTCGCGGCAACAGGATCGTTGCCGACGGCGAAGTTCTCGGTGTCGCGCCGATCGAGGCGGACAAGCGTTGGGGCGCCTATCTCAGCGGTCCGGTGATCAAGGACCGGCTGTTCCTGTTCGGTGCCTATGAGCACCAGGAAGCCGGACAATCGCAGGATGACGGCCCGACCGGCGCCAATTTCCCGAACGAGCAAGTCGGCATTTCGGTCGATCAGTTCGAAGAAATCCGCGAAGTGCTGAACCGTGTCTATGGCATCGACACGGGCGATCTGGTTACCAACCGCCCGTTCACGAACAATCGCTATTTTGTTCGAGCCGACTTGCAGATCACCGACGATCACCGGCTCGAGACGACCTACCAGCGGCTCGAGGAAGGCTCGACTCTGCCTGACGACCTGTTCACGGGCAACAGCCCGCAGGCAATCGGCGAGAACACCTTCCGTATCAGCGGCACCAAGTCGAACTACTATTCGGGCCGCCTGTTCTCGCAGTGGACCGACGAGCTTTCGACCGAAATCCGCTATTCACGTTCGGAAGTGCGTGACTTGCAGGATCCGATCGGTGGCGGCGAAGCGCAGTCGGACAATCCGATCCCGCGCATCATCGTGGGTATCGACAACCCGACCGGGATCGACGGCACCGTGCTGGCAGGTCCGGGCACTTCGCGCTCGGCCAACGATCTGCGCACCAACGTCGATCAGTTCCGCGCTGCCGCCACGCTTGAAGCCGGTGCGCACAAATTCAAGCTTGGCGTCGAATACAACCGCGCCTCGCTGTTCAACCTGTTCGTCCAGAATGCCACCGGCACACTGGTGTTCCGGAACATTGCCGATCTGGAGGCCGGTCTGCTTTCACCGGGCACAGGGAACAACCAGACTACTACCACCCCGGGCAATGTTGTCAGCGGGGCAACGGAAGGGGCATTTGGTAATTTCTCGTCGACAGGTGACATCAACGATGCTGCGGCGCAATTCAACCGCACGATCTATTCGGTATTTGCGCAAGACGAATGGGATATCAATGACCAGCTCAATGCCGTGATCGGCGTCAGGGTCGATTGGTTCGATGGCGGCGCGCCCGCGATCAACCAGAATTTCGTTGCCCGGTACGGTTTTGGCAACAACACCGGCTTCAGCTCGCTCGATCCGATCGTTATGCCGCGCCTTGCACTGACCTATGACATGGATGATTTCGCGGTGTTCTCGCGCGCGCAATTGCGCGGCGGTGTCGGCGTATTCTCGGGCGGTGATCCTCTCGTGTGGTTCGGAAATGCCTTCCAGAACGATGGCCGCGGTTTTGCCCAAGGGACCACGCAGGATGCTCCGTGTCCGGCGGGCCAGATCGACGTGGTGGTCAACGGGCAGTTCACCGGCTTGCCCAGCTGCTTCGTGACTGCGGCAACCAATCGCGCGGCGGCAGGATTGGGCGATACCCAATCGATCAATCCCGACATCGAGCTTCCCAGCGTAATCCGCGCCAATCTGGGCTTCACCGCCGATCTCGATTTCGCAGAAAGCGGCCTGTTCAGCGGCTGGAACCTGACGCTCGATTACATCTACAGCCACATGCGCAACCCGTTCACGATTGTCGATCTGTCGCAGACGGTCAATCCAGCTCTGGGCCTGAACGGTTTCACTATTGATGGCCGCCCGATTTATCGTGCGATCGATCCCACGGTGGCGAATTGCAATGCAGAACTGGTCGATCTCAACCCCGGCCCAGTGTACCAGAATGTCACCTCGGCATGTTTCAGCACCAGCCGCGATGACGAACTGATGCTGACCAATGCGGGCAGCTTCAACAGCCAGATTGCCTCGTTCATCCTGGCGAAGCAGTTCGATGGCGGCGTTTTCACCGAAGGCGGTTCGGTCGATTTCAACTTCGGCTATGCCTTCACCCACTCGCGTGACCGGCGCAACATGTTCAACTCGACCGCCGGATCAAACTTCGACCTGACGGCCGCGTTCGACCG
>PNJY01000213.1 GCA_013822125.1 Erythrobacter sp. | reverse complement strand
ATCTACAAGGTCATGCGTCCGGGCGAGCCGCCGACGAAGGAAACCGCCGAGGCGCTGTTCGAAGGCCTGTTCTTCGATGCCGAACGCTATGACCTGTCGGCCGTTGGCCGCGTGAAGCTCAACATGCGTCTGAGCCTCGAGTGCGAGGACACCGTCACCACGCTGCGCAAGGAAGATATCCTCGCGGTGGTGAAGGAGCTTGTCGGCCTCAAGGACGGCAAGGGCGAAGTTGACGACATCGACAACCTCGGCAACCGCCGCGTGCGTTCGGTGGGTGAGCTGCTGGAAAACCAGTACCGCGTCGGCCTGCTGCGCATGGAGCGCGCCGTGAAGGAGCGCATGAGCTCGGTCGATGTCAGCACGGTGATGCCGAACGACCTGATCAACGCCAAGCCCGCCGTGGCTGCGGTGCGCGAGTTCTTCGGTTCCTCGCAGCTTTCGCAGTTCATGGACCAGACCAACCCGCTGTCGGAAGTCACCCACAAGCGCCGCGTCTCGGCGCTCGGGCCGGGCGGTCTCACCCGCGAGCGCGCCGGCTTCGAAGTGCGCGACGTTCACCCGACCCACTATGGCCGTATCTGCCCGATCGAAACGCCGGAAGGCCCGAACATCGGTCTGATCAACTCGCTCGCGAGCTTCAGCCGCGTCAACAAGTACGGCTTCATCGAAACCCCCTACCGCAAGGTGGTGGACGGCAAGGTGACCGGCGACGTGATCTACCTCTCCGCCATGGAAGAGCAGAAGCACACCGTCGCGCAGGCTTCGGCCGAACTGACGGCGGACGGCAGCTTTGTGGAAGAGCTGGTCTCGGCGCGTCACAATGGCGACAACCTGATGGCCCCGCGTGAACACATCACGCTGATGGACGTCAGCCCCAAGCAGCTTGTCTCGGTCGCGGCCTCGCTGATCCCGTTCCTTGAGAACGACGACGCCAACCGTGCGCTGATGGGCTCGAACATGCAGCGTCAGGCCGTGCCGCTGGTGAAGGCGGAAGCGCCGTGGGTCGGCACCGGGATGGAAGAAACCGTGGCGCGTGACAGCGGCGCGGCCATCGCGGCCAAGCGCGGCGGGATTGTCGACCAGGTCGATGCGACCCGCATCGTGATCCGCGCGATCGGCGATGTCGAACCCGGCCAGTCCGGCGTCGACATCTATACGCTCCAGAAGTTCCAGCGTTCGAACCAGAACACCTGCATCAACCAGCGTCCGCTGGTGAAGGTGGGCGACGTGATCGAGCAGGGTGACATCATCGCGGACGGCCCCTCCACCGATCTCGGCGAGCTGGCGCTGGGCAAGAACAGCCTCGTCGCGTTCATGCCGTGGAATGGCTACAACTACGAAGACTCGATCCTGATCAGCGAGCGCATCGTGAAGGATGACGTCTTCACCTCGATCCATATCGAGGAGTTCGAAGTCATGGCCCGCGACACCAAGCTCGGGCCGGAAGACATCACCCGCGACATTCCCAACGTCGGCGAGGAAGCCCTGCGCAACCTCGACGAAGCGGGCATCGTCTATATCGGTGCAGAAGTGCACCCCGGTGACATCCTCGTCGGCAAGATCACCCCCAAGGGCGAATCCCCGATGACCCCGGAAGAAAAGCTGCTGCGCGCGATCTTCGGCGAAAAGGCGAGCGACGTGCGTGACACCTCGCTGCGTCTGCCCCCGGGCGTTACGGGCACCATCGTCGAAGTCCGGGTGTTCAACCGCCACGGGATCGAGATCGACGACCGTACCCGTGCGATCCAGAACGAGGAAATCGAACGCCTGCGCAAGGACGCCGCGGACGAGCGCAACATTCTCAACCGCGCGACCTACAACCGCCTGCGTGACATGCTGATCGGCCAGACCGCTTCGGCTGCCCCCAAGGGGCTGAAGAAGGGCGCCGAGATCACCGCCGAGATGCTGGAAGAGGTTGACCGCCACGAATGGTTCAAGTTCGCGGTGGCCGATGATGGCCGTCAGGCACAGATCGAAGCGGTCAAGACCCAGTACGACGAAGCCGTCGCGGTGATCGATGCCAAGTTCCATGACCGCAAGGAAAAGCTGGAACGCGGCGATGAACTCGCGCCGGGCGTGCTCAAGATGGTCAAGGTCTTCGTCGCGGTGAAGCGCAAGCTGCAGCCGGGCGACAAGATGGCCGGCCGTCACGGGAACAAGGGCGTCATCAGCCGCATCCTGCCGATCGAGGACATGCCGTTCCTCGCCGACGGGACGCATGTCGACCTCGTGCTCAACCCGCTGGGCGTGCCGTCGCGCATGAACGTCGGGCAGATCTTCGAAACGCACCTCGGCTTTGCCGCGCGCGCATTGGGCCACGAGATCAAGGGGCTGCTTGAGGATTGGCGTGCTGCCAACCCGAATGCGGCGCAGGACTATGCCAGCGTCGCCCCGCCGGCCGCCGTGGTCGACCGCCTCAAGGACGTCTATGGCGAGCAGTATTTCGAGGATCTCGAAAGCCGCTCGACCGCGGATATCGTGGAACTGGCGGGCAACCTTTCGGCCGGTGTGCCGATGGGCACCCCGGTGTTCGACGGCGCGCGTGAAGCCGACGTTTCGGACATGCTGGTCAAGGCGGGGATCGATTCCTCGGGCCAAAGCGTCCTTTATGACGGCCGCACCGGCGAGGCGTTCGACCGCAAGGTGACCGTGGGCATCATCTACATGCTGAAGCTCCACCACCTGGTCGACGACAAAATCCACGCGCGTTCGATCGGGCCCTACTCGCTCGTCACCCAGCAGCCGCTGGGCGGCAAGGCGCAGTTCGGCGGCCAGCGT
>PNJY01000212.1 GCA_013822125.1 Erythrobacter sp. | reverse complement strand
TCATTGGCACAAGGATGGGCGTTTGGCAATCAGTATGTCTCTGTATTAAAACCCGGCCTTCCGCTTGCAGGTCGCGGGCGTTTCGCCCACGGTGATTTTGCGAAAGGTCTGCGCCCGGATTGCCGAAATAACTGTATCCAGCCCGTAAATGGCTTGATATTATCAGCCGCTTCTGCCCCTTTTTGTCGTGTCGGGGCTGCGCAACGCGGGCAGGGCACGCCGGAATTGACCGGCGGCCTTATTGGGGGTGTTACATGTCGGAGCCATTCGTCGGGCAGATCAACATGTTCGGATTCGATTTTGTCCCGCGAGGCTTTGCTTCGTGCAACGGTCAACTGTTGGCCATCTCGCAGAATTCGGCGCTGTTTGCTTTGCTAGGCACGATCTATGGGGGCAACGGGACCACGAACTTCGCATTGCCGGACCTGCGCGGACGCGTGCCGGTCGCCTTTGGTGCCTCAACTCCATTGGGCGGGGTTGCAATTGGTCAGGCGGGCGGCGTTGAGGCGGTGGTGCTGAACATCGCCAATCTTCCCGCCCACACCCATGCGCTTGCGGCCACCACTCAGGTCGCTACGCGCCGCGTTGCGACCCGACGGATGCTGGCCACCGATACTTCGACCAATGCCGAATATTATGCACCACCCGGCCAGGTCACCAGTTTGAGTAACAGTTCCATCAATTTGACCGGCGGGGGGCAGCCGCACCAAAATCTGCAGCCATTGCTTGTGATAAACTTCTGCATCGCGCTGCAGGGTATCTTCCCCAGCAGGAATTAACCCGGGTTCAGCAACGGAACTTTTTTGGGGAGCAACAATGTCAAATGCATTTATCGGCGAAATCCGTCTCTTTGCAGGCAATTTCGCGCCGGTTGGCTGGGCTTTCTGCGACGGAAGCCTGATCTCCATTGAAGAGAACAACGCGCTGTTCGCGCTGATCGGCACCAATTATGGCGGCAACGGACAAACCACCTTTGCCTTGCCGGATTTGCGCTCGCGGGTGCCGCTTCATCAGGGGCCGGGGCCGGGCTTGTCCATCAACTACGTGGTCGGAGAGGCCATAGGGACCGAACAGGTCACCTTGTCCAGCAATAATATGCCGGCGCATCAGCACTCGGTTATCGCCACCACCGCAACCGGTTCGGTAACCACTCCGGGACCCACGGTGATGCTGGCCACCCCGGTCGAAGCGGGGGTGGCCACAAGCTTGTATGTTGTCCCCGGCAGCAGCACCGTCAATCAGGCGCCGATGGCTGCCCAAAGCATTGGCTCGACGGGCGGGGGTCAACCGCATGAGAATATGATGCCGTTTCAGGCGATCAATTACATCATTGCGCTCTTTGGCGTTTTTCCTACGCGAGCCTAGGCGCGCGCAGGTCAGGAGTAAACCATGGCTGATCCCTTCATCGCCGAAATTCGTTTGTTCGGTTTCAATTTCGCGCCGCGAGGCTATGCGTTTTGCGACGGTTCTATCGTTGGAATCGCGCAGAACACCGCGCTGTTTGCGCTCCTTGGCACCGCGTTTGGTGGCGATGGACGAACCACTTTCGGGCTTCCCGATCTGCGCGGGCGCGCTGCGGTCGGTGCGGGGCAGGGGCCTGGTCTGACGCAGCGGAACCTTGGCTCATCCGGCGGGCAGGCGACCGTCGCTCTGATCACCAGTGAAATGCCAGCGCACACCCACACGCTCAACTCGGCAACGCTCAGCCCGCAAAACCCGGCGCAGAATGTCGCGTCTCCCACGAACCAGGCGCTACTTGGCCTGTCCTCTCCGAACAACATTTATATCGATCCGGTTGTGCCCGACACGGCCCTCAACCCCAGCTCGATTACGCCGGCTGGCGCGGGCAGCCCGCATGAGAACACCCAGCCTTATCTCGCGGTCAATTTCTGCATCGCGGTGCAGGGAATCTTCCCCCCGCGCGCCTGACCGGGTGGGCACGACGACCACGATCATGCGCAGCTTACTCGTCCGCATTCCGCCGGAGTTGGCGACCAAGGGATTTGCGCTGCGGCCTGAAACCGAGGCGGATGATCCCTATCTGCTCGCGCTCTACGCCACCACGCGTGCGGCTGAGCTCGAACAGGTTCCCGGCTGGACGCCCGAGCAGAAGCAGGCCTTCGTGGCGATGCAGTTCAACGCCCAGCGCCACCACTATCGCACTGCGCTCGCCAACGTCGGCTTCGATGTCATCACGCGCGCAGGTGTTCCGATCGGGCGGCTCTACACGCAGGAGGGCGAGACGATGCTGCACATCGTCGACATCCTGATCGATCCGGCCGAGCGCGGCGCAGGCGTCGGCACCGCCCTGCTGCAAGGCCTCGCCGCCGATGCGCGGGCGGCAGGCAAGGTGCTGAGCATCTTCGTCGAAAGCTACAATCCGGCCAAGCGACTCTACGAAAGGCTCGGCTTCGTCCCGGTCGGCGAGCCCAAGGGCTTCTACATCGAGATGGAAATCCCGCTGCCCGCGGGGCAGGCGGCGGCGGGCTAGTTGAAGATCGCCTCGTATTGCACCCCATCCGCGTCGGCGCCGACGGGGACGAGAAAAATCTCGAGCATTCCCAGCCGTTCATGGTCTATCGCATAGGTGCCCTGCTGCAGCACCCTTTGGTCGGGACAGACGAACAGCAGCGCGAACGGATGGCGCGAATGGACATGCGGATCACGGTAAGCCAGCGCCTTGGCCTCGCGCAGTTCGAGCGCGAAGCGGGCGTCGGGGAAGGCGAGGCCGAAGGTGCTGCCCACTTCCGGCTGGAAGAGTTCAAGGGTGAGGAGCGGGGGCGCAGCGTCCGGGTGATTCGTCATGGGCATCAGCGTGGCTGAAGCGC
>PNJY01000211.1 GCA_013822125.1 Erythrobacter sp. | reverse complement strand
GGCCCCGAAGCCTACTTCCCTCCGAATTCGTAAGAGAACTTCACCCCGAATTCGCTCGCATCATTGGCAAGGATGTTGAGGATGTACGGCCCCACATCCAGCGCCGCCTGCACGTAGCGTTCGTCGAAGATGTTCTTGCCATAGGCCGAAAGCGTCCAGGGCGCATCGTCGGGTTCGTAGCTGATGTTGAAGCCCACTAGGTCGCGGCTGGCGATGAAGGCGGTCGGCGAATTGTTCGGCTGGCCTTCGAGGTCGCCGCGGTAGGAATAATCCGCGCGCGCCGTCACTGTGCCGCCGCCGGTGCTGAACGCGACCTGCGGGCCGATCGCCACCGTCCAGCGGGGGGTCAGGGCAGCGCGATCCCCGTTGGTGAGGCTGCTGCCCGGCTCGACATTGCGGAACTCGGAATCGATGAACCCGACCGAAGTGTTGAGCGAGAAGACGCCAAGACGGACATTGCCTTCCCATTCGACGCCGATCGAGCGCAGGTCCCCCGCATCGTCGGTGACGGTGATGAACCCGTTCGGTCCGATCGTGCTGACCTGTGCGGGGAACGAGGTGTAGTTGGTGTAGAACCCTGCCAGCGACATCTGCAGCCACTCGAACGGCTCGCCCTTGATGCCCGCCTCGTAATTGGTGGCGATCACGGGGTCGGTTGCAAAGAACGTCGCCGCGCCGCCGAAGGGACGCGCGGGGAACTGGCCCGATTGGTAGCCGCGCGCGATGGTGCCGTAGACATTCAGCAGGTCATTGAGCGCGTAGGTCGCCGAGACCTCCCACGTGACTTCGCCGAAATCGGCCGAACCGCCGAAGGGCGGCGCAAATCCGAGGTTGGCGGTCGCGTCCTTGCTGTCTTCGGTGTAGCGGATCCCGCCCGCAAGGCGCAGGTCTTCGGTCACCTGCGCGCCGAGGTTGGCGAAGATCGCGTAGCTGGTCGTCTCCTGGGTCTGCTCGAAGAGGCCGTCACCGAACCCGTTGAAGGTGGTGGGCTCCTGGAAGTTGAACCCCTCCTCGTTGAAATAGTAGAGGCCCCCGACATAGTCGAAGATCCCCGACTTGCCGCTGAGCTGAAGTTCGAAGGAGTATTGCTCCGCCTCGCCGATTTCGGGGAACGACAGGAAGTCCAGTTCGGCACCGTCATCGTCAAGCCCGCCTTCATATTCGGAATAGCGGTAGCTGCCGATGAACTTCAATGCGAGGTTGTCGTTGAGCTCGTAATCGATGATCGCGCTGAAGCCATAGGCGGCATTGGTCGCGCGCGCGAGATCGGCCTGACCGGAGTTGGAATCGAAGGGATCGGCGGACTGGCTGGTGACCGGATCGAGCCCGCCCGCGCAGGCGACGGCGAAGGGGCCGAACAGATCGGCGATCTGTTCCGGCGTGCAGCCCCCGGGCGGGACGACGATGGTGGTGGTGAAGGGGTTCTGGCCGTTGTCGCCTTCGTTGCCATCGGCGGTCAGCTGGATCGACAGGCGGTCGGTCGGGGTCCACTTGATCGAGGCTCGCCCGGAAATGTCCTGAAGCTCGCCGACGCGCGCTTCGGGGTTGGGGATGTTGAGGAAGTCGCCAAGGCCGTTGCGGCGATCGATCCCGATGCTGAAGGATGCCGCCAGCGTGTTCGACAGGCGGGTGTTGACATAGGCATCGCCGGCGATCCTGCCGCGCGTGCCGATCTGCCCGTTGAAGCGCGCGACTTCCTCGTCACCCGGCTGCGAGGTGATGATGTTGATCGCGCCGCCGATCGAGTTGCGTCCGAACAGGGTGCCCTGCGGTCCGCGCAGCACCTCGAGCCGCGCGATGTTGGCGAGGCCGAGGTTCTGGCCGATCTGGCGGCCCAGATAGACGCCGTCGACATAGACCCCGACGGTCGGATCGATCACGATCAGGTGATCCTGGAACCCGATCCCGCGAATGCTCGGAAACTGCGAGCTGGGGTTGCCCGCGCCGAAGTTGGTGACGGTGAGGTTGGGCACATACTTGCCGATGTCGATCACGCTGTCGGCATTGCGCGTGTCGAGCGCTTCAGGGCTGAACACCGTCACGGCGACGGGCGCTTCGTAGACGTTCTGTTCGATTCGCTTCGAGGTGACGATGATCTGGTCGAAATTGCCGGCTTCTTCGGGTTCGCTCGCGGTGTCCTGGGCAGACACCGTGGCGGGAACCGCAGCCAGAGCGAGCGCGGTGGCGCTCAAGCGAAGGAAATTCTTGACCTGATTTGTCATCTTCATTGTTTGCTCCCCAAATCTGGCGATGGTCAGCCGACGCCCTGCATCTGGCTGGCCCACCGCGTCGCGCAGTCTTCAAAACAGACTGCGGTTAGATTCGCAGGACGGCGAATTGTAGGGACGCCTGTGGATTACGGGAAATTTTTCGTCAGAGTGTAATAATTCCGCATCGCGCCAGCCCTGGGGACGTGGCGCAGACGCCGGAACTTACCCCCGCGCCCGCTATCCCCGCTCCGCCGCCACAGCCAGCCCGCGCGACAACAGCGCAAGGCCGCCAAAATAGGTCAGCCAGGAGAGCCAGCCCCACGACCTCGGACCCAGCGACGCGGTCATGTCCAGCACCACAACCGCATCGGACAGGAAGAAGATGCCGTAACCCAGCGCCACCAGCGCCAGCGGCAGGGTGCTGCGCGCGGCAAGCGCGGTGGCGATGGCCGAGAACAGCGGGAAGATCGCAAACAGCGGCGATCCGCCGAGCTGCCAGACCGTCACAAGGCTCGCCAGCGCCAAGGTCAGCACCAGCGCCGCCAGCGCCAAGGCGGAGCCCTTGGCCTGCTTGCGCGGATCAAGCTGCCAAAAGGCGTTCGCGGCGACCAGATGCGCTGCGGTAAACACCACGCCCGAGGC
>PNJY01000210.1 GCA_013822125.1 Erythrobacter sp. | reverse complement strand
TCGGCGCGGTGCATGTCGCGCTGATGGTGATGGCGGTCAAGGTCGCCTCGACCATGGTTGCGGGCTGGCAGGTCTTCGGACTGGCCGCGACCCGGCCGCAACGTGACGGCGCGATGGCGGTGCAGGGTGGCGGTATGGCCGCTCCGCGAACGGTTGAGGCAAGCCAGCCGGTTCGAACCGCACCGGCGCGCCGGGCCGAACTTGGCGTTGCCCCTGTGGCTGCCCCGTCGGCACGCGAGGCCGGTGGTGCCCGGCTGCGCGATACGCGCGTGGTCGGCAATGTCGGGACGGCGACCAAGGCAGGCACTGCTCAATCGCGCACAAGGGGCATCGGCAACCGCTTCCGCCCAATCAGAATATCTGCGCCGATGCGCAAACCGGAGAATGCAAGGTGATCCGTAAAGTCCTTCCTGCCTTAATGCTGATTGCGGTGTCGCAGCCTGCACTGGCCGACGATCCCCGTCTGGTCGAACGGCTTTATGTGCCCGATGAAGTCGTGCGGATTGAAGGCAAGCCGCGGGTTCAGGCCACCATTGCATTTGGCGATGACGAGACGATCGAAAACGTTGCCATCGGCGATAGCCAGGCATGGCAGGTCACACCCAACAAGCGCGCCAACCTGCTGTTCGTCAAACCGCTCGCGGCCAATGCGGTGACGAATATGACGGTGGTCACGAGCATGCGGACCTATCTGTTCGATCTGGTGGCATCACCACGCGGCAATCCGGTCTATCTGCTGCGCTTCACGTATCCCGAACCGCCGCCGGGCGACGATGAGGCGCGGCTGGCCGGTGCCGAGGGTGCCAACCCGACAGAGGTTACGGCCGCGAACGATCCCTATGCGGTGGTCGATCCGACCATACTCAATTTCGCTTGGGGCCGCGAAGGCGATACCGCACTGCTGCCTGCGCAAGTCTATGACGATGGCGAGGCGACCTACATCACCTGGCCCGAAGGCGCTGCCGTTCCAGCCATTCTGGTCAAGGATTTCGAAGGGACAGAAGGGCCGGTCAACTTTACCGTGCGCGCCGACACGATCGTGGTCGAGGGGGTCCCGCGCGAATTCGTGCTGCGATCGGGTGATGACAGCGCGCGGTTGATCAACAATGGCCCCATGCGGACTGCCGATGCCGGTGCCGACCGGGCGACGGCCGGAAAGACGGAGAAGAAGTGATGCGATTGGCCATGCGACTTCCATCGAAAAAGGGCGCCGCCGGCGACACACCTGGGACCGACCCGCGCGATCGCGAATCGGCGCAGATCATCGATCTGGCCAGTCGCACCGCCTATCCCGCCGTCACCCAGCGCAAGAGTAGTTCCGATGCGCTGGGCCTGGCTGCGGGCGTGGCAATCGTGGCGGTGCTGGGTGCGGTGACGATGTGGAGCATGAACACCGCCCGGCTCGAACCGCAGCAACCTGTCACCGTTGCGCAACCCGCACCGGTGCAGCCGACGGTGCCCGCCGATGCTCTGGTGCAGCCTCTGCCTGGGGAAGTTCCGGTTCCCGCCGATCAAGCGATCCCCGCGCCGGTCCCGCAGCCGGTGGGCGCGCTGGAAATGTCTCCGGCAATCAATCCCTATGCCAATCCGACCATGGTCTATGACGCCAGCACGCAGCCTGCCGTTTCGACGGGAACCGCCACGGCCGCCACCGCGGCAGAAGGCGCTGCGACGAGCGGGCTGACCGGTTCCGCCAGCGAATTCGCCAGCCGTATCGGCGGAGTCGGCGGCGCGCCGACGCAGGCCAGCGCAATGGTCAATCCCACCACCACGGTAACGCAGGGAACGCTGATCCCAGCGGTGCTCGAAACCGCGATCGATACCAATGTGCCAGGCTATGTCCGCGCGGTGGTGAGCCAGGACGTACGCAGCTTTGACGGCACGCGCGTGCTGGTGCCGCGCTCGTCGCGCCTGATCGGGCAGTACCAGTCGGGCCTCCAGGGGGGGCAGAGAAGAGCCTATGTCATCTGGACGCGGTTGATCCGGCCCGACGGTGCCTCGATCAATCTGGCATCGCCGGCGATCAGCTTCGACGGTACCACCGGGCTTGAAGGGCAGGTCAATTCCAACTTCTTCAAGCGGTTCGGTTCGGCGCTGCTGCTGTCGGTGGTCGGTGGGCTTTCGACCATCGCCTCGGGCGGAACCTCGGTGGTGCTGGGGGGTGCTGGACAGTCTGCCGCCGCCGCCGCCGCCGAGCAGGACGGCAAGATCGGGCCGACGATCCGTGTCGGGATCGGGGCACCCATTCGGGTGTTCACCGCGCGCGACCTGGACTTCTCGACGGTGAACTGAGGGCGATGAGCGCCGACATCCACCCCCTGCCCCAGGACGGCCCGCAAGAGCGCGAGCATAGCGTCTATCTCGAGGCATACCTTGCACCGTTCCGGCGCTGGCTCGACCGCGACACGGTAACCGAGATCATGGTCAACCGGCCGGGCGAGGTATGGATCGAGGATGCCGCCGATCCGGGGATGAAGCGGGTCGAGACGCCTGACATCGACGACCGTCTGGTCCAGCGTCTGGCCGAGCAGGTGGCGCGCGTCAGCCACCAGGGGATCAACCGCGAACACCCGCTGCTCGGCGCAACGCTGCCTGATGGCGCGCGCATCCAGTTCTGCGGCCCGCCCGCCAGCCGCAAGCACTGGGTCATGGCGATCCGGCGGCACCGGCGGCTCGATCTCCCGCTCGACGCCTACGACTCTGGGCCGCTCCGCGAGGATGCGGCGGAACAGATGCCCGATGCGCGCGAGCAGCCGATCGCCTATCTGCGCGAAGCGATCCGCCAGCGCCGCACGATCCTGATTTCGGGCGGCACCAGCACCGGCAAGACCACCTTCCTCAACGCCATGCTGGGCGAGATT
>PNJY01000209.1 GCA_013822125.1 Erythrobacter sp. | reverse complement strand
GAAAGCGATCGTGACGCTGGCCGAGGGCCAGGACGCGATCGACATCACCAGCGGGATCTGAGGGCAGAACAGATGGCACTCAAGAACTACAAACCGACGAGCCCGGCCCGCCGTGGCCTGATTCTCGTCGACAAAACCCAGCTCTGGAAGGGCAAGCCGGTCAAGGCGCTTACCGAAGGCAAGCGCAAGACTGGTGGCCGTAACAACAAGGGCCATGTCACCTCGCGTGGGATCGCCGGCGGTCACAAGCAGAAGTACCGCTTCATCGATTTCAAGCGACGCAAGTGGGACATTCCCGCAACCGTCGAGCGGATCGAATACGATCCCAACCGCACCGCCTTCATCGCGCTGCTCAAGTACGAGGATGGCGAGCAGGCCTATATCATCTGTCCGCAGCGTCTGGGCGTTGGCGACAGTGTGGTGGCTGGCGAACGCGTCGATACCAAGCCGGGTAATGCCATGTTGCTGGGCCAGATGCCCGTCGGCACCATCTGCCACAATGTGGAGATGAAGCCAGGCAAGGGCGGGCAGATCGCACGCAGCGCGGGCACTTATGTCCAGCTGGTCGGGCGCGATCGCAATCTGGTGATCGTGCGCCTCAATTCGGGCGAGCAGCGTTACCTCAGGGCCGATTGCATGGGCACGGTTGGCGCGGTCTCGAACCCCGACAACCAGAACCAGAACTTTGCCAAGGCCGGCCGCAAGCGCTGGATGGGCGTCAGGCCGCTGACCCGCGGCGTGGCCAAGAACCCGGTCGATCACCCGCACGGCGGCGGTGAAGGCCGCACCTCGGGCGGTCGCCATCCGGTGACCCCGTGGGGCAAGCCGACCAAGGGCGCCCGTACCCGTCACAACAAGCAGACGGACAAGATGATCATCCGTTCGCGTCACGCGAAGAAGAAGAGGTAAGCGAAAATGGCTCGTTCCGTCTGGAAAGGCCCGTTCGTCGAGCTCAGCCTTCTCAAGAAGGCCGAAAGCGCTCAGGACAGCGGTGCCAGCAAGCCGATCAAGACCTGGTCGCGCCGCAGCACCATCCTGCCGCAGTTCGTCGGCCTGACGTTCAACGTCTACAATGGCCAGAAGTTCATTCCGGTCTCGGTCTCCGAAGAGATGGTCGGTCACAAGCTCGGCGAGTTCGCGCCCACGCGCAACTTCCCCGGCCATGCTGCCGACAAGAAGGGCAAGCGCTGATGAGCAAGGCAAAATCTCCCCGCCGCGTCGGTGACAACGAGGCGCTGGCCGTCGGCACCACGATCCGTGGGTCGGCGCAAAAGCTCAATCTTGTCGCCGCGCTGATCCGCGGAAAGAAAGCGGAAGAGGCCTTGAACATCCTCGCTTTCTCGAGGCGGGCCATGGCCAAGGACGCCAGCAAGGTGCTCGCCTCGGCGATTGCCAATGCGGAAAACAACCACAATCTCGATGTCGATGCGCTGGTCGTGGCGGAAGCTTCGGTGGGCAAGTCGATCACCATGAAGCGGTTCCACACTCGCGGCCGCGGCAAGTCGACCCGTATTCTCAAGCCCTTCAGTCGGCTGCGGATCGTGGTGCGCGAGCAGGAAGAGGCGTAAGATGGGTCAGAAGAGCAATCCGATCGGTCTGCGTCTGCAGATCAACCGTACCTGGGACAGCCGCTGGTACGCCGAAGGGCGTGACTATGCCAGGCTGCTCAAGGAAGACATCGCCATCCGCAAGTTCATCGTCGAAACCGTGCCGCAGGCTGCGGTTTCGAAGGTGGTGATCGAGCGCCCGGCCAAGCTGTGCCGCGTCTCCATCTATGCCGCACGCCCCGGCGTGATCATCGGCAAGAAGGGTGCCGACATTGAAAAGCTGCGCCAGCAGCTTTCAAAGCTTACCCCCAGCGAAGTGAAGCTGAACATCGTCGAGATCCGCAAGCCGGAAATCGACGCCAAGCTCGTTGCGCAGGGTGTGGCCGATCAGTTGATCCGCCGCGTCGCTTTCCGTCGCGCCATGAAGCGCGCGGTGCAATCGGCGCTGCGCCTGGGTGCCGAAGGGATCAAGATCACCTGCGGCGGCCGGTTGGGCGGTGCTGAAATCGCCCGCGTCGAATGGTATCGCGAAGGCCGCGTGCCGCTGCACACGCTGCGCGCCAATGTCGATTATGCCGAAGCCGAGGCGCTGACCGCGTACGGCATCATCGGCATCAAGTGCTGGATCTTCAAGGGCGAAATTCTTGCCCACGATCCGACTGCGCAGGACCGCCTGATGCTGGAAGCCCAGACGTCCGGCGTCCGGCCGGCGCGTTGAGGTGAGTAGATAACATGCTGCAACCAAAGAAAACCAAGTTCCGCAAAGCGTTCAAGGGACGCATCCATGGCGACGCGAAGGGCGGCACCACGCTCAACTTCGGTTCGTACGGTCTCAAGACGATTGAGCCCGAGCGGATCACCGCCCGCCAGATCGAGGCTGCGCGCCGTGCGATCACGCGCCACATCAAGCGCCAGGGGCGCCTGTGGATTCGTGTGTTCCCCGACGTGCCGGTGTCGAAGAAGCCTGCCGAAGTCCGCCAGGGCAAGGGCAAGGGTTCGATCGAATACTGGGCCGCTCGGGTCAAGCCGGGCCGCATCCTGTTCGAACTCGACGGCGTTCCCGGCCCGGTTGCTGCCGGTGCATTCGAGCGCGCGGCGATGAAGCTTCCGGTCAAGACGAAGGTGGTGGCTCGCCTCGGCGACACATCGCACCTGGGAGATTCGAAATGAGCAAAGTTGAAGATCTTCGTACGAAGACCGACGATCAGCTCGCTGTCGAGCTGGTCGAGCTCAAGCGCGAGCAGTTCAACCTGCGCTTTCAGGCTGCGACCAACCAGCTCGCATCGCCGTCGCGGGTGAGGCAGGTGCGCCGCACCATTGCCCGG
>PNJY01000208.1 GCA_013822125.1 Erythrobacter sp. | reverse complement strand
GCAGCAACCGGTCTGCCGCAGCGAGCAAGCGCAGTTCGCGCAGCACTGTGGCGGGAGGGTGCCCGAACGACGCCCGGAACCGCTTGTTGAAGGCTGACCGACTTAAGCATGCCAGCTGCGCCAGAGACATCACACTGTGTGCCGCACCGGGCTCATGCACCATGGCGCTAAAGGCGCGCATCACCTGCTCATCGCTAACCAGATCAAGCGAACCAAGCCAACTCTGCTGTTCGGCGAGCCCGCGCCGCAACAGTATCACCAAAACCTGGCGCAGCATCGCTGCGGCCATCGTCCGGCCGCCCGTGTTGTTCCCACTGAGTTCGGTGCGGATCAATGGCATCAGACTGCCGACACTATCTTTGCCGGAATGCTCCACCACCGGTGCATCAAGCGCACCGAACAGGTCGCGATCGCCAGCCTGTATTGCACGGAAATGGCCGCAGACGATCTTCAGCGCTGGCTCGTCACTTCCTGCCTGCCAGCGCTTCAGTGTGGGTTGTCCAAGGTCGATGGTTACCGCGACCACACCTCCACAACCTGTCCGTGCCTCTGGAGTAGACCGCGCCTGGATGCGGTAAGGGGTGTCCCGCGGGGTAACAAGCAGCGTTTCCGGGCCGAAGGGAACAGGCGCGCCCGACCCTAACACCAGTTCACCTTCGCCATGCAACACATAGTGAAGACCTGATGCCGGGGTGGCTGAAAAGGCCAACGCCCAAGCGGGGGCAATGAAGCATTCGGAAAAAGCGATCGGCTCGACACGCAGTTGATCGAACAGCGCATCAAGGTCGATTCGCGACAAGAGACGTTTGGACAAGAGAAAGAGCCCTTCTGCACAAATATTTGATCTACATGGCTTTCATCATGAAGAGACAAGCATTGCGTTAGCGAATGCCTACGTCAACAGGGAGATATCTCATGCACATTCCGAAGGGTTCGCTGCTGTTTGCAGCCTCGGCGCTTTTGTTGGCCGGGTGTAGCGACGCGACCGAAACGAGAGCGGAAAAAGGAACCACACAGGGCGGAAGCGCGACGCAGACAGGGTCAGAGCGCTATCTCCCCGAGTATACTGCAGACGGCAATCTGGTCCTGCCAAAGAATTTCGAACGGTGGGTGTATATGGGCTCGCCGTTGACCCCGCACGCACTGAACGGCGGCAAGGCCAACTTCCCGGAGTATCACAACGTCTATATCCAGCCCTGGGCCTACGACGAATACAAAAAGACCGGTGTCTTCCCTGAAGGGACAATCATGTTCAAGGAGCTTCAACTGACCTTGAAAGGAACACATCCAGACGGTTCGCGAGACGAGACATCGGGGCGCGGATATTTCCCGGGGAAGCTCAACGGCGCGGATGTTTCAGTTAAGGACAGCAAGCGTTATGCAGACACCCAAAATTGGGGATACTATAACTTCAATCATGGCGAACCCAAATTTGCGACCGCGACGTTGAGGTCTGCCGCTGAGTGCGCGCAATGTCATATCGATGGTGCCAAGAAAGATATGGTGTGGACGCAATTCTATCCCCGGTTGGACCAATAGACATGCAATACCGCAGTGCGGCTGTCGCTGGGTTGTGCGCGTTATCGTTGGTCGGTGTACTGATTGTGTCGGCCTGTGCGCCGCAATCGAATACGGGTGTTGCTGTCAATAGCGGCGCTGACGCCGCAGGCACCTTGCGCGTACCTGCCGATTATCGTGATACCTATCAATATCTCGGCACTTGGGCTGTGGCGGCCGATGGCACACCCGGATCAAAGGAGATGCATATCGTCTATGCCTCGCCCGGTGCTGCAGCCGGGCATCGCGCTACCGGCACGTTCGCGGACGGCACGACGCTAGTAAAAGAGGTGTTCGAGGCGACGACGGGACCAATGACAACGGGCACTGTCAGCCATACGAAAGCCTTGAAAGGCTGGTTCGTTATGGTGAAGGACAGCAAGAACAGCCATCCCGACAACAAGTTGTGGGGCGACGGCTGGGGCTGGGCATGGTTTGATCAGGGCGCCCCGACCAAGACGAAATCGACCGATTACAAGACCGATTGTCTGACTTGCCACTTGCCAGCCAATGCGACTGACTCGATTTATGTCGATGGCTATCCGGTGCTCAAGAAATAAGCGGAGCGGTGCCTCTGTTGGGATCCGCACACCGCCTCGCCTTGCGACAAGCGGGCCCGCTTTCACGGGCTCAACGCTGTTGGCTGATTCTGCAAAGGTCAGAATAGTGAGGAATTGAGTTCCGTACGCGTAATTTTTCTGCCGACTGAATCATGGCGCTGAGGGCGTTGGGCTATGGCTCAGGTCGTGGAGCGCCAAACTCCAGACGTGGCAAACCCTGCATGCCGTGATCGGGGCATGCAGGGTGGCATTGTTGATAACAACTCTTGTGTCCTTGATAGACGTGCTCAGGCAGCGGCGTTCTTTCGGCCTGATTGGTTGGCTCGCGAGGTACAGGTAACCACCGCGATCACGCCAGCTGCCATAACCGGGTAGTAGATCGAAGCCAGAGCGGTGAAGCCAAGCAAGAATGGCGCGGCAATGAAGGCTACTCCTGCGGCAAGATCGAGCAACAAGTGTGCATCGAACGACACCAGCTTGACCGCACCGAATGCATAGTCAGTGAGCAGGCTGTAGGCAATCAAGCCCGCCCCACCGGCGACAGAGAGCCAAAGCTCAATACCCTGAAAGCCGAGCAGGAATGGCAGCACAATAAGGGCGGCAGCGGCGACATAGTCAAGCACGCCATGCAGCGCAGGGGTAAGGAATTGCAGTTTCATGGCAAAGGTTCCCTCTGAATGTTGTTGAGGAGCGGGCCGATGTCCTGCACCGGCCCGCACGCAATAAGATCAAGCCGCAATCGCCACATCGACGACA
>PNJY01000207.1 GCA_013822125.1 Erythrobacter sp. | reverse complement strand
TGTCCTTGAGGCTCATGCGGCCGACCAGCTCGGTCAGCTGCTCGACCGAGCGCGGGAGATCCTGCTGCCCCGGCGGCAGATCGCGCAAGCGGCGACCCACGGGGCGGATGACGAAGGCGTAATAGCCATCCTCACCCGAAGTGCGAACCGCAGACAATTCAACCGGTTCGCCTTCAATGTCATGGCCGACGCGCAGCACCGTCGCGACATTGCGTGCGGCACCGTGCTGGTCGATCTGGCCCTCGATCAGGTCGAGATCGATGCCCGGCCGGCCGATCGATTCCGACAGGTGCCGCCCGCGCAGCTGATCGACGCTGGCGGCCTGGAGCATCTCGACGAAGGCGGCGTTGGCGGTGACGATCTCGAGATTGCTGTCGGCGACCACGAAAGCATCAGGCATCTGGTCGACGAGCGCCAGAACGGGGGAAAACTCGCCCGCAGGCCGGTCAGTCGCGGGAACGAGCCGCACCAGCAGGAACTGGCCGCGATCCTGGGTGAAGCCGTTGATGCTCGCCATGACCTCACGCTGGCCGCGCGCGATGCGGATGCGCGCAGGGCTGACCGTATCGGACACCAGCGCCGCGCCGACCAGCGATTGCAGGGCTTCTTGCGCGCTCTTGTCGATGAAGGTCGCAAGCTTCTTGCCCGGCAGCCCGCCCGGTCGCAGGCCGACCAGCACATGGGCCGCCGGATTCGCCTCGCGGATGCGCAGCGTGCCGGCCTCGACGATCATCACCGGCTCGATCGAACGCTCGAACAGCATGCGATAGCGCGCTTCGAGCTGGCGCATCCGCAGGTAATCGCGCTCGAGCGATTGCTGCACTTGCAGCAGCCGCTGCTGGAGCTTGCCCGCCTCACGCAGATCGCGGCCGAAGGCGATGCGGTGCTCGCCCCCGTTGACGCTCAGGACAGCATAGCGGATCGGCACGTCGCCATCGCGAGAGGGGTGGTTGACCTGCCGCCAGTGCTGCACCTCGCCGCGCCGGGCGGCGGCGAGCATCTCCATGATTTTTGGGCGGGATTCGTCTGTGACAGTCTCGATCCAGTTGCTGCCGACGAAGCCCGCGAAGCTCGGAAACTCGCGCGGGTCGAAAGCCGCATCGAGGATCGTTCCGGTATCGTCGAGCACCAGCGTCACATCGCCTGCCACCATCGCCAGCTTCATCGCCGCATCGGCATCGAGCGTGTTGAACAGCTCCGCGGCCTTCCCGAACGGGTGCTTGCCTTCGATAGAGTGTTTGCGGGTGAGCATCGGGCTGAACCTACCCGAGGTTCAGATCACGGGCAGCAGCAGTCTTCACCAGGCTGTTTGCGAGTTCCAGCGCCGCAAGTGCGTCCGCCCCTGTACCGTCAGCCCCAACTTCCATCGCCATTCCGGGATTCTCGTTAATCATTCGCCCGCCGACAAGCACGATGATGTGTGGGTTGGCGGAGACATTGCGCACCGCCCTGATTAGATTGCTCAGGGCGGCGCTAGGGCAATCCCGGGCGAGCGTCAATCCGAGGAGGTCGAAGGACTGCCGGGCGAGCCGGTCAAGCAGTTCGCGGCGTTCCGGCTTGACCAGCGCCTCGCTGCGCCAGCCGCTGCGGGCGAAAACCTCGTCGATCATCAGCGTACCGAAGTTGTGATGATCGCCGGGCATCGGCGAGAACAGCGCGCTACGGGGCGTCGCCATCCCGAGAAGGTCGACCGGCGAGCGCGCCGCGACTTCGCGCATCACTTCCTGCAGGCGCCACAAGCCCATTGTAACATCGAGGAAATCGCACTCGTCGCGCTCCCACATCTCGCCCAGCTTGCGGGCGGCGGGGGCGAGGAGGTCAAGGCAGATGGTCTCGACACTGGCACCCTTGGCGATGAAGCCGTCAACCTCTTCGAGCAGCGCGGCCGCTTCGAGCCGCAGCGGCAGGAGGGCAAAGTGGGCGGCCTCGTCAGGGGAGATCGGGCGGAGCAGGCGGGATCGGGTGCGGGTCTCGGTGGCGGAATGCGCCATGAGGAGGCGCGGAATGATCTCGCTCTCGATGATGGTGTTGACCGAATCATGCTGTTCGGCCTGCCCCGATGCCCGGCGGCGGACAGCTTCGAGCGGGGCGGTGATCACCCCGCGTAAACCTGCGCCAAACATCCCCGATGCCTTGGACTCTCCCATTCGTCAGACCCTCCCAGGTCGTGCGGACGAACCTTCCGCAGGAGGTAGTGACCGCCCCGAAGGCAGCCCTTGGCTCTGATCCCGAAAAGCCAGCGACTCCTGTCTACGCCTTTTTCGCTCGTGGCGCAAACGTCCTTACCCACGATAGGCAAATCGTCAACAAGACTGAACGTCCAATTCAGTTGACACTCAAGTTGGAAAGCGTAAATCTTCGAGTCTGAGAGAAAAGGCTAACGCGACAAATGACTCGGAAGGATCCTGCATCCCCGGTCGAACCCGAAACCACGGTGAAGGGGGCGGGCCACGAGAGGGACAAGCCCTGCGCACTCTACACCGCGGACGAGCGGAAGCGGCGCGACGAGTCGGTCTGGACGATCGTGCAGGGCGTGCTCGCGCCGGTGCAGTTTCTCGTTTTCCTGATCAGCCTCGGCCTGGTGCTGCGCACGCTGTCGACCGGCGAAGGCGCCTGGGCGGCCGATACCTCGATCGTGGTCAAGACCCTCGTGCTCTACACCATCATGATCACCGGCTCGATCTGGGAGAAGGTGGTGTTCGGCAAATGGCTGTTCGCCCCCGCCTTCTTCTGGGAAGACGTGTTCTCGATGCTGGTGCTGGCATTGCACAGCCTCTACCTTGTCATGCTCTTCGCCGGGATCGGCTCGACCGAGCAGCGCCTGCTGGTCGCGCTCGCGGGCTATGCGGCCTATGTGATCAACGCCGGCCAGTTCCTGTGGAAGCTGCGCATGG
>PNJY01000206.1 GCA_013822125.1 Erythrobacter sp. | reverse complement strand
CCCGCTGTAACGCGTTCCTAGTGCAGCTTCAGCTTGGGCCGCACGATGCGGTTCACGCGGCCCACCGCCATCAGGAAGGTCGCCTTCATCCAGCCGTGGATGCCGATCAGGTGCAGCCGGTAGAGCGAGGTGTAGATGAAGCGCGCCAGCCGGCCTTCAATGGCCATGCTCCCGCCGATCAGGTTGCCCATCAGGCTCCCGACGGTCGAAAAGCGCGAGAGCGATACCAGCGAGCCCTTGTCGCGGTAGACGAAGCGGGTGAGCGGCTTGCCCAGCTGGGTCCGCACAATGTTGGTGAACACCGTCTCGGCCATCTGGTGCGCGGCCTGCGCGCGCGGAGGGACGGGGCGGTCCTCGCCCGGCGGCGTGTAGCTCGCGCAGTCGCCGAGCGCGTAGATGCTGGGGTCGGCAAGCGTCTGGAGCGTGTCGGAGACGAGGATCTGGTTGCGCCCGTTGGTCTCCAGCCCCAGCCCGCTGAGGAAATCCGCGCCTTTCACCCCCGCCGCCCAGACGATGAGGTCGGCCTCGATCACCTCTCCCGACTTGGTGATCAGCTGGCGCGGGCGGGCCTCGACCACCTGCACGCCGGGGCGCACGGCCACGCCCAGCACCTCCAATTCGTGCTTGGCCGCCGCCGCCAGCTTTTCGGGCAGGGCGGGGAGGATGCGCGGCCCGGCTTCGAGCAGGGTCACGTGCATCCGGCTCTCGTCGAAGACTTCAAGCCCATAGTGCCGCAGCGCGCCCGCCGCGTTGTAGAGTTCGGCGGCCAGCTCCACCCCCGTCGCCCCGCCGCCGACGATGGCGACCCGAACCTGCTCGTCGGCCGAGGGATCGTTCATCATCGCCCGGCTGACGCGCAGGCAGTGATTGAGCAGGCGGGTGCGGAAGCGGTCGGCCTGAACGCGGCTGTCGAGGTAGAGGCAGTGCTCCTTGACCCCCGGCACGCCGAAATCGTTCGACACCGACCCCAGCGCCAGCGCGAGGATATCATAGCGGATGGTGTGGCCCGCGATCAGCTCGCTGCCGTCCTCGTCCTTGACCGGGGCGAGGCGGATGGTCTTGGCCTGCCGATCGATCCCTTCGAGGCTGCCCTGAAAGAAGCGGTAACCCCAGCGGAAGCAGTGCCCGCGATAGCCGACCTCATCGAGGTTCGCATCGAGCGATCCGGCGGCAACTTCGTGCAGCAGCGGCTTCCAGATGTGGCTGAGGTTCTGGTCGACCAGAATGATATCATGCCGCTTGCGACCGTATTTGGCGCCCAGCCTGCGGACCAGCTCCAACCCGCCGGCGCCCCCGCCGACGACGACAATCTGGGTCTTGCGGTTCATTTAGCCACTCCTTGGCACACGTCGTCCAGCGCAATCCCGCATCCGCTGTTAGCGGGTGCGGGCAGCAATTGCGCGGCAAATCAACGTGGCGCACTGCAACTTGTGTTGCGGTGCAGCATGAAAGCCACAGAGTGCCGGTCAGCTGTCCCGTTCGAGCCGCCCGAAAAAGCCGATCACCTTGACGATCTTGCCGCTGTCATTGACTTCGGTGACATCAAAACCATCGACCAGCCGCTGTCCGTTGAAGTCGATCTTCCAGTGATAGCGGCAGAAATTGTTCTGCATCTCGATGGCGCTGGCCCGGGCATAGGAGGCACCGGGGATTCGGGCCTGGACCTGTGCGACCATATCGATGAAGGCTTCATGACCGATGATATTGTGGTTCGGGTCCACGAAGTGGACGTTGTGTTCCATGATTTCGCGCACCATCGATCGGATTTCTACCGGATCGGTGGTGTTCCAGATCTGCAGCATCTTGGCGAGGTTCTCTTCATATTGCGGCATTGCGGGGCTCCCATCCTGTAAATAAACCGACCAACGGTTTGTTTACAGGAGGTCATACGCGAGGTAAAGTCGCGGAATGCCGAGCCAGCAGAGCCGTTCTGATTTCACGCGCGACATGCTGCTGAAGGCCTTCCGGCAGTCGCTGCTCGATCACGGGCTGGAGGCCACCACACTGGCCACGGTCCTTACGGAAACGGGGCTAAGCAAGGGCGCGCTCTATCACCACTTCGCCAGCAAGACCGAGCTGATCGCGGCGATCTACAAGGCGGAATCGCAAGCCGCGATCGCACGGGCGGTGCAGCAGGCGGAGCAAGTCGCGACTGCATCGCCGCTTGCACAATTGACCGCCACCTGCACGGCATGGCTGGAGGAAATTCGCGCGCCCGATGTGGCCGCGATCCTGCTGCGCATCGGCCCTGCCGCGCTCGGCGTGGAAGCGGCGCAGCGGATCGAGAACGACCACAGCCTCGCCCTGTTCGAACGCCAGCTTGCGCGGGCGGCAGATGCGGGAGATATCGGCAGCATCGACCAGCCGCTCGCCGCGCGATTGGTCAACGCGCTGATGGCGGAACTGGCGATTGCAAGCCTGCGCAAGCGTGGCCAGCCGCTCCCTGACGTGCGCGGACTGATCCTCGGCGTGCTGAAAGCGATGGAGAGCGGCGGCTGAGGCGGCTCAGACCTCGCGTTCCTCCAGCCATTTTTCCAGCCACTTGATCGAATAGTCGCCGTTCAGCACGTCGGTCTGGCGCAGCAGTTCCTGATGCAGCGGGATGTTGGTCTTGACGCCCTCGACCACCATTTCCTCGAGCGCGCGGCGCAGGCGCATGATGCAGCCTTCGCGGGTGCGGCCGTAGACGATCAGCTTGGCGATCATCGAATCGTAATAGGGCGGGATCCGGTAGCCCGCATAAAGCCCGCTATCGACCCGCACATGCATGCCGCCCGCCGCGTGGAAATAGCTCACGAGACCGGGCGAGGGGGCGAAGTTGAACGGGTCTTCGGCGTTGATCCGGCATTCGATCGCGTGGCCCTTGAACTCGATGTCCTCCTGCGTGACCGACAGCGGGCGGCCCTCGGCAATGCGGATCTGTTCGCGAACAAGGTCGAGCCCGGT
>PNJY01000205.1 GCA_013822125.1 Erythrobacter sp. | reverse complement strand
ATCCAGGGCCTTTCGTTCCAGACCCCGAACGTCAGCCTCGACCAGATCGGCACCAGCCGCGGCCAGGCCAACTTCTCGGTGCGCGGGCTGGGCATCAACTCCTCGATCCCGTCGATCGACCCGACCGTGGGCGTGTTCGTTGACGGGGTCTATCTTGGCATCAACGCGGGCGTGGTGTTCGACCTGTTCGACCTCGAAAGCGTCGAAATCCTGCGCGGGCCGCAAGGCGTGCTGTTCGGCCGCAACGTCACCGGCGGCGCAGTGGTGCTCAACACCGGCAATCCGACCGAAGATTTCCGCGGCAAGTTCCGCGCGGCGGTCGATGGCCCGGTCGACAGCGGGCGCGGCGGCGCGAACTACACTGTCAGCGGCACGATCTCCGGCCCGATTGTCGAAGACGTGCTGCTGTTCAAGCTCGGCGCCTATTACAACAAGGACGAAGGCTACTTCCGCAACCTGTTCGACAATTCGAACCACGGGGAAGCCGAAACCAAGATCTTCCGCGGTGCATTGGAAGGCCGCTTCGGCGATCTGACCCTGCGCGCCAAGCTCGACTATTTCGAAAGCGACGGCGATGGCCCCTCGGCCCAGAACCGCGGCATCTTTGACCGCGACAGCTTTGATTTTGCGATTGATGAGCCGGGCTTCTATGCCAACGAAATCTGGACCGGGTCGCTCACCGCCGAATGGGACATCGGCCCGGGCACGCTGACCAATATCTTCGGCTACCGCGATTACACCGCGCGCACCTTTGGCGATATTGATGCGACCCCCGCGTTCCTGTTCCACTCGGGCACCCTCACCGAACAGGACCAGATTTCGAACGAACTGCGCTATGCGATTGCGACCGACAGCCTCGATCTGACCTTCGGCGGGTTCTATTTCGATCAGAACCTTGCCTATGATGAGGGCCGTCAGCTGCCGTTTCTGGCGAATCCGGCGAGCCGGAACCTGTTCGGCGGCGGGCGTCAGACGCACGAAGTGATCGGCGTCTTCGCCAATGCGCAGTGGGAATTTGTGCCCAGCCTGTCGCTGATCGCAGGCATCCGCTGGAATCAGGAAACCAAGGACGCGGCGGTGAGCTACATCATCCCGCGCGCCGCCTGCTCGGTGGTGGCCGGCACCTGTCCGACCGGCACCGCGCCGTTCGATCCGGCGACCGAAACCAACGGCTTCACCGATGACGTCCGCTTCCGCAACGTCTCGCCCAAGCTTGGCCTGCAATATGAATTCGCCAACAGCCAGATCTATGGCCACTGGAGCCGCGGCTTCCGTTCGGGCGGGTACAATTTCCGCATCACCAACGTCCCCGTGTTCAACCGCGCTGTGGCGGCAACCGGCGACCTGTTCTTCGGCGAAGAGCAGGTCGACAGCTTCGAGCTTGGCGGCAAGTTCCAGACGCAGGACGGCAGCTTTACCCTGAACGTTGCGGGCTATGTCACCAAGATCAAGGATTTGCAGCGCGAAGTGAACCTCGCCGATCCGGGCGCGGGCGTGGTGCAGAACATCCTCAACACCGCCGATGCGACGATCACCGGGTTCGAAGCCGAAGCGCGCATGCGCGTGTCGGAATCGCTGGTGATCACCGCCAACCTCGGCCTGATCGATGACAAGTATGACAGCATCCTGTTCGACATTTCGGGCGATGGTCTGATCAACGACACCGATCTGGCGCTGCGCATTCCGCGCGTGCCCGAAGTGACCTGGGGCATGGGTCTGGTGCACGAACTGCTGCTCGGCGAAAGTGAAATCCTGACCCGCGTGAACTACCAGTACCGCGACGAATTCGCCTTCACCGACGATAACCTCGGCTTCATTCAGGATGCTTCGAACCTCGAGGCGAACATCACCTGGGTGACGCCGGTCGAAGGCCTGTCGCTGTCGCTCTATGGCCGCAACCTGTTCGATCAGGTGCAGGCCGGCGGGGATACGCAGGTGCCCTTCGGCGGCGTGAATTCGACCGGCGTGCGGCGTCCCTTCGCCGACAACCCGACCGCCGGCACCTTCTCGCCGCTGCAACGCGGCCGGAATGTCGGCGTGGAAGCGCTGTTCGAGTTCTAAGGCACTCGCTCGGGATGATCAGGGGCGCTCCGGCATCGGGGCGCCCTTCTTTATGCGGTTTAGCCCCGCGCGCCGAACAGCGCCGTCCCCACCCGCACATGCGTCGCGCCGAGCATCACCGCGGTCTCGTAGTCCCCGCTCATGCCCATGCTGAGGCCAGTTACCCCGTTGTCCGCCGCAAGCTTCGCCAGAAACGCGAAGAACGGCGCGGCCTCGGTGTCGGCAGGCGGGATGCACATCAGCCCGGCGAGCGGGATGGCGGTCTGCCGCACCTCGGCGAGGAATTTCGGGAGATCGGCGATTCCGCAGCCGCCCTTCTGCGGCTCGTCGCCGATATTGACCTGCACGAAGCACGGCACCTGCTTACCCGCCTTGTCCATCGCGCGGGCGAGCGCGGTGAGCAGGCTCGGACGGTCGAGTGCATGGATGCAATCGAACAGCGCCACCGCTTCTTCCGCCTTGTTCGATTGCAGCTGGCCGATGCAGTGGAGTTCGATGTCGGGGTGCGCCTCGCGCAGGGCCGGCCACTTGCCCTGCGCCTCCTGCACCCGGTTCTCGCCGAACACCCGCTGGCCCGCGCCCAACAGCGGCTGGATCGCGGGGGCATCATGGGTCTTGCTCACCGCGATCAGCGTGACCGAGGACGGCTCGCGGCGGGCGGGCTTGCAGACGCGGGCGATGTTGGCGTTGACTTCGGCGAGGCGGGTGGCTGCGTTTTCCATTGGGCGGCTCTATAGCGGAGCCGTGGCCTGCGCAAAGACCCTCCCCGCCCTGTGGCTGATCTCGGACGCCCGCAATGATGCGGGGCTCGAGCGGGCCCTCGCCGCGCTGCCGCGCGGCTCGGGGTTGATCTATCGGCATTATCATCTGGACGGGCCGGAGCGCCTCGC
>PNJY01000204.1 GCA_013822125.1 Erythrobacter sp. | reverse complement strand
CCCCGTCATAGACCGCGTTGGCGACGTCGGAGACTTCGGCGCGCGTCGGCGTGGGGCTCTCGATCATCGATTCGAGCATCTGCGTCGCCACGATCACCGGCTTGCCCGCGGTGCGCGCGGCATTGACGATCTTCTTTTGCAGCGGGGGCACCTCCTGCGGCTCAAGCTCGACCCCCAGGTCGCCGCGCGCCACCATGATCCCGTCGCTGAGTTCGATGATTTCGGCCAGCCGCCGCACCGCCATCGGCTTTTCGATCTTGGCACAGAGCGCCGCGCGCTGGCCGCCGGGGCCGCCCATCAGCTTGCGCGCTTCGGCCAGATCCTCGGGCCGCTGGACGAACGAGAGGCCGATCCAGTCCACCCCTTGCTGGAGCGCGAAGGCGAGATCCTTGCGGTCCTTCTCGGTCAGCGCGGGGATCGGCACTTCGGCATCGGGCACGTTCACGCCCTTGCGATCGGAAATCACCCCGCCGACCTCGGCCGAACAAAGGATTTCTTCGGCGCTGGCGCGGATCACGCGCAGGCGGATCTTGCCATCGTTGATCAGCAGCCGCTGACCTTTTTCGAGGATGCCGAACAGCTCCGGGTGCGGCAGGAAGACGCGCGTTTCATCGCCGGGTGCAGGATTGCGGTCGAGCGTGAAATGGCCCGAATGCCTGATCACCGCCTGCCCGTCCTTGAAGGTGCCGACGCGCAGCTTGGGCCCTTGCAGGTCGGCGAGGATCGCGATCGGGCGATTGAATTCCTTTTCCAATGCGCGGATCGCGGCGATGGCTTCGCCATGGACTGCGTGATCGCCGTGGCTCATGTTGACGCGGAAGGCGTCGGCTCCGGCCCTGAACAGCCGCGCCAGCATCTCGGGCGAGCGGCTGGCCGGCCCAACGGTGGCGAGGATTTTGACCTTGCGGTTCCTTGGCTGGAGCCGATCGTGCGCTGGCTTGGACATGGCCGGAAGCTATGGCACAGCTGTATTGCAAGACAAGGAATAGTAACCATGGATACGAATGCGCCCGATGCACATGGCGATCCGCTCGACCGGCTCGATGATGCTGTCGCCGCGGCTGCCTTCCGCCGACTGGTGCGGCACCTGCGCCATCGCCACGATGCGCAGAACATCGATCTGATGGGGCTTGCGGGTTTTTGCCGCAACTGTCTGGCCGACTGGATTCGCGACGCGGGATATGATGGCGACAAGGCGGCCGCGCGCGAGTTGATCCACGGCATGGCACAAGAACAGTGGAAGGCGACCCGGCAAACGCCCGCTACCGACGGGCAAATCGCGGCGATGGAAGCAAGCATCGCAAAAAATCGCGTGGATTGAGCAAGGGCCGCCTTCACGCCGCGCCGGACGCTGGCTATCGAACCTGCGAACCGATTCTCGAACCCATGGAGACTGAACCAGATGGCTGAAGCCACCGATGACCGCCTGCGCCTGCTGATCGAGCGCATCGAACGCCTCGAGGAAGAGAAAAAGGGCATCGCCGACGACATCCGCGACGTCTATGCCGAAGCCAAGGCGGTGGGTTATGACGCCAAGATCATGCGCCAGATCGTGCGACTGCGCAAAATGAAACCCGATGACCGCGCAGAAATGGAAATGGTGCTGGAAACCTACAAGGCCGCTTTGGGGCTGGGCTGAACGAAGGAGCAGATCGATGGCCGGACCATGGAAGGATGCGCGCGGCGTGATCGTCACCACCACGCACACGATCGAAGGGCGACCGATCCGGCAGTACCTGGGGATCGTGACCGGCGAGGTGATCGTGGGTGCGAACATCTTCCGCGACCTGTTCGCCAATATTCGCGACATCGTCGGCGGGCGCTCGGGCAGTTACGAGCGTATCCTTGCCGAAGCGCGCGAGCAGGCAATCGAGGAATTGCAGGCCGAATGCGCCACGCGCGGCGGCAATGCAGTGGTGGGGGTCGATCTCGATTATGAGGTGATCGGCCAGAACGGATCGATGCTGATGGTCAGCGCCAGCGGCACCGCGGTGGTTGTGTGAGACCCGAGACTGGGCTAGGGCGCGGGCCAATTTCCAACCCCAGCTGACGACATCGGACCAATGGCAGGCCATTCCAAATTCAAGAACATCATGCACCGCAAGGGTGCGCAGGACAAGAAGCGCTCGGGCCTCTTTTCCAAGCTCAGTCGCGAGATCACCGTCGCGGCCAAGATGGGCGCGCCCGACCCCGACATGAACCCGCGCCTGAGGCTGGCGATCAATGCGGCCAAGGCGCAATCGATGCCCAAGGACAATATCCAGCGCGCCATCGACAAGGCATCGAAGGGCGATGCCGAGAACTACGAGGAGGTGCGTTACGAAGGTTATGGCCCGGGCGGGGTCGCGCTGATCGTCGAAGCGCTGACCGACAACCGCAACCGCACCGCCACCAATGTCCGCACCGCGTTCAGCAAGAACGGCGGCAACCTGGGCAGCGAAGGATCGGTCAGCCACGGTTTCGAACGGCTGGGCCTGGTCGAATATCCGCCCGCGGCGGGCGACGAGGACAAGGTGCTCGAAGCCGCGATCGAGGCTGGCGCCGACGATGTCGAGAGCGATGCGGACGGCCACGCGATCTGGGTCGCGGTCGAGAACCTGCATGAAGTCGCGCGCGCACTCGAGGGCGTGCTGGGCGAGGCGGAGAGCGTCAAGCTGGCGTGGAAGCCCAGCCTCAAGACCGAAGTCGGCGCGGCTGATGCCGCCACGCTCCTGAAACTGGTCGATACGCTCGACGATGACGATGACGTGCAAACCGTCTGGGGCAATTACGATATTGCCGACGAGATCATGGAGAAGCTGGGCTGATGTGGAGCTTCATCGCCAAGGCGCTGCTCGCCGGGGCGATGATCGCAGCCATTGCCGAGATCGGCCGCCGGCTTCCGGCGATGGCGGCGCTGGTCGCCTCGCTGCCGTTGGTTTCGATCCTGGGGATGATGTTCCTGTGGCATGCGCGCCCC
>PNJY01000203.1 GCA_013822125.1 Erythrobacter sp. | reverse complement strand
CCAATGTCACAGCGCCATTGAGTCAGATTTCCGCCGCCTTGGGAATCCCCCCGTGAGTCAGAAATTACGCAGGTTGGTATTAGGCCCGAGCGAGACTCCTCTGATCGATCTCGCCGGCAGGTTGATGGGACCAACTGGTGCTGCGATCCTGGCTGCCGGGGTGGTATTTTCGGTCGGAGGAGGTACCCTCACGTCTTTCGTAACAGCCCCTCGACTGACGTTTGCCCTATCGCGCGATGGAAGTCTGCCGGCGTGGTTCGGCGAGGTGAGCGAGCAAACGGGAGCTCCGGTCAACTCGATTACATTCTGCGGCATCTTATGTTTCGCGCTAGCGGTAGGGCAGGGTTTTGTCTGGCTGGTGACGCTCAGCACCTTCGTACGTCTGCTGGTGTATGTCCTGTGCATCGCATCTCTACGCCGGATCGAGAGAACGATTCCAGCTCAACCCGACCAGTTTCAATTGTCCGGTGGCCTGGCCATTCCTGCTGTCGGCCTTGCCCTTACGCTCTGGCTTATCAGCCATTCTACGCTTGAAAATTTCTCTATTGCAGGGCTCGTTGTGGGAGTCGGAACAGTCATCTTCTGGCTATCGACTTGGCGCCGTCGCAAGCCCACGGATCGGTCTTGACACAACTCAACTTGAACTTGGCCTTGAGGACCAGGCGGATGGCTCTGACGTAACTACATGATCATACCCCAAGAGCGATGAAAATGTCCCGCTTAAGCACCGCCACCTTTCGGGTTACCTTGAATGCGGCCGAATGCCGGGAGGGTCTTACAGCTAAGGAACGGCTGTGATTTAGCCAGGACGCACCATTCAGTGTTACTTTCAAAGCAAGGTCGGATCGCTTGAACAAGTGAGCCCAGTTTAGCACTGGTCCCTTGTTGCTTGATTGCAACGATCATTCCGCACAATGTCAAACGACGTCGGGAGCGATCTTGTTGTAGTGAGCGCCTTGTGCGAGCGATGCACGCGCTGTGAGAAGATCTAACCAAAAAAGTTGCGTGACGGGAGAGAGGCAAATGAAGATGGGTGCTACAAATCGTTCGACCTACATCAGCCAGTTGCTGGTAGGGACCGCAGCCATTTTGATCGCAAATCCCGCTCTGGCGCAAGATGCTGCGACTGACGATGTTCAAGTTGATGAGGGAAATGTCATCATCGTCACCGCGACCAAGCGCGACACGACAATCCAGGACGTGCCCTTCTCGATCAACGCGCAGACGCAGGAAGACATCCAGCGTTCGGGCGCGGTGACGCTAGAGGATTTGTCGCGCAATGTCGCGGGTCTCACCATCCAGAACCTGGGGCCGGGCCAGAGCCAGGTCTCGGTGCGCGGCATCTCCGCTGGCCAGGTCGTGCGCGATCAGCCCGGCGTGAAGGAGCAGGTCGGCGTCTATCTCGACGAATCGGTGATCTCGCTCTCGCTGTTCACCCCCGATATCGACCTGTTCGACCTCAACCGCGTCGAGACCCTGCGCGGGCCGCAGGGCACGCTGTTCGGTTCGGGTTCGGTCGGCGGCACGATCCGCTACATCACCAACCAACCCCGCCTCGGCGTGACCGAAGGCGCGGTCGAAGCCAACGTCAACGTGATCGACGGCGGCAATCTGGGCGGTCACATCAAGGGCGCGGTCAACGTGCCGCTGGGTGACACCGCCGCGATCCGCGCGGTGGGTTATTACACCCGCTATGCCGGCTTCATCGATGCGCAGGGCCCGGGCGGCGGCGAGAACGTCAATGACGGCGAGCGCTACGGCGGCCGCATCGCGCTGACCTTCGAGCCGACGGATACGTTCTCGATCACTCCGCGCGTGATCTATCAGAAGATCAAGGCCAACGGCTTCAACCGGCAGGAGATCTACAACCTCTTCGCCAACCGCTTCACCATCACCCGGCCTGCGGTGCAGCTGGGCGAGCGCGAGCAATATCTGCTGCTGCCCGAACGGTTCGAGGATGAAACGCTGATCGCCGATCTGACTGTCAACGTCGGCCTCGGCCAGCACAACCTCACCTCGGTCAGCTCTTACATCAACCGCGACATCCTCGTCAGCCGCGATGCGAGTGCGCTGACCGGGTCGGTCTCGGTCGATCTCGGCTTCCCGGCGGCGGCGGTGACGCTGCCCTCGAACCTGCGCGATACGACCGACCTCAAGACGTTCACGCAGGAACTGCGGCTTGCCTCGGATTATGACGGCCCGTTCCAGTGGCTTCTGGGCGCCTTCTATTCCGACGTGAAGCGCGACTATCGCCAGCGCCTGCCCACCCCTGGCTATGACGCCTTCACCGATGCGACGCTTGGCGCGGGCACTTCGGCTGCGGTTGCGAACGGTTTCCCGGCGAACTCGCCGTTCAACTCCGACCTGCCCTTCGACATCAAGCAGTTCGCGATCTTCGGCGAAGCCAGCTACGAGCTGACCGACAGGCTGACCTTCACCGCAGGCGGGCGCTATTACGACTTCGAGGAATCGCGCACCATCACAACCGGCGGCCTGTTCGCCAATGGCGATCGGGGCGTGGTCGATACCACCAAGTCGGATGGCTTCACCCCGCGTTTCCTCGTCAGCTACAAGGCGAGCGATGATGTCACGATCAACGCGCAGGCTGCGCAGGGCTTCCGGCTTGGCGGGGTCAACGATCCGCTCAACACCCCGCTGTGCAACGCGCAGGACCTGGCGCTGTTTGGCGGCTTTCAGGACTATGGCGATGAAAAGCTGTGGAACTACGAACTGGGCGTGAAGACCCAAGGTTCCGGCTTCACCTTCAACGCCGCCGCCTTCTACAACGACATCAGCAACCTTCAGGTGACGCTCGATGCCGGCAGCTGCTCCTCGCGCATCGTCTTCAACGTGCCCCAAGCCTTCGCCGCCGGGGTCGAGGCAGAGCTGGGCTTCGAGCCTTCGCCGGGCCTCAACTTCAACCTTTCGGGCAGCTACGTGAAGTCGGAATTCAACAGCACGCT
>PNJY01000202.1 GCA_013822125.1 Erythrobacter sp. | reverse complement strand
CGCGGCCAGATCATCGGGCCTGAATTCGATCATCTCGGTCGATGCCGGCAGGCCCAGCACCAGCTGCATCAGCAGCGCCGACATGCCCAGCGGCACAAACCCCCACCACACGATCTTGTTGGCGGTGGCCTGGCCGTAAAGCTGCGCCACCGTGCTTGAAATCACCACAAGCAGCAAATAGGGGAAGATGCCCGCCTCCACCGCCAGATCGCTGGGCGGCAGCTGCACCTGCTTGAACGCGAGCACGCCGGCCAGCACCGTCATCCCGCCGTAAAGCATCAGATAGGTGAACAGGGCGCGGGGCATGGCGGCGGCAAGGCCGGCGGGGCGGGAATCGTTCATCGCCAAGTGCCTATTGCGGCTTGCGGCAAAAGGAAAGCCACAGGCAAAATCGCGCTGTGGGTTTGACTGTTGCCTCTCAACAGGCAAGACGCAGGGCGAACGACAAATCGAAAACCGATCGCAGTGAGGGGTCATGCCGCAAATCCTGTCAAGCATCCTGGGGATCGTAGCGATCCTTGCCATCGCCTTCGTGCTTTCCGTGGGCAGGAAGCGGATCAGGCTGCGCGTGGTCGGCGCCGCCTTTGGGTTGCAGGCACTGATGGCGTTCCTGGTGCTGGCGACATCGTGGGGCCGCGCGGTGATCCAGGGTATGTCCGACGGGGTGGCGGCACTGCTTTCGCACGCCAATGCAGGAACCGCCTTCCTGTTCGGAGCGGACAACCCGCTCAAGAATACCTTCGCGCTGGGGGCGCTGCCGGTAATCGTGTTCTTCGCCTCGCTGGTGGCGATTCTCTATTACCTGGGCGTGATGCAGCGTGTGGTGCGCTGGCTGGGCGGAGCGATCGCCTGGGTGACGGGCATCAGCAAGGTCGAATCGCTGGGCGCGGCGGCCAATATCTTTGTCGGCCAGTCGGAAAGCCCGCTGGTGGTGCGGCCCTATCTCGCCGCGCTGCCGCCAGCGCGGCTGTTCACGCTGATGAGCGTGGGCATGGCGGGCGTCGCGGGCACGATCCTGGCGGCCTATGCCGGGCTGCTGGGCGAGAAGTACCTCCCTTTCCTGCTGGCCGCCGCATTCATGTCGGCGCCCGGCGGTATCCTCATGGCCAAGATCATCATGCCTGACGAAGAGGGCGACGATGCGCATGACGTGGTCGACGTCACCATTTCCGAGACCTTCGAGGAAGGCAGCCAGCCCGCCAACGTCATCGAAGCCGCAGCGCAGGGCGCACAGACCGGCGTCAAGCTGGCGGTGGCAGTGGGGGCAATGGTGCTGGCCTTCGTCGCACTGGTAGCGCTTGCCAATGGCCTGCTCGGCGGGATCGGCGGCTGGTTCGGTCAGCCCAACCTTTCCTTCCAGCAGATGCTGGGTTGGGTGTTCGCACCGGTGATGTTCCTGATCGGCATCCCCTGGCACGAGGCGGGGACGGCCGGCGGCCTGTTCGGGACCAAGATCGTGCTCAACGAATTCGTCGCTTTCATCGATCTGGGGGCAATGGATGCGGCCACTCTGACGGCGCGAAGCCGCGCGATCGTCACCTTTGCGCTATGCGGGTTTGCCAATTTCTCCTCGATCGCGATCCAGATGGCGGTGGTGGGCGGACTTGCGCCAAATCAAAGACCGGTGATTGCGCGGCTGGGTATCAGGGCGTTGGCAGCGGGTTCGTTAGCCAACTTGATGAGTGCTGCGCTCGCCAGTGTTTTTCTTCCCTATTGATCCTGCAGGTATTAGATGGACCGCATGACCGACATTGCCGTTGTTTCGCTGGACCAGCCGCTCGCGAGTATTGCCGACGAGCTTGGAAACAGTTTTGCCGAATATGGTTTCGCGGTGATCCGCGACCACGGCATCCCCCAGGAATTGATCGACCGGGCCGAAGCCAGGTCGAAGGAATTCTTCGCCCTGCCCGAGGAGGCCAAGCGCGCCTATCATCAGCCGGGAGGCGGCGGTGCGCGCGGCTATACGCCGTTCGGAACCGAAAAGGCCAAGGACGCGCTGGTGCAGGACCTTAAGGAGTTCTGGCACATCGGCCGCAGCCTGCCTGCAGACCACCCGTATTCGGCATATATGGCGCCCAATGTCTGGCCGTCCGAGATTCCTGGCTTCCGCGAGACATTCAGCGAACTTTACCTGGCATTCGAAAAGGCGGGTCTGCGCGTACTTGAGGCGATTGCGCTGCATCTGGGCCTGGAGCGGGATTTCTTTACCGACACTGTCCGGGACGGAAATTCGGTGATGCGCCTGCTCCACTATCCTCCGCTGTCTGAGGATGCGCCCGAAGGCGCGATTCGCGCGGCGGCGCATGGCGACATCAACACCATCACGCTGCTGCTGGGCGCGGAAGAGGCCGGGCTCGAACTCCTGACCAGGCAGGGCGATTGGAAAGCCGTGGAGGTGCCAGATGGGGCATTGGTCATCAATGTCGGCGACATGCTTGACCGGCTGACCAACTCGCGGCTGCGCTCGACCACGCACCGCGTGGTCAATCCGCGCGGCGAAGCGGCGCGGCGCGGGCGTTATTCGATGCCGTTCTTCCTGCACTTCCGGCCCGATTATGTGATCGAGACTTTGCCATCCTGCATCGAACCGGGCCACGAATCCGACGCCCCGCCCCCGCTTTCAAGCCACGAATTCCTCCAGCAGCGGCTGCGCGAGATAAATCTCGTCTGATTTTGCTGGCATATCGCGGGCATCGCCAAGAATCTTTTGCGCTGTTGCGAGGGTGCAACACATGGCCGGAAAGCACGGATTCCCTAGCGTTAGGCTGTGCGGATCGATGGCGAGATGCTGCAACGCGGCACATGCGCCAGCGGCATTCACAAATTTGTCAACAAACTGACTTTTGACCGACGCCGATCGCGCTTATCGCCTTGCGACGAGGCGCGAGGCCTTCCCAATCCAGATTCGATCCAGGGGTACATGATGAAGATCAAATATCTTTTGGCTGCCAGTGTTGTCAGCCTGTCCGCCGCAGCCGCAACCATCGCCAC
>PNJY01000201.1 GCA_013822125.1 Erythrobacter sp. | reverse complement strand
AGCGCTGGCCGAATATCTCGTTGACGAGATCCAGGAAGTCTATCGCTTGCAGGGCGTGAAGATCAACGACAAGCACATCGAGGTGATCGTTCGCCAGATGCTGCAGAAGGTCGAGATCACCGATGGCGGCGACACCGTGCTGCTTCCGGGCGAGCAGGTTGACCTCGACGAGATGAACGAGGCCAATGCCAAGCTCGGCAAGGGCAAGCAGTTTGCCGCCGGCAAGCCGATCCTGCTCGGGATCACCAAGGCTTCGCTCCAGACCCGCAGCTTCATTTCGGCGGCTTCGTTCCAGGAAACCACCCGCGTGCTCACGCAGGCGGCGGTTGAGGGCAAGAAGGATTCGCTGATCGGGCTGAAGGAAAACGTCATCGTCGGTCGCCTGATCCCGGCCGGTACCGGCGCGGGAATGAACCGGATGCGCGTTGCCGCCACCAGCCGCGATGCAGCGCTGCGTGCCGCCTGGCGTGCTCAGCACGATGCGTTGGCGGCAGCCGAAGCGGTTGTTGAAGCAGAGCCGGAAGCCGATGCCATTCCTTCGGAAGAAGCGATGAAGGCGGCCATGGGCGCGGTCGAAGCGGGCGAATAAACCCGCCACGCTTCATGCCGAAGCCGAAAATCGTGGGCCCCGCTGGAGCACTTGTGCTTCGGCGGGGCTTCTTCTTTCGTATCAACAAGGCTAACGACCCAGTCCATGATTACCACCCGCTTTGCACCTTCGCCCACGGGCCGCTTGCATGTCGGCAATATCCGCACCGCGCTCCACAACTGGATGCTCGCGCGCAAAAGTGGCGGGCACTTCTTGTTGCGGATCGACGATACCGATGCCGAGCGCAGCCGCGAGGAATATGTCGATGCGATCCGCGCAGACCTCGCCTGGCTGGGGCTTGAACCTGACGGCGAGGAGCGCCAGTCGTTGCGGCTCGAACTTTATGAGGCCGCGTTTGAAGCCTTGCGCGGCGCAGGCCGGGTCTATCCCTGTTACGAGAGCGGGCAGGAGCTCGATCTCAAGCGCAAGATCGCCCTCGGGCGCGGGCTTCCGCCGATCTACGACCGGGCAGCGCTCAGGCTCGGCGATGCCGAACGCGCTGCAAAGGAGGCTGAGGGGATCAAGCCGCACTGGCGTTTCAAGCTCGACCATGCCGAAACCATCGAATGGGATGACGGCATTCGCGGGCACCAGCATTTCGAGGCGGCGAGCCTTTCGGACCCGGTGATCCGCCGCGCCGACGGGTCATGGCTCTACATGTTGCCGAGCGCGGTTGACGATATCGAGATGGGCATCACCCATGTCCTGCGGGGCGAGGATCACGTTTCCAATACTGCCGTGCAAATCCAGATGTTTACCGCGCTATTTGCTGCGCAACATCTGGAGCAACGAAATCTCCCGCATTTCGCGCACGAGGCGTTGCTGGTGGGGAGCGAGGGCAAGCTGTCGAAGCGGCTGGGCGCGCTCGGCTGCGACGCCTTTCGCGAAAAGGGCATCGAACCGCAGGCGCTGGTCGCGCTGCTGGCGCGGCTGGGCACTTCGTTGCCGGTCGAGCCGATTGCCGACCGGGCTGCGCTGATCGAAAGCTTCGACCTGTCGATTTTCGGGCGCGCGCCGGCGCGGTTCGACGATGCCGAGCTTGAACGGATCAACAAGGCGATCATCCACCAGCTCGATTTCACCGAGGTTAAGGACCGCCTGCCCGCCGGAATGGACGAGGCCGGCTGGCACGCGGTGCGCCCCAATCTGGGCGCCGTGGCCGAGGCGGGCGAATGGTGGCGGCTGGTCACCGGCCCGATTACCCAGCCGGAATTTTCGGACGACGACCGCGCCTATCTGGCCGAAGCCGCGCGGCTGCTGGCGTGGGGTGATGACCCCTGGCACTCGCTGACAGGCGCGCTCAGGGAAAGTACCGGCCGCAAGGGCAAGCCTCTGTTCCTGCCGCTGCGCCAGGCGCTCACCGGCATGGACCACGGGCCGGATATGGCGGAGTTGCTACCATTGATCGGTGAGACTGAGGCCAGGGCACGGCTGGAGCGGGCGGCGGGGTAGGCTATGTCCGTTCTTGGGTGGAAAACGGACTCTCGACTAGATAGAAGCAAAGCCGCGTCCTTGCCTAACGGGAAGCTTCAATGATTAGACTCATTGCCATCTCTGCCGCCATTTGGACCGCAACACTCTCGACAGCATCTGCCCATGATCTTGAGGGACCTGCGCGGTTTTGTGGGTATTCACCAATCATTGATCTACTTCCAGACGAGTCAATCACACTTCTTCATGGGGGAATCCATGGGGGGAGTTTTCAGTGGGATGGGGCTTTTGGTTCGCTTGAAGTTTCAGGAATTGGTTGGGCAAGTCGCCCTAAGGGGCGTTTGGTGGAAGGGCCGACGAACGGAAACCCCGGACGTTTTGCTCAGCGAAAACAAGGCGGAGAGTATGTCATAGCAATTTGGAATGGTCGGCAAGGGGCAGCCTATTTCAAATCCAACTCCCGCTTCAGCAAACTACAGCGTGCGGCAATTGCGCGAGTTAGCTTGTTTCAGGAAGGTGAGGAGCCATCCGAGTGTGATCTGCGAACGAAGTTTGTCTGGAAGATAGACGATTGACAATAATTGAGGGCGAACGTCCGCACTGGTGTCGTTCGCAGACATGCGGCACCTCAACTCTCGTGTTTCTCCAGCTCGTCGCCCGTCAGGGTCACCACATGCAGCAAATTCGTGCTACCCGGCGTTCCGAAGGGTACGCCTGCAAGCGCGATCAGCTTTGACCCGGCCTGGCCCAGGCCGTGACGCAGCGCCATGCGCTTGCCCTTGCCGATCATCTCCTCGAAGCTGCCGATATCCTTGGTCATCACCGCATGTGCGCCCCACAGCAGCGCCACCCGCCGTGCGGTGCGCTGCGACGGGGTGAGCACCAGCATCGGCGTGGCGGGGCGCTCGCGCGCGACGCGCCTTGCGGTCGATCCCGATGAGGTGAAGACGGTGATTGCGCTGATCGCAACCGTATCGGC
>PNJY01000200.1 GCA_013822125.1 Erythrobacter sp. | reverse complement strand
TAGCAATACCGGCCCCATTTGCATTTTGGCTCCATCTGCATTCTGGCTTTACGTTTTCCCCGGAATTGCGGCGGGCCGCTTTTCCGCCGCGCCGAACCGATCCTCCAGTGATTTACCCTGCGATCGCCAAGGCTTAGGCCCGACCCATGGAACGCAGTCGCGCTCTGGGGACCCGCCGGGTCGTTGGCCGATTGGTCGCACCCGCGCTGATGCTGTGCTGTTTCGCGTCGCAGCCGGGCCAGGCGCAGCAGGCAAGCGGCGATGCGTTCGATCAGGCCTTCGCCGACCTTTCCGCGCCAATTCCGCAGACTGAGTCCGCTGCCGAAGCAGAGTCGCGTCCGCTGGGCGAAGGCATGGCGTCCTATTACGCCGACCGGTTCCACGGCCGCCGCACCGCCAGCGGCGAGAGTTTTGACAAGTTCGCGCTCACCGCCGCGCACCCCACTCTGCCCTTCGGCAGCCTGGTGCGGGTGACCAATCCGCGCAACGGGCAGCAGGTGGTGGTGCGGATCAACGATCGCGGCCCCTTCAGCGGCGGACGGGTGATCGACCTGAGCCGCGCGGCCGCCGAGGAGATCGGCATTGTCGCCAGCGGCCATGCGTTGGTCGAGCTGGCGCTGATCGAAGCTTCCTAATCGTTCAGTTGGCCCCTGATAGCACCTTCGGGAAAGGCCGCTGTGTGCACATTGACGTAGTAACGCGCCTTGTTGCGCGCCATTGTACTCAGCAATTCCTTGTCGATATCGACGCAGATGTCGTCTCCGCTTGCTCCCGCCAGTTGCAGGGTGACCACCGGCGGCCCATCCTTGCCCCTGGCACCCTCGTGGATATGCGCGCCGGTAACCTCGTCCAGGCCGTAAACCTCGAGCAGATAGCACAGCCGCCCCCGGCCCAGGTCGAGCTCGGCGGAAAAATCGCCGCCCGCATCCTCGCCCGCGCCCTTGCCCACCTCGTTCTCGCCGAACAGGCTGGTGCCGACATAGGCGAGGTTGTTCTGCGCGATGGCAATACCGCCGCCCAGCGCCAGGGCCAGCGCACAGACCTGCAACCTGGCCAGCACAAGTGCTTGCTTCATTGTTCCAATCCCCTTCACGGGGCAATCAAACGCACAAGGCCCAAGTGGCCCGGTGGCCCCATGATTACAGCATACTACGCCGCGTCGAGTCGGAAAAGCGTCCGGTACCGGTGGCGGCTCAGGCTACGCGCCGGCGGATGCCGGTCAGGCGCGCGAGGATCGGCTGTGCCATCGGCACCGTCAGCATGGTGCTGCCGACCGCCATCAGCAGGAGTGCGGTGAAAGCCGTGCTGGTGATGATCGCCTTGTCGAGCAGGATATTTGCGAAGATGATCATGATCAGCGCCTTGGTCTGGAGCAGCCAGCCGATCAGCGCCGCCTCGCCCCGCTGCCAGCCCAGGATCCACCCGGCCAGCCGCAGGCCGAGAAGCTTGCCTGCCACTGCCGCCACCAGCAGCAATGCGGCAGCGGCAAATACCGCCATCCCGCCGCCTTCCCATTGGGTGCGTAGGCCCGTGGAAAGGAAGAACACCGGCATCATCGTCAGCAAAACCACGCCGCGGAACCGGTCCATCGCCTCATGCCCGAACCAGCGCGCATCGAGCACGACCCCGGCAAGGAAAGCGCCGACCATGAAATGCAGCCCCGACCAATCGCCCGCCAGCCCGCACAGCGCCAGCCAGATCAGCCCCACGGGCCAGCGATCCGCCTCATCGATCCGCTGCATCAGGCGGCGCACGAGCCATGCGGCCAGGGCGAACCCGACAAGAAACAATAGCTGCCGCCCGATCCGCTCCCAATCGAGCAGGATCAGTGCCAGCACGCCCCAGATCGCGATATCGTCGAGGCTGGCATAGCGCAGGATCCGCTGGCCCAGCGGAGCGCGCAGGATCTCCAGCTTCTCCATGAACAGCACCAGGATCGGCAGGGCAGTGACCGCGCAGGCCATGCCGATGCCCAGCACCGCCTGCCATTGCGCACCATTGGGCCCGCGCCAGCCGGGCCATTGCAGCAGCAGCACGGCCGCGAGCGCGCCCAGCGCCAGCGGCACACCCAGCGCGAGGCCCGCGGTGATCCCCGTCTCGCGCCGGTTGCTCCACGCCTGCGAAAGGTCAAGCTCGATCCCCGCGATCCACACGAACAGCATTACCGCCCACCACGCGATGCCGTTGAGCGCGCCGATCACCTCTCCCCTGAAAATGAAGGCGTAGTAATCGGGAAATGCAGCCCCCAGCACGCCGGGGCCGAGCAGGATTCCGCCGACGATCTGCACCACCACCAGCGGCGCCCAGTAATCGGTACGCAGCAGGCGCCAGAACAGCCAAGGCACCGCAAAGATGATCAGCAGCGCGATCAGGAAGATTTCGGACGTCGTCATGTTCGGCCTGCTCCGTTCGCGCCGCGAATAGCCCCAAGTGCGGTCAAGGCAAGTGGATTTTCCTGTCTGATCCTGCGCCCGGGCCATTGACGGGAGGGCGCGCTTGGGCGAAGGGCGTGGGGTCAACCGGGAGCGATTCCGGTAAACCTTTCGTGGGAGAGGCCCCGCCTGTCGCGGGGCGCCGAAGGAGCAACCGCCCCGGAATCTCTCAGGCAGAAGGACCGCGAAAGGGTCTGACACTCTGGAAAGCGCGCTCCTTCCAAGGTGCGCCACCGAAGGGGAAGGCCGGGCAGTTTGCCCGGTAAAGCTCTCAGGTTTCCCGACAGAGGGGGCACGCAACAGCGCGTTTCACCAGTGAAGCGCGGCGTGTCTTGTGCGGGGAACGGTGATTTGAGCGACGAAGACCAATTCGAAGAGCTGCCGCTGGAATGCCTGCCATTGGATGCATGGCACCGGGCGCACGGCGCACGCATGGTGCCGTTCGCGGGCTATCACATGCCGATCCAGTATGAGGGTATTGTCGCCGAGCACGAGTGGACGCGCAGCCATGCCGGGCTGTTCGACGTCAGCCACATGGGCCAGCTGATCCTCTCCGGCCCCGATGTGGCGGTCGAGCTCGAGAAGCTGCTGCCGGGTGACATCGTCGG
>PNJY01000199.1 GCA_013822125.1 Erythrobacter sp. | reverse complement strand
CTTGCCGAACCGCAGGTGAGGTTAGTCGCAGCGGGGTGGGCGACAACTCCGAGTTCACGAGACCGCCCGCATAGCCGCCATCTCGCCCGCCATGCGGATCGCAGCGATCATGGCACCGGGATCGGCCACCGCTTTGCCCGCGATATCGAACGCCGTGCCGTGATCGGGGCTGGTGCGAACGATCGGCAAGCCGAGCGTTACATTGACGCCCTCGTCGAAATCGAGCGCCTTCAACGGGATCAGCGCCTGGTCGTGATACATGCACAGCGCCGCGTCATAGGTGCTGCGCGCGCGCGGAGTGAACAGCGCGTCGGCGGGATGCGGGCCGGAAACCGCGATTCCTTCGGCGCGCAATGCGGCAATGGCGGGGGTGATGATCCGCGCTTCCTCATCGCCAAATGCACCGCCTTCTCCCGCATGCGGGTTGAGCGCAGCGACGGCGAGGCGCGGCTGAGCAATCCCGAAGTCGTGGCGCAGTGACGCGTCGACGATCCGCGCCTTGTGGCAGATCAGTTCGACGGTCAGCCGTGAGGGGACTTCAGCCAGCGCGCAGTGGACAGTGAGCGGCACGGTGCGCAGGTGCGGCCCGGCGAGCATCATGACCGCATCGCTTGCGTCAAGCCCGCAGGCAGCGGCGAGAAATTCGGTCTGCCCGGGAAATGCGAAGCCAACCTTGGCCAGCGCTGCCTTGGCGACCGGTGCGGTTACCACCGCGCCAGCCCGGCCTTCGCAAACCAACCGTGTCGCTCGATCGAGCGAGGCAAGCGCAAATGCAGCCCCTTCGCCCGATGGTGCACCGGGGGCGTATGCGCAGGCACCAATATCGATGACGGGAAGCCCTTCGGCAAAGCATCCGTTGGCCTCTCGCGGATCGGCAATTGCGATCACCTCAAGCTCAAGCCCACGTGCGCGTGCCGCCGCTTCGAGCAACTCGGCATTTGCGACGACCAGGAATGGCTTCAGGGCGTGCGCTGCGCGGGCCGCCCACGCGACGCAGATTAGTTCAGGCCCGATGCCGGCCGGATCACCGGAGGAAACGACGATCGGCAGGGCAGGTTGGGCGCTCAATTGTATTCGATAAAGGCATCGTTGCGCAGGTCACGCAGGTGACGCTGCGCGCGCTTGTTGATGCGATCATCCTCAAGCTGGGACATCAGCTGATCGAAATTCGGCCCACTGTCGACTTGCGGATCGTCGCGACCGCACAGCATCAGCACACGCACGCCTTCGGAGATCGAGCCGAAGGGCGGGGTGCTCTGGCCGATCTGCAACTGCAACACGATATTCTGCAACTGTTCGGGCAGCGAACGCGCACGAATCTGGTCATTGGTGACAACTTCCGCGCCCAACGCGGCGGCGGCCTGATCTGCGTCGCCGCAGCCGCGCATTGCCTGCACGCCCCTGGTAAATGCCTCGACCCTGGCGGTGGCATCTTCCTGGGTGGTGTCGGGAGAAAAGGCGATAGAAATCTGCTTGAGGCTGAGCAGCGCGTCACGCGGGTCGGCGGTCAGCACCTGGCGCTTATCGATCAGATAGAGGATTGAAAAACCGCCCGGAATCTGGACTGGACCAAACATCTCCCCCACCTGCATTCCGCGCGCTGCCGCGGCCAGTTCGCTAGGCAATTGGGCAAGCCTTACGAAGCCGAGGTCACCGCCCACAGCCGCCGTCGATGCTTCGGAGAATTGCCGCGCGTAGGCGACGAAACTGCCGCCCTGCTCCAGTTGTTCGACGATCTGCTGGGCATTGCGGGCAACGGCCGCCTGATTTTCAGGAGTGGCTGAAAGGAATATCTCGCCCAGGCGGTATTCTTCGGTCCCGCGCGATTCTTCGAGCCTGCGCAGAATCTCGTTCACCTCCTCCTCCGCAACGTTGACGAAGGGGGCGATTGTGCGGCGCAGGACCTGCTGCCACGCAAGTTCGCCTTCGATCTGCCTTTTCAGCGATGCCGGAGACGAACCGATGCTGAGCAGGAATTTATCCATGGCGGCCAGATCGGAGCCGAAGTTCTGGCTGGCGACCCGGGCATAGGTCTGTTCGATCTCGTCGCGCGAAATCTCGATTTCCTGGGCCTTCGCCTCCTGAATCTGCAGCGTCTCGTCGATCAGGTTGCGCAGAACCTGCATGCGCAGCCGCTGCATTTCCTCCGCTGAAATCTCGTTGCGCGATGCTGAAATGACCAGTGCCAGACGCTGGTCGACATCGGTGCCGGTGATCACATGGCCGTTGACGATCGCCGTTGCCTTGCGGTTGTTGGGATCATCCAGCCCGAAGATCGTAATGTCCTGCGGGATGTTGAGGGGATCGTTAGCGGCAGGCGATGCCTGCGCCGCCAGACTCACTGGCGCGGCTAATGCCATGACTGCGGAAAACGAAACCAGGTAGTTGAAAATTTTATTGATTTTCACGCGTTCGATCCAATTGTCTGCCTGCCGCAATGGCAATGTTGCCACATAACTGGCGCTGACAGGCTTAACCCCTGCTTAGCCGGATTGCCCGATAGCCGTTTTCGGCATGTATGCCAACGATCAACCGCGGTGACCTGCGCGCCTATCGGAACCCGAGATTCCTGAGGCCGAAGAACAGCTGGAAGGTATTGCCGCGCCTGGCGTCACCCGAGGTTTCGAAATCGCGCCGCCAGGTGAATCCGAATTCCAGCGAATCGTCCGAATAGGCCACACCCAGTCGGGTGCGGATCGGGTCAAAGCCGTCCGAAAGAAAGGTCGGGTCCTCGCTGCGGTCGGTGAGGTTGAACACGCCCGATCCGAAGGCCGACCAATAGCGTGCGAACATGAAGCGCACCGCAGCGCGCAGTTCCTCGCGGTCCTGCAGGTCCTCGACGCTGGTGATGTCGCGGTTGAGCCTGAGATAACCGATCTCGACATAATTGCGCTCGTTGCCGACGGTCGCATCGAGTTCGTTGCGGCGGATCGCCAGATTGTCCTTGTCGAGCCGGAAACGGTGGGTGAACTTGACGAAATCCTCGAAGTGCACTTCGGTTCTGCCGACCACGTCGGATATGCGTTCGCTCAGGCCGGTCCCG
>PNJY01000198.1 GCA_013822125.1 Erythrobacter sp. | reverse complement strand
AGCTACTGGCGCGGCATCCCGGATGTGAACTCGGCGAGCATCGGGATCGAATTGGATCATCCGGGCCACGCGCTCGGCTATCGCGGGTTCGCCGAGGCGCAGATCGACGCGCTGCTTCCGCTGCTCGGCCGACTCGTGAAGCAATACGACATCCCGCGCGCCAATGTCGTCGGCCACTCCGATGTCGCGCCGATGCGCAAGGTCGATCCGGGCGAGCTGTTCCCGTGGGACCGCCTCGCGCAAGCCAAGCTGTGCCTGCCGCGCCCGGCGTGCCTTGCGGCGGGCAACCCGTTCCACAACTGGGGCAGCTTCTTCCTCGCGCTCGAACGCTTCGGCTACGACATCACCGATCAGACCAAGGCGGTCGAAGCCTTCGAGCGCCGCTGGCGGCCCGAACACATCACCGGCATCCCCGATGGCGAGGTGGCGGCGATCCTGTGGCAACTGCTGCTCGACCGCGATCAGGGGCGGACGCGGTGACGGCGCAGCCGCGCTTGATCAGGGATCGCCCCTGGCTGGCGCGCTTTTGCCTTGCTTGCGCGGCATTCGCTCCAGCTGTTTTGCTGGCCTCGGTATCCAATGCCATTCTGCCCCGCGAACTTTTGACGGAGATTGCGGAAGCGGACGCCACGGCGGATGAGGCACCTGCGGTGCTGACGGCGCTGATGTCGGATATGGCCAATATGGCTATAGGACTGATGCTCGCCGCATGGTTCATTTACCGCCGACCGGTTTTGGAGCGAGCCGAGGGGTGGCATCTCGGGTTCGTCCTGATGGCGACCGGGTTTGGGCTCGCCAGCATCTTTGCCGGCCTGCGCGGCGAGTATGCGTTGGCATTCGTGATATCGACGCAACCATTTCGTTTGGACAAGATCAGTGGTTTCATTGAGACGCAGTCGGTTGCTCTGGTTCTGCAATTCATGACAACGTCTTTGTTGGCGAGCCATTTCTTGATTTTCAGAGACCGTCGAACCACACTCGACGCATGATGGGGACAGGGGAATTTCTTGCGATTCTGCTTGCGCTGGGCAGCGGGGATGAGCCTGTTGCGGATGATGTGCTGATGGCCACTGCGATGGCTGAGAAGTTGGCGGCCGAGGAGGCTGCGAGCATTGCGCACTTCCTGACCTCGCGCACCCAGACGATCAGGCTCAAGAATTGTAAGGGTGGCAGGCCTGCAGGATGCATTGTGGATGCGTTCATCCTTAGCCCCGGCGGGGCTTCCGGTGGTCTTACGCGGGATTGTCACTATGACGCTCTGGTCAGCGAAGCGATTCTGATGCCGGATGGCACAACGGGTTTTGCGCATCTCGCAATTCTGGTCATCCAGCCACGCCGCGCTGTCGCGCGGGCTAAGTTCATTCAGGAGCGGATTCGTGAACCTGAGGCCTTTGCGGTGAGCGCCGCGATGATCTTTGATGCCGCTGGCTTCCATCCTGTTTGCTTCGAGCGAACCGTGCTCGACAGCGACTTCGCTTACCAGTTCTACCGCGTGCCGGCACGGGAAGAGGACATCGTGCCTGACGAAATCTACGAGGTCGATGAGAGCGAAGCCCAGCTAAGCCGCGCTGGGAAGACTTCGCGCGGGCGCGTACCGCCACGCCGTTGGCGGCTATCGTTCTTCGACAAACCTCTACGCAGCATCAGCGAAACAGTCGGTTGCACGATCACCGGCTGCCCCGAAAAGCTGGCGATCAGTCTGACAGTGCGCGGCCAGGGTGAGCGATTGCCAATTTTGCAGGGTAGCACCCCAACACCCTACTGGACCGATAAGACAATCATGGTGCCGCGCGACCAAGTTGGTTCGCTGTTTGTGAGTTATCCTGATGGCACCCAACAGCAGGTCAAGACATGTCGAAAGCTTCAGGAAACGCGGGTTTCGCTATCTTTCCAGTGCCAGCGAGCTAAGTAGACTTTCACGACCATGCAGCATCTTTGCAATTAGGCCAACCTCGCCCTATAGCGTCACCCGTCAGGGGGCCTGAGGCAGCCGCGTGTCCTTTCGGGGGCGCGAGGAAAGTCCGGGCTCCACGAAACGAGGGTGGCGGGTAACGCCCGCCGGTTCCGCTTTCGGGCGGGGCAAGGGAAAGTGCCACAGAGAGTATACCGCCGATGGACCCTAAAGGTCACAGGCAAGGGTGAAAGGGTGCGGTAAAAGCGCACCGGGGGGCTGGCAACGGCAACCGCATGGCAAACCCCACCCGGAGCAAGGCCGAATAGGGGTCTCGCGCCCTTCGCAAGAGGGGCAGGCGTGTTTCGCGCCGAGAGACCCGGGTTGGCTGCTAGAGCCGCCGGGCAACCGACGGCCCAGATGAATGGCTGCCACCCCGGAGCCGGTCCGCAAGGATACCGTCCGGGGAGACAGAACCCGGCTTATGATGGCCCCCTGATGTTGTTTTTGTTGCGTCCTCGCCTCCGCGAGGACGTCCTCGGCGCTGTTCCTCCCCCCGGCTCAAGGCCGGGGTCCGGGCACCTGCGGGCGGCCGGTCGGCCTTGCGATCGCTGCGCGACCGGAGGATTGGGGTTGCATGCTGGACGCTGATGAAGCAAGCTGTTGCAATGATGTGCGAATGGTCCCGTCGGATCGTCCTCGGCATGGCCGGAGCGGCCTGTTTGATGGTGTCGGTCCATGCGGAGGCCTGCACGATCAACGTGATTACCAAAGTGAAGCGCGAATGGCCTCCGCCCGACTTGAGCGGCCAATGCCGCGCGGCGGTTCGCGACCCGGCCGTGTTCCTCGCGGAGCGGAGCGACGACACATTTCATTACGAGGCACTGACCGTCGCGCGCGCATTGCGCGAAGGCAAATTCGGCTGCCGCAAGCGACCGGGGGGCGCACTTGATCTGGTCGACCGGGTGATCGGTTCGCCGGTCACCTTGCCGGGTGGCTCGGAGGCGGTGCTCAACTATCTCGACTGGACGCAAAACGAGCCTGCGAGCAAACGCCGCGATGAGGTCGTCATCGGCGCATGGATTTCGAACAGTTCCTATGTCAGCGGCTTCTGTTCGGGCCATTACGAGGACGCGCTCCCGCACGGATTTC
>PNJY01000197.1 GCA_013822125.1 Erythrobacter sp. | reverse complement strand
CGAGCGCGAGGCGCGCATCGCCAAGAAGGAAATGGTTGAGGCGAACCTGCGTCTGGTGATCTCGATCGCCAAGAAATACACCAACCGCGGGCTGCAGTTCCTCGATCTGATCCAGGAAGGCAATATCGGGCTGATGAAGGCGGTCGACAAGTTCGAATACCGCCGCGGTTACAAGTTCAGCACTTATGCCACCTGGTGGATCAGGCAGGCGATCACCCGCAGCATTGCCGACCAGGCGCGCACGATCCGCATCCCGGTGCACATGATCGAGACAATCAACAAGCTGGTCCGCACCAGCCGCCAGTTCCTGCACGAGGAAGGCCGCGAGCCTACCCCTGAGGAAATGGCGCAGCGCCTCTCCATGCCGCTCGAGAAGGTGCGCAAGGTGATGAAGATCGCCAAGGAGCCGATCAGCCTCGAGACGCCGATCGGCGACGAGGAGGATTCGCACCTCGGCGATTTCATCGAGGACAAGAACGCGATTATCCCCGTTGATGCCGCGATCCAGGCGAACCTCAAGGAAACTGTCACACGCGTGCTCGCATCGCTTACCCCTCGCGAGGAACGCGTGCTGCGCATGCGTTTCGGCATCGGCATGAACACCGATCACACGCTGGAGGAAGTCGGCCAGCAGTTCAGTGTGACGCGCGAACGCATCCGCCAGATCGAGGCAAAGGCACTGCGCAAGCTCAAGCACCCAAGCCGCAGCCGCAAGATGCGCAGTTTTCTGGATCAGTGATCCAAGAGTTACATCCTGCGGTTTGCCGGATGTAACTCTTGATAAGAACAAATAGAGAACATATAGTATCAGGCCTGTCCCAGCAGGCACCAACCCATGCCCGATTCGCTTTATCCCCACTCGGAATTGAAGTGGCTGTACATTGATTTTAATAGCTATTTCGCCAGCGTCGAGCAGCAGTTGCAACCGCATCTGCGAGGGCGGCCTGTGGCGGTCGTCCCAGTGGAAACGGAAAGTACCTGCGCCATTGCGGCAAGCTACGAAGCCAAGGCTTTCGGCGTCGCGACCGGAACCCCGATCTGGGAAGCGAAGAAACTCTGCCCCGATCTTGTCTGCGTATTGGCCCGACATGAACTCTATGTGGAGTTCCATCATCGAGCCATTCGAGAAATAGAGCGCCACATACCTGTCACCGCAGTCTGCTCGATCGATGAAATGGCCTCATCGCTTCTACGAAACGAGGCGAGCCCTGCCGCCGCCAGGCAGATTGGACAGTCGATCAAGGCGGGAATCAATGCCACGCTAGGGGAATGGATGCGCTGCTCCATCGGCATTGCACCCAACCGCTACCTCGCCAAAGTGGCGTGCGACCTACAAAAACCGAACGGGCTTACCATCCTCATGCCGGATGATATTGCTCCCCGTCTGGCTACCGAACTCGTGCTGACCGATCTGCCCGGCATAGGCCGCAATATGGAACGGCGGCTGCGCCTTCAGGGAATTCATACCATCGCCGATATCCTGGCGCTGGACCGCAGGAGCATAAGATCGGTCTGGGGCAGCATCTGGGGCGAACGCATGTGGTATTTGCTGCGTGGGTATGACTTGCCCGAACCGGAAACGCACAGACGCAGCATCGGCCACAGTCATGTCCTAGCCCCGGCCTTGCGCCCACCTGACTTGGCGATCGACGTCGCTCGGCGATTAACGCTGAAAGCGGCCTCCCGCCTGCGCCGGGGGGGCTATACCGCACGGGTTTTCCATTTCTCTATCCGGCTGGAAGACGGTCGGCGATTGCGAGCAGAAACACGCTGCCGCCCGACTCAGGACAGTCCCGCTTTTCTCGCCATCCTGCTGGAAATCTGGCATCGCCTGCTTCCTCAGCAAGGCGATGTTCGGATCAAGAAACTGGGAGTAGTTCTCTGCGGCCTTGAACCCGTCGATCTGCGCCAACCCGACCTGTTTGACAGTTGGCGTGATCAGGATGAAGCCTACGATCCGGAGCAGCCTCGCAATCTACGGTTGTCCTGCGCAATGGATCGCCTCAATCACCGTTTCGGCAGAGACACAGTCCTGATCGGGATGCTGCCTGCCACCGGCAAGGGCTTTTCCGGCAGCAAGATCGCTTTCACCCGGATTCCCGATATGGAGGAGTTCAAGGAATAGAATAGGAGGAAAAGCGCCCAAAAGGCTGGTCATACCAACCATCCGGCATTATTGGCGCGCCATGCGTATCGCCATAACTTCCGACCATGCCGCCATCGAAATGAAGGCTGCACTGCGCGAATGGCTGATCGGTGAGGGTCACGAGGTCGCAGATCTCGGCCCCGAAACTACCGACAGCGTCGATTATCCCGATTACGGGTACAAGCTCGCCAGCGTCATTGCCGATGGTACGGCTGAACGCGGCGTTGCCCTGTGCGGCAGCGGCATCGGCATCGCCATCGCCTGCAACCGCAACCCGGCGGTGCGCTGCGCACAGGTGGCCGAGCCGCTTTCCGCCGCCCTCGCCCGTTCGCACAACGACGCCAATGTCATCGCCATGGGCGCGCGCCTGATCGGCGTCGAAATGGCCATTGCCTGCCTCGAAGCCTTCATGTCGACCGATTTCCTTGAAGGCCGGCATCAGCGCCGGGTCGACAAGCTTTCCAACCCCAGCTGCTGAGTATTCCTGACCGATGAACACCGCGCCCGTTCCCGCCCCGCCCTCTATGCACCGTTTCTGGCACGACGATCTGGCGTCAGCCGATCCTGAAATTGCAGCGGCAATCGGCGGCGAGCTGAAGCGCCAGCAGGACAAGATCGAACTGATCGCCTCCGAGAACATCGCCTCGAAGGCAGTGCTTGAAGCGACCGGCAGCGTGTTCACCAACAAGTATGCGGAAGGCTATCCGGGAAAGCGTTATTACGGTGGGTGTCACTATGCCGACATAGTCGAAACGCTGGCAATAGAGCGGGTCAAGGCATTGTTCGGATGCAGCTTTGCCAATGTCCAACCCAACAGCGGCAGCCAGATGAATCAGGCGGTATTCCTCGCGCTGATGAATCCCGGCGACACCTTTATGGGGCTCGATCTCAATTCGGGCGGGCACCTGACGCATGGTTCA
>PNJY01000196.1 GCA_013822125.1 Erythrobacter sp. | reverse complement strand
CTCCTCCGCTACCATAGGCCTTTCCGGAAGCTTCCGGAGCTTTGCGAATTCATCAGAAAATCGTTGAAAAAATAGAGAGTTGCGGGTGATTTGCGTCCGCCTACGCCCGTGTCGATCCACATGCAGCCAGATTTGGTGTGGGGATATCATCAGCGCGGGCCTCGTTGCGAAGAGGCATCATGGCTGAAGACTGTACCGCGAGCGTCCGCCGGCATCGTCGCCACAGATACCAGTGCAACGGTGCGACCTGAACGCATCGCAAAGCCGACGATGCCGACAAATCCCGGGCCAGGATTCACCGCGATGACGAACGAGGTTGCGGCAAAAGCGAGTCAGAGCTCGAAGTACGTTGTCGCAGAACCTTACTTGAAGTCGATGTTTCGTTGCCGCTGACGATGAAGCCGGAAATCTCCACTCTTGACCAGAAGGCTGCCAAGGTCGGCATCAGGGAAGCGGCCATTGAAACAGCAGCACAAGACTCGCACCAAGGGTTCCCAAAACACCCAGACCCAGCAATGCCGTAACAATCGCCTGCCGGATTTCTGTCGTTTCAAAGCCCTGGCCGGTGATCGCAAGCCCATGCCCAGCGCCCCACAGCCCGGCAAGGAAAAAGGCCGCCCAGAGAACAAACAGCGCCCCGCAAAGGCCATATGCGACAAGCATGGACAAGGTTGGACCCATTTCGAAAACGGGCCATGTCCATGCGATGGCTATCAGGAACGTCCCGCTCTGAACGGCTGTGAGATGCGCCGACAGGCTCAGTCGCGGCGATTTCGTCTTCGGAATGATGACCCCGTTGAGCAAACCAACAACGAAGAGGAGCAGCCCCGACCCGGAGATGATGAGCTGGGCAGACGTCATTCTTAGCGACCCAGGGTTCGGAGCACATAGCGCCAATTGCGAAGCGCCGCCGCAGGGTTGCGGCGCATCAATGTCCGCCGCAATCTCGGCTGTCCTTTGAGCCAGGCCTTCTTGAGGACGACCTGTCCCCCAGCATCGAGCACGAATTCGTCGATTCCTTCGAAGCGCGGTGCGGCAGGGTCGCCCGCGTCGCCGAGCACCATCGTCCAGCTCGCAAAAGCGGTATCGACCTCCACCATGATGTTCGCGCCGACATAGGTGTGCGGTCCGGCCATTGCGAACTGGCGCGTGAATGCATCCCTGATCGCGGCCTTGCCGTGATATTCGTCTCCCCTAGGGCCATCGCCCAGGATGTCGCAGTACACGGCTTCATCTGCGATCAGCGCCATGATGGCATCGATGTCCTGCTTGGCAAATCCGTCTACCATCCCCTGAATGGTCCGGCGGTTCCGTTCGCTGACGGGATCATCGGCAAGGGCCTGCGCGCCTGACTGATGGAGCGAACTGGGATAGGCGGTTGCCATCTGAAAACTCCCCGTATATCGCAAGGTATCGACTGATAGTCGGTAATTACCGACTCGCCGTCGGTATGTCAAGAAGAGCTGTGAATGCCGACCCAGGAGGAACGAAGAGAGGCAACGCGCACCGCCATTCTGGCGGCGGCGCAGCTGCATTTTGGTTCCTCCGGGTACCATCATGTCGCGGTCGATCAGATCGCTGCCGAAGCCAAGGTGGCCAAGGGCGCAATCTATCACCACTACCCGACCAAGGCCGACCTGTTCGAAGCTGTGTTGCGCAAGGTCGCGTCCCAGATCCTCGCCGAAGTGCGGGCGACCTTGGTGCAGCAGACAGAGATTCTTGCTGCCATGTTCGCGGGAAACCGGGCGTTCTTTGCTGCCTGTGCCGACCCGCATTCTGCCCAGATATTCTTGCGCGACGGCCCGGCGGTTCTGGGATGGAACCGCTGGCGCGAAATCGACGCAAGCTATTTTGGCGCCATGGTCCGGGATGGACTTTTCGCGGCCATGGAAGCGGGTGTCATTGTCAAGCAGCCGATCGATCCCCTGGTCCGCTTGATGCTGGGCGCTGTCACCGAAGCCGCCATCGACTGCGCCAATAGCGAGAATTTTGACGAAACAGCCGAGAGCTATCTCCAAGGTCTGGAAGCGCTCCTCAATGGGTTGAGGCCAGCTCGGCGGGGAGACTAGGCGCGCCTCTCCTGTCCAGCGCGCTTCATGACGCGATCGGAGTGATCCAGATTGGTCGGAAAATGTTCGAGCGGATTTCCGCCTGGCCGGCCCTTCCGCGCGCGTCCTTCGTGCGACGGCGCGCGCGAAGGGGGCGGGCGAGGTCCATCCGCAGCCCAGTCAGGGTGCCCTCAGCGCGCCCTCAGCACATGGAGCTGGTAGTAGCCGAGCGGCCCGCGCTTGCTCTCCAGCACCAGCCCGCGCGCTGCCGCCACTTCGGCGGCAAAGGCGGGAAGGTCGAGGCGCGGCGCGACATGGAACTTGGCGAGCCATGCGCGCAGGCCCTGCCGCAGCGGCCCCGGCAACCCGCCAAGATCGCCGAAATCGACCACATGCAGCGCGCCGCCCGGCGCCAGTTGCCCGGTCGCATGGGCGAGTGCGCCCTGCCAGTCGGGGATCATCGAGAGCGAATAGGACAGCACGATGCGCTCGAAGGCCGGCTCTCCCAGCAGGCTGACGGGATCGAAGGCGCAGGCATCGCCTTCGCCCAGCCTCGCGTCCTCGCCCAACGCCGCGCGTGCGCTCTTGAGCATCTCGGAGGAGATATCGAGGCCGAACAGGCGCACCCCCGGCCACGCCTTGGCGAGTTTGGCTAGGTTGCGTCCGGTGCCGCAGGCGACCTCGAGCACCCGCATCCCGGGCCGCGCGTCGAGCCCCGCGATCAGCGTGTCGCGCCCGAACAGGTAGTACTTGCGGGTGAAGTCATAGATGTGCCGCTGTCCGCGATAGACCTCGTCCATCAGCGCGGCGTGGGTGGGGGAGGGCGTCGAAGCCATCACGCCAGCTCGTAGACGTGGACGCCGCCATAGATCGACGAGCGATCGCGGCGGGTGAGGTCGGCGGAGAGCTCATCAAGGTAACGCCACTGCGACAGGATTGCGTCATCCAGACGGCCCGGCAGCAGGCTGGGTTCAGCCGCGGTGCGGAACAGCACCCGCGCGCCCGGGCGGCTGGCGCGGGTGATGCGGCTCCACAGGCCATCCAGTTGATCGTTGTTCATCCAGTCCTGCGC
>PNJY01000195.1 GCA_013822125.1 Erythrobacter sp. | reverse complement strand
GGCGCGCCCAAGCCAGCGACCACTCCCGCCGGCAGCGCGCCGAAGCCCGCTTCCGCGCCGGCTGCAGCAGCGCCCAAGCCCGCTGTGACGCCTCCGGCCAGCGCGCCCAAGCCTGCGCCCAAACCGACCCCGAAGCCCACCCCCAAGCCCGGTTCGGTCGATGAGGCCTTCAGCGATCTCGACGACAAGCCCGGGTCGTAAACGCGGGCAGGGCGCGTTGCTATCTGCTTGATGCGCAGAGGCGTTTGCTTCATTGTAAGGTTTCAAAGCGAAGCGGTTGACGCCCCGGGCGAATCAGCCTATGCGCGCCCCTCATTCGACATGTTCGAAGCAAGTTCGGCAGGCATCGCCCTTGCGCGTGCCGACCGGACTTTTTGCCGTTTGTGATCTGGCCTCGCGCCAGTCCCTTGCGGCAAGCGAACATGGGAATGAATGAGCGTTGAGATAGGGGTGGTCCCTTAAGGCCCGTAAGCCCCTGTGGAGCATGGAGAAATAAGTGGCTCGTATTGCCGGGGTCAATATCCCCACCAACAAGCGCGTGATCATCGCGTTGACCTATATTCACGGTATCGGTCGTACCACCGCCGTCCAGATCGCTGACAAGCTCGGCATCGCGCATTCGGCGCGCGTGCAGGACCTCTCGGATGAAGAGATCCTGCGCATCCGCGAAACCATCGATGCCGATTTCACCGTGGAAGGCGACCTGCGTCGCAACACCGCGATGAACATCAAGCGCCTGATGGACCTGCGTGCCTATCGCGGCCTGCGTCACCGCTCGGGTCTGCCCGTTCGCGGCAGCGCACTCACACCAACGCCCGCACCCGCAAGGGCAAGGCCAAGCCCATCGCGGGCAAGAAGAAGTAAGCAGGCGGCCTTCGGGCTCACCCGCTTTTTCCTTCTGACGAGCTAGAGGAATTTCAAAGATGGCACGCGAACCAGGCCGTATCCGGCGCCGTGACAAGAAGAACATCACCAGCGGCGTTGCGCACATCAACGCAAGCTTCAACAACACCATGATCACCATCACCGACGCGCAGGGCAATGCCATCTCGTGGTCGTCGGCCGGGATGATGGGCTTCAAGGGCAGCCGCAAGTCGACCCCCTATGCCGCGCAGGTCGCCGCTGACGATGCTGGCAAGAAGGCCGCCGAACACGGCGTGCGCACCCTCGAAGTCGAGGTCAAGGGCCCGGGTTCGGGTCGTGAAAGCGCGCTCCGGGGTCTTGCAGCTGTCGGCTTCAACATTACCTCGATCCGCGACGTCACGCCGATCCCGCACAACGGGGTCCGTCCCTCCAAGCGTCGCCGCGTCTGATCCGCCGGGATGGCGGAGACGCGCGTCGTCTCCGCCGCCCGATCGGGTCTGATGCCGCGCGCTCGCGCCCCCGCATCCGGCCCGCCCAAGTTTGAACCGCCCGAAAGGCGAATTAGGGGAAATCCATGTCCGTCAACACCAAGAACTGGCAGGAACTCAAGAAACCCAACTCCCTGGAAATCAAGGATGGCGGCGATCGTCAGCGCAAGGCGACCTTCGTGGCCGAGCCGCTCGAGCGGGGCTTCGGCCTGACGCTCGGTAATGCGCTGCGCCGGGTGCTGCTTTCGAGCCTGCAGGGCGCCGCGATCACCTCGATCAAGATCGAGAACGTGCTGCACGAATTCTCGAGCCTCGCGGGCGTGCGTGAGGACGTCACCGACATCGTGCTCAACGTCAAGCAGATCGCGCTCAAGATGGAAGGCGAGGGCCCCAAGCGGCTCCAGCTTTCGGCGACCGGCCCGGGCGAAGTGCGCGCGGGTGACATTGCCGTCACCGGCGATATCGAGGTGATGAACAAGGATCTCGTGATCTGCCACCTCGATGAAGGCGCGACGCTCAACATGGAGCTCACCGCCGACACCGGCAAGGGCTACTCGCCCGCAGTGTCGAACCGTCCGGCCGATGCGCCGATCGGGCTGATCCCGGTCGACTCGCTCTATTCGCCCGTGCGTCAGGTGAGCTACAAGGTCGAGAACGCCCGCGTCGGGCAGGAGCTTGACTACGACAAGCTCTCGCTGATCGTCGAGACCGATGGCACCGTCACCCCGGAAGACGCCGTGGCCTATGCCGCCCGCATCCTCCAGGACCAGCTGACGCTGTTCGTCCACTTCGAAGACGGCATCCCGCAGCCGGTCGGCCAGATGATCGGCCACGCGGTGCAGCCGGAAGAGAGCGACGCCAATCAGCTCAACCGCTACCTCCTCAAGAAGGTGGACGAGCTGGAACTGTCGGTGCGTTCGGCCAATTGCCTCAAGAACGACAACATCATTTACATCGGCGACCTGGTCCAGAAGACCGAAGCCGAGATGCTGCGCACGCCGAACTTCGGCCGCAAGTCCTTGAACGAGATCAAGGAAGTGCTCTCGAGCATGGGCCTGCGTCTCGGGATGGACATCCCGGGCTGGCCGCCCGAGAACATCGAGGAAATGGCCAAGAAGCTCGAGCAGGAATTGCTCGGCTGATGAATTAGCGAGCCCCTGCCTAGGCGGCGGGGGCTCGCACTTCGGGCGAAGGTGGCGGCCCTGAACGGCCACCGGGATGGAGCTACCTCACACGGGTTCCCTACGAACGAAGGATGAAGTCAAATGCGTCATGGTATTTCGGGCCGCAAGCTGGGCCGTCGCACGGGTCACCGCAACGCCCTGTTCCGCAACATGGCTGCCGCGCTGATCAAGCACGAGCAGATCAAGACCACCTTGCCCAAGGCCAAGGAACTGCGCCCCTATGTCGAAAAGCTCATCACGCTGGCCAAGCGTGGCGGGTTGTCGAACCGTCGTCTCGCGATGAGCCGTCTGGGTGACGAAGCGCAGCTCAAGAAGCTCTTCGAAGTGCTGGCCGAACGTTATGCCGATCGTGAAGGCGGCTACGTCCGCGTGCTTCGCGCTGGCGTGCGTCCGGGCGATGCGGTGCAGATGGCGATTATCGAATTCGTCGACCGCGACGAGAGCGCGCGTGGCCAGGACAGCGGTCCGGTCGCATCGGAAGAAGAATACGAAGACGCGTAAGCAGCGGCTTCCACAAGCAAGGCAAGGGCCGGGGCGGAAACGCTTCCGGCCCTTTCCTTTTGGCGGTTGCCGGGTAGGGTGCGTGCCATGATCCG
>PNJY01000194.1 GCA_013822125.1 Erythrobacter sp. | reverse complement strand
TTCTTGGCTCGCCGGTCGATTTCGCGAACATCGACAAGGCACCCGAGGAGCGTGAGCGCGGCATCACGATTTCGACCGCCCACGTCGAATATGAAACCGACGCACGCCACTATGCGCACGTCGATTGCCCGGGCCACGCCGACTATGTGAAGAACATGATCACCGGCGCCGCTCAGATGGACGGCGCGATCCTGGTGGTGAACGCGGCTGACGGCCCGATGCCGCAGACCCGCGAGCACATCCTGCTTGCCCGCCAGGTCGGCGTTCCGGCGCTGGTCGTTTACATGAACAAGGTCGATCAGGTCGACGACGAGGAAATCCTCGAGCTGGTCGAGCTGGAAATCCGCGAGCTGCTGTCGAGCTACGATTTCGACGGTGACAACATTCCCGTGATCAAGGGTTCGGCGCTGGCCGCTCTCGAAGGCCGCGATCCTGAAATCGGCGAGAAGTCGATCCTCGAGCTGATGAAGGCCGTGGATGAGTTCATTCCGCAGCCCGAGCGTCCGGTTGACCGGCCGTTCCTGATGCCGATCGAAGACGTGTTCTCGATCTCGGGCCGTGGTACCGTTGTGACCGGTCGTGTCGAAACCGGTGTGGTGAACGTTGGTGACGAAGTCGAGATCATCGGCATTCGCCCGACGCAGAAGACCATCGTGACCGGCGTCGAAATGTTCCGCAAGCTGCTCGATCGCGGTGAAGCCGGTGACAATATCGGCGCGCTGCTGCGCGGTACTGCCCGCGAAGCCGTGGAGCGTGGTCAGGTCCTGGCCAAGCCGGGCTCGGTCACTCCGCACACCGAATTCAATGCCGAAGTCTATGTGCTGTCGAAGGACGAGGGTGGCCGTCACACGCCATTCTTCGCCAACTATCGTCCGCAGTTCTACTTCCGTACGACCGACGTGACCGGCGAAGTGATCCTGCCTGAAGGCACCGAGATGGTGATGCCGGGCGACAACGTAACCATCGGCGTTAAGCTGATCGCCCCCATTGCGATGGATGAAGGTTTGCGCTTCGCCATCCGTGAAGGCGGCCGCACCGTCGGTTCGGGGGTTGTCAGCAAGATCACGAAGTAATATAGGCGCGCCCGTCGGCCAAGGGAGCGGATTTGATTCGCTTCATCGGCGGGCGCGCAGTTTCATAAGGGCCGCCCCTCACCGGAAAGTCGGTAAGGTGGGGCGGTTCTTGTTTTGTTGAGGGGTCGGTCCCGCAAGGACAGGCTTCTTAGGCTCTTTCGCATCGGTACAGGTAATGGAAGCTCAGAATATCCGTATTCGCCTCAAGGCGTTCGACCACCGCGTGCTCGACCAGGCAACTGGCGAAATCGCCGACACCGCACGTCGCACTGGCGCACTTATTCGGGGCCCCATTCCGCTGCCGACGCGTATCGAGAAGTTCACCGTGAACCGCGGCCCGCACGTCGACAAGAAGTCGCGCGAGCAGTTCGAGGTGCGCACCTACAAGCGGCTGCTCGATATCGTGCAGCCCAACGCCCAGACGGTCGACGCGCTGATGAAGCTCGATCTTGCCGCGGGTGTGAATGTCGAGATCAAGCTGGCTTGATCCTGACCGGTCCGTCGGCCTGACCGGATAAACCGGGCCGATAGTTCAAAGGGGTTCCTAAGGCCCCGTGCGGTTCGCAAGGACCGCGCAAGACATAGGGATACCGCCGGATCTGATCCGGGCTGCGTCCCCCGTCTAGTTTCCCCGGCCATATCGGCAAGGGAAGCAATCAGCCCGGACGGGGCGATGTATCATTAACGGGCTGACAAGCACGCGGGGATGGGCCTCGTGTGCCTCTGTGCAGGAGTTATGACGATGCGCACTGGCGTTATCGCAAAGAAAGTCGGGATGACCCGCCTGTTTCAGGAGGATGGACGGCACGTTCCCGTGACCGTCCTGGCGCTTGAAGGCTGCCAGGTCGTTTCCCACCGAACTGTCGAACGCGATGGCTATTTCGCGGTGCAGCTGGGTGCCGGGGAAGCCAAGCAGAAGAATGTCAACAAGCCGCAGCGCGAGCATTTCGCCAAGGCGCAGGTTGGCCTTAAGCAGAAGGTCGCCGAATTCCGGGTCGAGAACGAGGACGCACTCGTCCCCGTCGGCGCCGAAATCAGCGCCGGGCATTTCATTGCCGGGCAGAAGGTCGATATCACCGGCCACACCCAGGGCAAGGGCTTTGCCGGCGCGATGAAGCGCTGGGGCTTCGGCGGTCTTCGCGCGACGCACGGCGTTTCGCTCAGCCACCGTTCGCACGGTTCTACCGGCAACCGCCAGGATCCGGGCCGCGTGTTCAAGGGCAAGAAGATGGCCGGCCACATGGGCGATCGCCAGCGGACGCAGCAGAACCTCGAAGTGGTTCGTACAGATGCCGACCGTGGGCTGATCTTCGTCAAGGGATCGGTACCGGGTTCGAAGAACGCATGGCTGCTGGTCAGCGATGCGGTTAAGCTGCCTCTGCCCGAGGGTGTCCCGTTCCCGGGCGCAGTGCTCGATCGCAACGCAGTAGTCCCGCAGCAAGAAGAGCCCAGGCTGGCCGATCAGGCCGAAGCTGTTGAAGTCGCCGCTGAAGAAACCACCATCGTCGAGGTCGAAGTTGCGACCGCCGACGAGAGCAAGGAGGGCTGATCCGTGAAGGTGAAGGTCCAGAAAATCGATGGCTCCAAGGTGAGCGGCGACGCAGCCGATATTGAGCTGAGCAAGGACGTGTTCGGTGTTGAGCCGCGCGCGGACATCCTGCACCGCGTCGTCACATGGCAGCTTGAAAGCCGCCGCGCGACCGCACGCCCCACGCGGGAACGTTCGGACGTTGCGCGCACCGGCAAGAAGTTCGGCAACCAGAAGGGTGGCGGCACGGCTCGTCACGGTGATCGCAGCGCCCCGATCTTCATCGGCGGCGGCAAGGCGCACGGCGCGAGGCTGCGTGACTTCAATCCGTCGCTCAACAAGAAGATTCGTGCGCTTGGTCTCAAGATGGCGCTCACCAGCAAGGCCAAGGCCGGTCTGGTCGTCGTTGACAGCCTTGATCTCAAGGATGCCAAGACCAAGGTGCTCAAGGGGCATTTCGACAAGGCCGGCTATGCGGGCAAGGTCCTGGTGATCGACGGTGACAACGTGAACGAGGCCTTCCGCAAGGCCGCCGGCAATCTGCCGAACGTCAACGTGCTG
>PNJY01000193.1 GCA_013822125.1 Erythrobacter sp. | reverse complement strand
AAAACGGGCGATGTGCGACGGTTCGGCATAGTCGGCGCGGTGCATCACGATCGCGCGGTGGAAGGCATTGCTGTTGCTCTCTTCAAGCCCGCCGAGCCGCACCGACGTACCATAGCGCCCGACGTACCATTCCCAGGTGACATAGGCGCCGCGACTGGTGGCGTTCGAGCCTTCGACGTTGGAAAAGGCCTTGAGCCAGCCATCATGCTCGCGGTCCGAACCGATCCCGTGACTGACATAATGACTGGAGACTTCCTCACGCTCGAGATTGACGAAGTGGAAGCGGGGCAGATCGGATCTCAGGCCGAAATCGGCGATTCCGACGATATCGCGCTTCCACACCGCCTGTCCGGCCCGCTCCAGCTCGCGCCGGGCGATGGCGAACAGCTCGCGGTCGCGCGCCGAACCGGCCTGCGGCGCGGCGAATACGCGCGCGGGCATAGCAAGCGCCGCACCCGCAACCAGCGAACCCTTGAGAAGATCCCGCCTGTTCATTGGGACAGTCTATAACCCAATTCTGTCCAAGAGGTGAAGCATGCAATTTTTCGGTCCGTCGGACCAGCGGCACGACTGCACTGAACACAAGGCCCGGGCCCGGTTCATGCGAACCCCCCATGTTCCACGACGATCTTCACCCCCAAGGCGATCAGCATGACGCCGCCAGCGACTTCGGCATGCCTGCCGAACCTGTCTCCAGCCTTCTGCCCCAACGCGATTGCCAGCGCCGAGAGCGCAGCGGTGACCGAGGCGATGAGCGTGCAGGTTGCCAGCGGCGGGAGGCCCAGCGTAGGCAGGGTTATCCCGGCGGCGAAGGCATCGATACTGGTCGCAACCGCCGCCGCCATCAGGGCAAGGCCTGTCAGCCGTGCCGGGCCATCCCCCTTGGCTTCGCCGATCCAGATCATCTGCGCGCCGAGAAAGACAAGCAGCCCGCCCGCGATCCAGTGATCCCATGCCTCCACCAGGAGCAGCGCGAAGCTGCCAAGGAGCCATCCGGCAAGCGGCATCGCGCCCTGGAATACCCCGAAAGCCAGCGCAATCGCCGTCACGCTGCGCCAGTCATGGCGAAAGCGCGCGCCCTGCGTCAGCGCGACGGCAAATGCATCCATCGCCAACGCGAGGGCAAGCGCCAAGGCGGGCAGAAATTGCACGAACATGGACGGGTGATGCTGCCTATTCCGCGGCCTCGGTGACCTGGCCAGCGTCCATCATCCCGGCCTCGATCTCGGCTGCTTTCGCCTCGACCAACTGCACGATATGGTCGAGCATGGCGCCATCTTCGACATGGTGGTCGGTCACGCCCGAAAGATAGACCATGTGCTTGCCCTTGCCGCCACCGGTGAGGCCAATATCGGTCTCGCGCGCTTCGCCGGGGCCGTTGACCACGCAGCCGAGCACCGAAAGGCTCATCGGCGTCTTGATGTGTTCGAGCCGCTTTTCGAGCGCTTCTACCGTACGGATCACATCGAAACCCTGGCGCGAGCACGATGGGCACGAGACGATCCGCACTCCGCGCGTGCGCAGGCCCAGACCCTTCAGAATCTCGAAGCCGACCTTCACTTCCTGCTCAGGCTCCGCCGAAAGGCTGACGCGGATCGTGTCGCCGATCCCCGCCCACAGCAGTGAGCCGATCCCGATGCTCGACTTGACCGTGCCGCCAATCAAGCCGCCCGCCTCGGTAATGCCGAGGTGCAACGGGCAATCGACCGCTTCGGCAAGGCCGTGATAGGCCGCGACCGCGAGGAACACGTCGCTGGCCTTCACCGCCACCTTGTATTCGTGAAAGTCATGGTCTTGCAGCAACTTGATGTGGTCGAGCGCGCTTTCGATCAGCGCTTCGGGGCAGGGCTCGCCATATTTTTCGAGCAGGTCCTTCTCAAGGCTGCCGGCATTGACCCCGATGCGGATCGCGCAACCGTTGGCCTTGGCCGCGCGGACCACTTCGGCCACGCGCTCAGACGAACCAATGTTGCCGGGATTGATGCGCAGGCAGGCGGCACCCGCATCGGCGGCTTCGAGCGCGCGCTTGTAATGGAAGTGGATGTCCGCGACGAGCGGCACCCGGGCGGCACGCGCAATCTTGTGGAAACTCGCGGTCGATTCCTCGGTCGGGCAGGAAACGCGGATGATGTCTGCGCCCGCATCCTCGCAGCGGCGGATCTGGTCGATCGTCGCCGCGGCATCTTCGGTGGGGGTGTTGGTCATCGTCTGCACCGTGATCGGCGCATCGCCGCCCACAGGGACGTTGCCGACCATGATCTGTCGGCTCTTGCGGCGGATCACATCGCGCCATGGTCTGATCGATGACATGGCGGCCGATATAGTCATGCAGCGAGGAAGGGGCAATGACAGGCTGCTCGCGGGTTCAGCGGCAGCCCGTCAATTCATTACCAGCGAACGAGGCTGGGCACGACCAGTCGGCCGATCACCGCCGAAGCCAGGACCGGCACGACATGCCAGATGCCAAGGTGAGCGATCGTATCGACGGCGCAGGCGATACCGTAGAATGAGGCACCCAGCGCGCCCGCAGCCAAACCGGTAAACCAGCCCGCGAGATTGAGCGAGACCGGCGCACCACGGCGCAACCACAGCACCAGCGCGCCACCCACGCAGAAGGCGGAAGCGATGGATGCGGTAACACAGATCGGAGCATCGTCGTCTGCCAGCATCTCCGCCCAAGCTCCATGTGAAAGCACGTTGAGGAGCGCTGTAACCGGAAGTACGCCCACCATGGCGCTGGCCCAGACAGGGTTTACATGCTGGTTACCCACCCACGGGCTGGCCATGTGAACAACGGTTGCCGCTGAGGCCAGACCCAGCAGCAGGATCAGCCCGTTGGCAACATAGAAGAAGGGCGAAGCCTGCCCTGTTAGACCCTCGAACCACAGGCCCTTGGTCATGTGCACAACCGCGACAACCCCCACAACAGCGAGCCCGATCAGGGCGAATCCGTCACGCGGGGTGAATGCGCGTACGGGCTCAAGCCCGTCGGCGAGCCCCGCAATCATCGTGCTTCGTGCCTGGTTCATCTCATTCCGCTCTTTCAATCAATGTGGCCAGCTTCTTGAGGCCGCGATGTATATTCACTTTGACCGAGCTTTCGCTCTGTCCGGTTTTTTCAGCAGCCTCGACGATCGAGCGGCCTTCGATCCTGACCAGTTCGATCGCCTCG
>PNJY01000192.1 GCA_013822125.1 Erythrobacter sp. | reverse complement strand
TCGATCCGCTCGGGCCGCCAGCGCCGCTGGAATGCGCGAACAGCAGCGTGGCCATCGGTAATGTCATAGCCGAAGCGTTCGAGCGCGAGATAGAACGCCCCGTCGTTGTCGAACGGATCGCCCAGCTCAAGCTTTTGAGGCTTGGCCAGGCACAGCCCGTATTCGGCCAGCCGATCCCACGGGAACAGCTCGCCCGGATCGCTCTTGCGCGCCGGGGCAACGTCGGAATGGCCCACCACATTGGCGCGCGGAATGTCATGGCGTCGCAAAATACGGTGGAGCAGCGGAATCAGCGCATCCAATTGCTCTTCGGCAAAGCCGCGATAACCCAGTGCATGCCCCGGATGATCGAGTTCGATCCCGATCGAGGCCGAATTCACATCCTTGTGCCCGCGCCAGTATGACTGGCCAGCATGCCAGGCCCGCTTGTCCTCGGGCACCAGCAGCGTGACCTCGCCCTCTTCGCTGATCAGGTAATGCGCGCTCACCTCGGCCGCAGGATCGCACAACCGTTCGAGCGCGCTCTCGACCGGTTTCATCTCGGTATAATGCAGCACCACCATGGTGATGGGCAGCGCGCGCGCGTTGAAATTGGGCGAGAGCCGGACACGGTGGACCAGTTCATCGCTCATGCCAAAATCCTACCCGATCATTCCGGGCGGCGGCGGCAGGACCGCGCCCAGCACCAGCGCATTGCTCGACAGCTTGTATTGCAGGCCCCCGCCATCCTTTTCGGCCAACAGCGCGATCATGTGCGCGGCAGCGGTGCGACTGGAAAGCTCGCCCGGCGCAAGTTCACCCTGTAGCGCCCGCCCGATCACCTCGTCGAACACGATCCTGTCGCCCGTGGCGCGGACAACGATCTCGGCCGAGCCGTCGCGCATTTCCGCGCCGATATCCAGCGTCCCGCCCCGGATCAGCGCATCGAGCGCGATCGCGGCAAAATTGAGCATGACCTTGACCGCGGGTTTGGGCAATGTGGCGTCCTCTATCGCCCAATGGACCTCGACGTTGCGTGAATTGGCCGCCAGCGCGTTGACCACATCACGCGATTCCTCGACCGGCACCGCCTCGCCAAAACCACCTGCCGCCCCGAAGGCGAGGCGAAAGAACTTGAGCTTGTCGGCACTGATCCGTGCGCTCTGTTCGAGCAGCTCGACACAGCGCGCGCGCATTTGCGGGTCCTGCTCGTCGGCCAGCAGCTCCAGCCCGTTTGACAGCGCACCCACGGGCGAAAGCATGTCATGGCACAGGCGCGAGCACAAAAGACTGGAAAGTTCGAGGGCGGAAGTCTGGGTCATGGGGAAGCTTGGGTCCGGTTCTATCGGGTGGGAATGCAGGACTTGGAACACATGGAACACTGTCTTAACCAAAAATTCCATGCCTTCCAGCCGCCCGTGTGGAAAAGCGGTATGGACGGGCGGATCGCAGCTTCATGGCAATGGCTTACCCATTGACGAGACTGTAGGAAATTGCGCGGAAGCCGCCAGCGACATCCTCCCACAGCTCAACCCGTTTCTCGCCGACGATCGCCCAAATGCGACCGTCGCCAGCCGCCAAGCGGATATCTTCCGCCGAAGGGCGCGGCGGTCCATGCGGATGCGAATGGTAATAACCCAGCACCTGCAGTCCGCCCCCGCGCGCCGCGCGGTGTGCATCGATCAGAGCCTGGGGATCGATCTCGAAATGCGTTTCGGGCCGGGCATGGACATTGCGCGCGGGCAGCGCATGCGTGATCCGCCCAGGCAAGCCCAGCAAAAGACCGCAGGCCTCGCGAGGGAAAGCGGCGCGCGCTTCGGTCAACATGCACTCATGAACACGGAACGGGATTGGCAGATCATCCTGCGGAGTGAATTCAAGATCCATATCCACCATCGTCACCCCCACGCAGGCGGGGGTCCAGCTTTTTCTTGTATATCGACTGGATTCCCGCTTTCGCGGGAATAACGAGGAACGGTGTGATGAGCTCAGGACGAACGGAGATTGTGAGCGGCACCATTGCCGCGCCTGCCCGGCTCGACAAGGCGCTGGCCGAGGCGAGCGGTCTCTCGCGCGAGCGGGTCAAGGCGCTGATCGCACAAGGCTGCGTCATGGTGGATGGCTCGCAAGCAAATTCCGCCAGCGCGAAGGTCGCGGGCGGAACCCCATTCACCATCGCCGTCCCTCCCGCCGACGAGCCCGAGGCGCAGGCGCAGGAAATCGCGCTCGACGTGGTTTACGAAGACGAGCACCTCATCGTCATCAACAAGCCTGCGGGGATGGTCGTCCACCCGGCTGCGGGCAACCGCGAAGGCACGCTGGTCAACGCGCTGCTGCACCACTGCCGCGGACAACTATCGGGCATTGGCGGGGTGGCTAGGCCCGGCATCGTCCACCGGATCGACAAGGATACGTCGGGCCTGCTGGTGGTGGCCAAGAGCGACAAGGCGCACGAAGGGCTGGCGCGCCAGTTTGCCGAGCATTCGATCGAGCGGCGCTATCTGGCGGTCTGCGCCGGCCATCCCGTCCCCGCGCAGGGCACCATCGCGGGCAAAATCGGGCGAAGCGATGCCAATCGCAAGAAAATGGCGCTGCTCGACAAGAATTCCTCGCGCGGGAAACACGCAATAACGCATTACAAGGTGCTGAAGCGGCTCGACAGCTGCGCCTTGATCGAATGCCGGCTCGAAACCGGGCGAACGCACCAGGTACGCGTTCACTGCGCATCAATCGGTCATGCGCTAATCGGAGATCCGCTTTATGGACGCACGCCCGCAAAACTCAGGCCTGTTCTCAAGGAGTTGGGCTTTGCACGGCAGGCGCTCCATGCCGCCAGCCTGGGTTTCATCCACCCGGTGAGCGGCGAAAGAATGGCCTTCGAGTGTGAATTGCCCGCCGACATGCGCGCACTGATCGACGAAACCGCGCGCTGAAATCGACGAAAATCGCTGCAAAACGCGCAAAATGGCTCTATATGTAACCCGGTGGTCCGCACAGACGGATGCCCATCAGGGGTCCGCCGCCGCGGAATCGACGCAAGAAAGGTTTGGGAAGACGTGAATAAAGCGAAGAAACCGAGTGTCCCCGCGCTGAGCGGTGAGCAAAGCCTCAACCGCTATCTGGCCGAAATCAAGAAATTCCCGGTGCTGACGGCAGAGCAGGAATACATGCTCGCCAAGCGTTTCCAGGAACATCAGGACCCTGAAGCCG
>PNJY01000191.1 GCA_013822125.1 Erythrobacter sp. | reverse complement strand
CCGCCTTGGCCGATCAGTATCGCTGATAGGAACGCATGCCGGAAAGACGGATCGAACTAGGACATAAATGGGGATCATTGGATATGGCGCTCAGACGGGACGGAGGCGCGTTATGACCCCGAATGGTGCATCGTTGGGCTCGAAAACATTGCTGTGCGTCCCAATCAGGGCACATTGCACTGTGCGTTGACGCCGTGAACCTAGCCAACCCGCTTTGCCAAATCCAACTCAACAGCCGGTACCTGCTCCATCGTCGCCTTCCTGTCTGACTTATTCGGAGAAGATCCCGTAAAGTGGAGACCCCTCCACCACATTAAATGCGCCCTTTTCCGACCGCTTGTCACTTGCCCATTGGCGGTCGCCTCACTTTGAAAGCCACGGCAACTATGGACGGTAGACACGACTGCATTGGTATGACCTGTTCGATAGCCTCGCGGACGCGGCACCCTGCTAGAAATGAACCAGTTGCCCGACAGCAAACCTGTTTGATCGCCTGCTATCACCGCCGACACACCGAAATGATGCAGCCGTCTTGATCAACCCAGCGCCAATAACACCGATCCCAGTCATCGCCACTAATTGGAACGACCCGCCAGCCCAGCCCTTCCGCATGGGTAGCCCAGCACCGAACCGAGAAGCCCTCGTTCGCCAAATTGCCCCACGAGGGGATCCAAGCGCCTACCAATGGCCTGGCGGTCGCCTAAAACACTGACAAGCCTACTCGTGTGGGGCAGTGCCTATTCGCATTCCAATTGCATCGCGCAACATTGGCAGAACGTTGTGCTCGAACCATGGGTTACGTTTCATCCAGCCCATACTGCGCCATGATGGATGCGGAAGCGGAAAGTAGTGCGGCAGGTACTCGTGAAATTTACCAACACGTTCAGTCAGCGATTGTTTTTTGTCCTCGACCAAGTAGCGCTGGTGTGCATAGCTTCCAACGAGCAGCGTCAATCGCGCGGGTGGAAGCACGGCCATGACGCGATCATGCCACATTGGTGCACATTCGAGGCGCGGCGGCAAATCGCCACTGCTCCCGGTGCCGGGATAGCAAAAGCCCATCGGCACAAGTGCGACCTGCGCCGGATCGTAAAAAATATCGGGCGTCAGCCCCGTCCACTCGCGCAGCCGCTCGCCGCTTGCGTCATCCCAGGCAGTGCCGCTCTCATGGACCCGCGCGCCGGGCGCCTGACCGATGATGACAATTGTTGAGGTTGCGCTGAACTGAACGATCGGGCGCGGTCCGGCTGGCAGATGCTCAGCGCACAGGGTGCACGCTCGAATGTCTTCCAGCAAGCAGTCTGACGATCTCATAACAGGCGTCCCGCTACCTCCGGTCCACGGACGAGTTTGCGGCAAGATAAGCAATAATGTCGCGCCGTTGCGCGGCGTCGGAGACAGTCGAAAACATTTTCGAGCCTGGCGCCATTTTTTGGGGTCCCTGCAGCCATAAATCGATCCGCGCCGGCGTCCAAACGCCGGTCAATTTCTTGAGTGCCGGAGAATAAGCATAGCCTGGTGCCGTTGCGATCCGACGTCCAATGAGACCGCGGTGCGCCGGGCCGATACGGTTTGCCTCGATGGAATGGCATCCGCCACATTTTGCTCGATAAAGCGCCTGGCCATTTGCGAGATTGCCCACCGCTTGCGCCGGCGCGGCGGTGGGGGCAAACACCAGTCCGGCCCCGGCCAGGATCGCGCAAACCGCGACCCCGGCCTCGATGCGTTTGCGACTTGCCATATCAGCCGAACAGATACGCAGATTTGGGCATCGCGCCGCCCGCCGCGTTGTTGAGAATGGCCCAGTGAACCGCTTCGTCTGTGCTAAGTTGCGCGAAGAGATGTGCCAGCTTGTGGTCCTGCAACGCAGCGATCTGGCCGACATAGGCGTTCGTCGCGCCCTGTTCGAGGCCGGCAGCAAACTTAATGACATCGCCTTCTGACTTGAGCGCGCCGATGTTAAGTGCCGAAATATACTCGGCATCGGTCTTGGGTTCGACAGGCTTTGCACCAGCCGTCGCGATCAGCTTGGCAAGTGAATCGCGGTGCCCCTCGTGATGGCCGAGGAAAACCAACGCAACGTCGAGCACGCCTTTGCTGAGCAGCCCGCTTCCGCCGGCAATGCGATACGCAGCGATACCTTCATGTTCAAGTGCAAGAGCACCCTGCATCACGCCGACATCTGAGCTGACGGTATCGCCGCGGCGCGCTATCTTGCGTGGCGCGGCCAGCAACGGTGCGTTAAGGGTGGCGAGCCCAAACCCAGCCGCGGCAATTCCAGCTGAACGGAACAGGGCACGGCGGGACTGGATGGCAACTTCATTTTCATTGGACATGAGATTTCCCTCTGTTGGAGTAGTAAATTACCCGCCCGCTGTGCGCCGGGATTCAAGTCGAAACGGAGCCAATCGGGTCGCCCGAGATCAGGCCTGGGTGTAGTATTTTTCTGAGACGATCTTGCCGTCCCGCCAGGTGCGCACGAGCGTTTCGTGCCAGATGATCGGGCTGCCATCACCGGCCGTCATCTTGAACGTCCATTCGCTCGCCGAGAAATTGTCCCCGACGGCCTGGCCGTGCAACGTCGCGCTTTCGAAGCTCTTCAGGCTCGCGAAAAAGCCTTCAAGATGTGCGCGCTCTGCAGCCTTCGAAGTGCGGCTTGCGCCATCGGGTTCGATGAATACGCAATTGTCGGCATAGTACTGGTCGATCGACTCAAGGATTCTGCCCTGAGCGGTGAGCGCGTTTGATGCGCTTTCGGCAGCTTCTATTGGATTGGTCATTGGCTTTTCCTTCGGATTGAATGTGATTGAAGACTGAGTTGGGCCGGTTCGCTGGGGGCGGCGAACCGGCCCGTTCGGGTCGCCTAAACAACCAAGGCGTTCCGCGAACGCATCAGCGGGAGATCATTTTCGGTCCCCGCGATATGGTTGAAGTAGTTCGTGAAAATGCTGAGTGTGATGTTCGCGACAGTCTCGACACCGGTCTCATGATCGAAACCGGCGTGGTGAGCGTTGCGAGTTGAGCTGCCGTTGTCTGGCCACGTAGGCGAACGTCTTCGCGTGCGACGCCCGACAGAGCGGCGGTCTTGGGATATGACGATCTGCCAATCAAATTCCTGGCCATTTCGTCGGACGAAAGACCTGCTCCCTTGCCGCGTCCCGTATGCACCGAAGCGCAATAATCGCACACATTGGCACCGGCGACAGCGAGCGCAATCTGCTTGCGGTTCACATTTGACAGG
>PNJY01000190.1 GCA_013822125.1 Erythrobacter sp. | reverse complement strand
GTTCGGGCTGTTGGCGACGGTCAAGGTCACCTGTGTGCCCGCTGTGCCCGCCAGTGCGGCGTAGATATTGTCGGCTGCGCCCAATTCGCGCCCGTTGATGGCAAGGATATAATCGCCCTGCTTCACATCGACACCAGGTGCGGCGAGAGGCGCGGCAAGGAACGGGTTCCATTGTTCGCCGTCGAAGATGCGGGCAATGCGATAGCGCCCGTTCTCGATCCTGAAGTCAGCGCCCAGAAGGCCCGGCTTGGCCGCAGCGCTCTCATAAACCTCGCCGCCGCCGACGCGGTTGTGGCCGACCTGCATTTCGGCGATCATCTCGACCAGCAGTTCGTTCAGATCCTCGCGCCGTCCGACATGTTCGAGCAGCGGCTCATAGCGCACGCGCACCGCATCCCAATCGAGCCCATGCATGTTTTCGGCATAGAAATAGGCCTTTTCCATGCGCCAGACATCGCCGAAGATCTGCCGCCATTCGGCCGCCGGATCGACCAGCAACTTGAGACCCGCAAGGCTGACCGGTTCGGGCTCGAGCTTTTCGCCAGCCTTGGCGGTGAGCAGCGCATCGTCGTGCTTGCGCAGCAACAGCAGGTCGCCTTCGCGGTTGGTTGAAACCGCCACGATGCCATCGCCTACGGGCTTGGCTTCGCGCTCGTCGAAGTCGAAACGCATCAACCGCGCGCGTTCCTGCCCGCTGCCGGGGCCGGTCGCCACCCCGGGCTGCACGAGTTCGACGTAATAGAGCGCGCCGTCCTTTTCGGTGGCGAGGCTGCCGTAGGCGCCCTCGGCCAGGGGCAGCGCGACAGTGCGGTTGCGCAGGCCGACGGGTTCGACCTTGACCGCATCGTCCTTCGCTTCACCCTTGTCCTTCTTCTCTTTTGCGCTTTTGTCCTTTTCCTTGTCCGCCTCCTCCGGCTCCTCGTCGGCCAGAACCGGGGCGAGCGGGCTCTTGCCATCCACCTCGAGCACCACGGCATAGAGTCCCGCGCGATAGGGCTGCTGCTGGCTGCTCATGTCGAGCCCCAATTGCTGCGGACCGGCATTGGTCGAAGCAGCAAAGAACAACAGCTTGCCGTCCTTCGAGAACTCGGGCGAGGTGATATCGGCAAAATTGCCGGTCGCCGGATACGATTTGCGCGTTTCCAGATCGTAGAGGTGGAGCGCCGCATTGTAGGTTTCGCCGCGGGTCGTATAGGCCAGCCAGCGCCCCTTGGGGGAAATCACCACCGCAAAGTCGCCATTACGCCGTTCGCTCTCCGCGATCTGCCACGACACGCCGCTGGCAACATTCATGGCAAAGAGTTTGAGCTTGTTGCTCGAATAAACGATGTGCTTGCCGCCATCGCCCCATTCAACCAGTTCGTAAAAATCGCTGCCCAACGGGATCCGGCGAACCGGTTCGATCCCGCTCTGATCTTCGATTACCAGCGTCTGGGCGCTGCCATCGTCGGTGATATAGGCGATGCGGCTGCCGTCGTCCGACCAGATGCCGGTGTAATCGCGCACCGGGGCGCTTTGCGAGATGTTGCGCACCGCGCCCTTATCGGTCGGCACGGTGAATACTTCGCCGCGTGCGGTGATCGCAACGCGCTTGCCCGAAGGCGAAAGTTCCGCGCTCTCGATCTGCTCCGCAAGATCCTTCCACTGCGGCTGTCGCTGCGGCAGATCGGCATTGAGCGTGATCGCCAGCGGCGCGACAGCTCCCGTCGCAGGATCGAGCCGCTTGAGCTGTCCCCCCGCCTCATAGACGATTGCACCGCCATGGGCATCGAACCGGCGGATGTCCCACACGGTTTCGTCCGAAACCTTGACCAGCGAGCCATCGGCCGGATTGTAACGGAAGATGTTGAACACCTTGTCCTCACGGTCGGACAGGAAATAAAGTTGCCCGCCCATCCAGTGCGGATCGAATTCGGTCGTGCGATCGCCGGGAATTGTGGTGGCGGTCTTGCCCGCGAAGTCGAGCAGCTGGATCGAGGGCGCCGAGCCGCCGCGATAGCCGCGCCAGCCTGACGATCCGCCAACAAGGCCATTGTAGGCCATCCCGCCGGGCACGGCGGCAAAGATGCGCCCGTTCTCGTCATAGCTACCGCTGGCAATGCGTGCCTGCGAAACCTTCTGCGGCAGGCCGCCATCGATCGCGACGTGATAGAGTTGGGCCGATCGACCGTTGTCGCGCTCGCGCGCGGAGGTCAGGGCCACGCTCTTGCCGTCGGGCGTCCAGTCCACCGCCAGGTCGTTTCCCGGGTGCCAGGTCAGCCGCCGCGGCGTACCGCCTGCGGTGTCGATAACGAACACGTCGTCATTGCCGTCATAATTGGCGGTGAAGGCGATCATCGTTCCGTCGGGCGAGAAGATCGGGTCGCGTTCGTTGCCGGGGTGCGAGGTCAACCGCCGCGGGTTGCTGCCATCGGCTGCGGCAATCCACAGATCGCCGGCATAGGCGAAGGCGAGCGCGTTGTCGCTCAAGGCCGGATCGCGCAGCAGCCGCGTTTCCGCCTGGGCCTGTGTGGACATGATGCTGCCAGTCAGCAGCGCGGCGGCAATCGAGCGCTTGATCATCGATCTCTCCCTGTTTCCCGTTTCAGACTTGCCTCAGCGGGCTCGCGATTACCAGCGCCGTGCAACATCGTTGGTCGAACGATAATTTCGTTCGTCGATGGAAGTGCCAGGGGGCCCTGTAAGCCGGGTTCTGTCCTGCAACCGGTATCTTGCGACCAGCGTTGCAGGGGCAGCCATTCATCTAGGCGAGGGATCGCTCCCTGCGCTCAAGCAGCCAACCCGGGCCTCTCGGGGCGAAACGCCCCTACCCTTGCCCCGAAGGACGCAGGCGCGAGGCCCCTATTCGGCCTTGCTCCGGGTGGGGTTTGCCATGCGGACCCTGTTGCCAGGACCCCGGTGCGCTCTTGCCGCACCCTTTCACCCTTGCCTGTGCCCTTTAGGGGCCATCGGCGGTATACTCTCTGTGGCACTTTCCCTCGGCTTCGCGCCCGAAAGCACTCGCCGGGCGGGCGTTACCCGCCACCCTTGTTTCGTGGAGCCCGGACTTTCCTCGGCCCCCGACCCGCTCATCCTGAGCCTGTCGAGGAACGCGGCTGCCCAGACCCCCTGGCGCACCCTATCTAGAGGTCCGCACCCGCTTTGGGAAGCAGTAAGCGACCAACATCGGTATCTCAGCAGCCTATCGGGCAATCCCCCGATCGCGATCGAGCAGCAACTGGAACAGGATCGCACGCACCTGCCCGTCGATCTCGCCG
>PNJY01000189.1 GCA_013822125.1 Erythrobacter sp. | reverse complement strand
TACCAGCGTTGATGGAATGCCTTCACCGTCTTGCCGGTTGCGGCCTCAAGCGTTTCCTCGGTCCCGATCGGCAAGCGCGTGGCGAGCCGCTGTCCGGCAAACAGGGTCTGGCGGGTCAGATCGTTTACACGCTGCGCCGCGCCGCCGCGCTCGCGCTTTTCGGCCAGCACGATCGGCACTTCGGCATCGACATTGACCTGGTTCAGCACCGGCTCACGGATCATGCCTGCCAGCAGGCGGATCGATTCCTCCAGCTTGGCATCATCGATGTTGGGCAGGTCGAGCTTGTAAACCGTGTGCGTCGGGGTGGTTTCGGCATTGGTGTCGCTGCCGAATGTCGCGCCCAGCCGCTGCCATGTGGGTATAGCCTGTGCCGGACCGAGATAACGGCTCTCGCGGAAACTCAAGTGTTCGAGAAGATGGGCAAATCCGCGCTCGACTTCATTCTCGTGCAGCGATCCCGCATCAATCCTGATGCGAATCGACACCTGCTTGGGCGGAACGCCGTTGCGGCGCACCGCATAACGCAGGCCATTGTCCATCTCGCCGAACAACCATTCGCGATCGACCGGCACATCGCTGCCGCGATAGAGCCACGGCACCTCGTCCTGCGCCTGAAGCGACTGCGGTTCGGGCGCAGCCTCCTGGCCAATGGCGGCCGGCAAGGGGAGTGCGATCAGGGCAAGTGCGCATACCGCGCGCGAAATCAGCTTCATTCTTTCCGTATAACCGGGCGGTGTGTGAAGCGAAAGTGAATGCACGAAAACTTGCCGCGGGCCGTGCTCGTCCCTAGATATGGAACATGTTCATCGAAACCGAAACCACGCCCAATCCCATGAGCCTCAAGTTCCTGCCCGGCCAGCAGGTGATGGCTGCAGGAACGCGCGAGTTCACAAGCCCGGAGGCAGCTGCGGCCAGCCCGCTGGCGCAAGCGATATTCGACACGGGCGAGGTGTCGAACGTCATGTTCGGCAGGGATTTCGTCAGCGTAACCGCCGCCCCGGCGGTGAGCTGGACCGATCTCAAGCCGGTAGTCGTTTCGATCCTGCTCGATCATTTCGTTTCCGATGCCCCGTTATTTGCCGCAGGCGACGCATCGGGGATTCCTGTTCCAGCCGAAGATGATCTGCTGGTTGACGAAGCGCCTGAAGACGCCGACGTGATCGCGCAGATCAAGGAATTGCTCGAAACCCGGGTGCGTCCGGCGGTGGCGGGGGACGGCGGCGATATCTACTATCGCGGTTTCAGCGCCGGCGTCGTCTATCTCACCCTGCAAGGCGCCTGTTCGGGCTGCCCTTCGAGCACCGCAACGCTCAAGCATGGTATCGAGGGGCTGCTCAAGCACTACGTGCCCGAGGTCGTCGAAGTCAGGGCCGCCTGAATAACCACCGGATCGGGGACCAGACCCATGCAGTTTCATGACCACCTGCTCGCGCCCGAGGCGCTCGACCAGATTTTCAATGAGGCCCGCAGCTACAATGGCTGGCTCGACAAGGATGTGACGGTCGAACAGATCGAAGCGATCCACGATCTGATGAAGATGGGGCCGACCTCGGCCAATATGCAGCCTGCGCGGATCGTCTGGGTGAGAAGCCCCGAAGCGAAGGAAAAGCTTGCCGGGTGCGTCATGGAAGGCAACCGGCAAAAGGTCCTCACCGCGCCGGTAATCGCGCTGATCGCCTATGATATCGACTTTCACGAGCAGCTGCCGTGGCTGTTCCCGCATACCGATGCGCGAAGCTGGTTTGCGGGTGACGAGGTCGCGCGCGAGGAAGGCGCATTCCGCAATTCATCGCTGCAAGGAGCCTATCTGATGATCGCGGCGCGCGCGCTGGGGCTCGATTGCGGACCGATGTCGGGCTTCAACGCCGATGCGGTGAACGCCGCCTTCTTCGCCGACGAGCCGCGCCACCGCATCAATTTCATCTGCGCCATCGGCTATGGTGACCCGGCCAGCATATTCGCGCGTAGCCCGCGCCCCGATTTCGCCACGTTCAACCGGATAGTCTAGGCCCTTGGCCGAGGGGGTGGCGACAATGCGCACGCTGACAATCGAATGCGCTAGCGAGGCCTGTTCGATTGCGCTGTTCGATGGGGAGCGCCTTGTCGCGCACGATCATCGCCTGCTGGGCCGTGGCCATGCCGAAAGCCTGGTGCCGATGATCGCCGATCTGCCCGATAAGGGCCGGGCCACGCGCATCCTGGTTTCGCGTGGGCCGGGCAGCTTCACCGGTGTTCGCATTGGGATTGCCGCGGCGCGGGCGCTGGGCATTGCCTGGCATGCCGAGGTCTTGGGCTATCCCACGCTTGCGCTGGTTGCGGCGATCGCCCGCACGCAGTTTCCTGATTCTCCGGTCAGCATTGCCATGCGTGGTGGCCACGGCGAGGTGTTCGTGCAGAACTTCGACGCAGCTGGAATGCCGCAGGACGAGGCGGATTCGCTTTCCCCCGGAGCGGCGGCGCAATTCTGCCAGCACGCAGTAATCGCAGGCACGATGGCGCCGGAGATTGCCAACTTGAAGGGCGCGGGAACTGTGCTGCCGCTCCATCCGGATGCTCGTCACGTCCTGACGCTTGCCCCGGCGCTGATCACGCAGGACACTGCGCCCATTTATGGCCGCGGTCCCGACGCCAGGCTGCCTGCAAGATGAACGTGGTCGACCAGATCATGGCGGTGATGGAAGCCGCATTCGAGCCACATTGGGGGGAGAAATGGTCGCGCGGGCAGATCGCCGATTCGCTGCTGATCCCGGGCACCGACGCGATCGTGATCGATGGCGAAGGCAGCGACATCACCGACCGGCAAGGCACCGCGGCCGGCTTTGTGCTGTCCCGCCACGCCGCGGGTGAGGAGGAATTGCTGCTGATCGCCGTGCACCCGCAACATCGACGCAAGGGGCTTGGCCGCACGCTGATCGAGATGCTGAAGGAACGTGCGCGTGCGCGACAGGTCGCGCATATCTTCCTGCAAATGCGGTCAAATAATCCCGCGGCACGCCTTTACGAAGCCACTGGATTTACTGCTATCGGGATGCGCAAAGCATATTATCGCACCGCCGACGGCGGCAGGCTGGACGCCATTACATTCGCCACCTCGATTTAGGGTCACCTCCCCTTATTCGTCAATAGATCGAAAATCGATCTACTATTGCCTTGCGTAGTTATTAGCGGCAAACTTGTAAGGCAGGGTCGAATCAATACAAAATATAAGAGGAACTCATGGAAGAAATTGCAATTGATATGAACGAGATGCTGATAACGCTGACATCGGATATCGTTGCCGCGCATGTCAGCAACAACAGCGTTGCCGTCGACGATGT
>PNJY01000188.1 GCA_013822125.1 Erythrobacter sp. | reverse complement strand
GCAAACGCCTCCACGAAACCCTCGCGACGCTCGACGTCAAGGTCGTTGAGCGCCCGATTTCGGTGCTCGGCACCCGTCCAATCTCCGAGGCGGTCATCTGTGCGACCGACAAGCGCCGCGCGGTGAACGAAGCCTATGATGGAGGCGCGATCACGAGCGGTCGGCGCTGCGACACCTCGGGCCTTGATGCCAATGAGGCCTTTGCGAGGCAACATGGGTTCACCGGCACCCCGGTCATTGTGCGCGACGATGGCGCTGTCCTTCACGGCTTCCGCCCTCGCGAATTCCTCGAAACCTGGCTGAAGGAGAAGGTGTCATGAACACCAAAGGCGCATTGGCAATCGCGGCTGTGACGTTCGGGCTGTCGGCCTGTACGACGCTCGGTACCAACGTCAGCGGCAAGTTTCGCTGCGAGGCTGCAGACGGTATCTGCGCGCCTTCGCTGGTGATCGATGACAGTGCAATTGCGCGGATTGAGGAAACCACCTCGGCGGATCTTCTGAACCCTGCAGGTCCATTCCGGATGGACGACGGGATCTCGGCGCCTGTGCGCGGCCCGTCGCTCGGTTCCGAAGCACTCGTTGCGCGTTCGTCGCCGAGTTACGAGCTGTCTGTCGTGTTTCCGGGCTACACGGATGCCGCAGGCACAGCCCATGCCCGCATCGCGGTGCCAGTTAAGGCGATGCTCCCGGGCCGGGGCGATGCTCTCGAGACAATTGCGCTACGAGGTGCAAAGCCTGCGCGTGCTCAGGGGCTGTTGGCGGCCGCCGAGAGCGCACCGCAATTCATGGCGATTGCCCCTGGCATCTTGGATGACGGTCAGCCAGGTTCCGTGGGCGCTGAGACTGCCATGGCGTCCAATCTTCCAAAGACCCCAGCGCCGATCCAGCAGGCCCCAGCCCAGCAAGCGGCTTCTCAGCCTGCCAACCCGATCGCTGAGATCGAGGCGAAGGTCTCCGAGCGCCTCGCATCACAGCAGCGATTGCCGAGGCGCGAGGCCGCCTCATTCCCTGCAACGCCCCCTGCAACGCCGGAGTAACGCGCCATGCTGCAGGCCTTCACCAACATCATCGATCTGGTAACCGGCGACGCTCGCAAGCCTGAGCAGAACGCTCGGCCTGCCAGCGTGCCAATGCTCTCCCATTTCCTCGGGTATCGCTCGTTCGATGAGGAGAAGCGTATCTTTCATCAGGTCCGCTCGAAGGGTTTCATCATCGAGCTCGCGCCGCTTGTCGGTGCAAACGACCGGGTCAATGATGTGATCGGGTCGCTGTTCTCCGACATTCTTCTGCCCGGCACCAAGTTCTCGGTCACGAACTATTCGAGTCCGCGCGTTGCTGAGAAACTTCAGGCCTGGGCGTTGCCGCGCTACAAGGCTTCGGGGGTTTTCCAGACGCTCGCCCGTCACCGCGTCGACAAGTTGCGCAATGGAGCATGGTCCACTCTTGCGAGCGATGGCCCGTTCTTTGTGCGGAGCTTTCGCGTGCTGCTCGCGGTCGGGATAAGTGACGGTTCGGGCCTTTCGACCGATGACCTCCTTACCATGCGCGAGGGGATCATATCCGCGCTCGATTCCATCGATGTGCCGGTCAAGGAATTCGCGCCAACCGACCTGATCCGCTTCTTCGATGAGATCCTCGCCCCGTCCACTGGCGCTGGCGACGAAGTGCCGGGATACAACCGGTTCGATCCTATCAATGAGCAGTGCATCAGGCGCGATCTCGTCACCCATGTCGGTCGTGACCGCCTTGTGCTTGAGGCACAGTCGTTGCGGCCAACGGGCTCATCAGTCGATGGCGTGCCCGAGTTAAAGGACTTCGTGCCTGAGCGCTTCGATGTGCGCACCATGGCGGTGCGCAATTTTCCGGATCGTTGGGCACCCTGGGACAGCCAGAAGGTGATTGGGGACATCTTCAACCCCAAGCTCTCGCTGCCTTGTCCTGTCTTGCAGACGGCTTGTGGAGTGATCCCCAATCAGGAGTCTTCCGAAGCGAAGGCCGGCTACAAGTTCGTGCGCACCAGCTCGCTTGCGGAAGGCAAGGGCGTGAAGCTTGTGCCCAAGCTGCGTACCGAAGCGGCTGAGTGGCAGTTCGTTGCCGACCGGGTCAAGCAGGGCGAGAAGCTCGTGTCCTGCTACTATGCTGTTACGATCATCGCGCCGAAGGGCCGGGGCGAGCCCTGCGAGCGCACGCTGAAGGCTCTCTACAAGGCGAGCGGGTGGGATCTGATTGACGAGACCCATATCCAGCTTCCCGCCTTCATGGCGCACTTTCCGCTGCTGCTGGCTGACGGGCTCGACAGCGACCTCAAGCGGATGAAGCGCATGCGCACCATGCGGTCGGCGAACCTTGCCGCGATTGCGCCGATCCAGGGCGAATACATCGGTGGCAACATCCCGCACCTGCTCTTCGTAGGTCGCCGGGGGCAGCCGCAATTCTGGTCCCCCTTCCAGAACAGTGCCGGCAACCACAATGTCGCGATCTCCGGCAAGTCCGGCTCGGGCAAGTCGGTGCTGCTGCAGGACCTCACGGCAAGCTTTGCAGGGGTCGGGGCCAAGACCATCGTGATCGATGACGGCCGCAGTTTCGAGCATATGGCCAAGGCGCTGGGCGGGACCTTCACCGAGTTCAAGCTGTCTTCGGGCATTTCGATCAACCCGTTTCGCATGATCGACGAGGCCCTTGCCGAAGGTGACGACGACTATCTGGTCGATTGCCTTGCGATGCTCAAATCCATCGTGTCGCAGATGGCGCGCAACGAGACCCGGCTCAATGACACGGAGCGCGGGCTTATCGACCAGGCGGTCAATCTTGTGTGGGACACCCATGGGCGGGACGGCACCATCGATCACGTGATGCAGGCCCTCAAGGGCCACGAGCATCCCTTCGCTTATGATCTGGCGACCTCGCTGCTGCCGTTCGCGGCCAAGGGAACATACGGGAAGTTCTTCCTTGGCGATGCCAACCTTGATCTGTCGGCCGATCTTACCGTGTTCGAGCTCTCGGACCTTGCGACCCGGGTGGAGCTGCGCGGCGTCGTTCTGACCTCGATCATGTTCATTGCCTCGCAGGTCATGCGCCGGATGGACCGCGCGATCCCGAAACCGCTGATCATCGATGAGGCCTGGCAGATGCTGAAGGGCGGGGCGATGGCCGACTTCGTCGAGACCTATTCGCGCACCTGCCGCAAATATGGCGGCGCGCTGATCACTGCCACGCAGTCGATCCACGATTACTACAAATCCGAAGGCTCGCGGGCCGCCCTCGAAAACTCCGACTGGTTTCTCATCCTCCAGCAGAAGGGCGAGACCATCTCGGATTTCCGCAATTCGGA
>PNJY01000187.1 GCA_013822125.1 Erythrobacter sp. | reverse complement strand
ACGCCCAGCGTCTTGAGCCGGTCCCAGCAGGCGAACAGATCGTCGCAGATCAGCGCGATGTGCTGGATACCCTCGCCGTTGAACTGACGCAGGAATTCCTCGATCTGGCCCTTTCCGCCTTCACCCTCTTCGTTGAGCGGGATGCGGATCTTGCCATCGGGCGCGGTCAGCGCCTTGGAAGTGAGGCCGGTATATTCGCCCTTGATATCGAAATAGCGGATTTCGCGGAAGTTGAAGAGGCTCTCGTAATAGTCGGCCCAGTACTTCATGCGGCCGGTATAGACGTTATGCGTGAGGTGATCGATCTCGCGGAAACCGGCGCCGACCGGGTGCCTGTCGACGCCCGGCAGATATTCGAAATCGATGTCGTAGATCGTCAGCCCATTGCCGTCGGCATCGGCATAGCGATCGACCAGGTAGAGGATCGCCCCGCCGATCCCGCGGATCGCGGGGATGTGCAGTTCCATCGGGCCGGTCTGGACCGGGACCGGCTCGGCGCCCTTTTCGATCAGACGGGCGTAGGCAGCGCGCGCATCGCGCACGCGGAACGCCATGCCGCAGGCCGACGGGCCGTGTTCGCGCGCGAAATACCACGCCGCGCTCTTCGGTTCGTAGTTGGCGATGAGGTTGATCCCGCCCTGCCGCCACAGATGCACGTCCTTTGAGCGGTGGCTGGCGATCCGGGTGAAGCCCATGGCCGCGAAAACGGGTTCGAGCACGCCCTTTTCCGGCGCGCAGAATTCCACGAATTCAAAGCCATCGAGGCCAACGGGATTTTCGAACAGATCGGGCAAGGCAAATTCCCTCGGAGAATCGAGATAGTTTCGTTTGAAACTATTTACCTGTTCGCGGGGGCCTTGTCAAAAATTGCCTGCACCGCGGGTTCCCATTGTGCGCTCAATCGGCGAAATCCTCAACCCGCTCGACCACGATCGCAGGCGCCATCCCGCCCGCCGCGCACATGGTGACAAGGCCATACCGCCCGCCGCGCCGCTCAAGCTCGTCGATCACCGTCCCGATCAGCATCGATCCGGTCGCCCCGATCGGGTGGCCTAGAGCAATCGCGCCGCCGTTGACGTTGACCTTGTCCCAGCTGAGACCGAGGTCGCGCACGAACTTGGCGGCGACCACCGCGAAGGCCTCGTTGATTTCAAACAGGTCGATGTCGTCGAGCGTCAACCCGGCCTTTTCTAGCACCTTCTTCGCGGCAGGCACCGGGGCATTGAGCATCAGCGTGGGATCATCGCCCATGTTGGCGGTGGCGACGATCCGCGCGCGCGGTTTCAGCCCATGCTTGCGGGCATAATCCGCGCTCGTCACCAGCACTGCCGCCGCGCCATCGACCACTCCCGAGCTGTTCCCGGCATGGTGGAGGTTGCGGATCTCGAGGTCGGGGTATTTCCGGTTCACCAGCCCCCGAAAAGTGGTGCCGCTGGCATCGAGCGGAACATCGGCGATCCTGGTGAAGGCCGGTTCCAACTGCGCCAGGCCCTCCATGGTGGTTTCAGGGCGCGGATATTCGTCGTGATCGAGGATCACATTGCCCTCATCATCGAGAACCGGCACGATCGACTTGTCGAACCGCCCGGCCGCAATCGCGGCGGCGGCGCGCTGCTGGCTGCGATAGCCGACTTCGTCCAGCTCCTCGCGGGTGAAGCCTTCCATGCTGGCGATGGCATCGCCGCAAATGCCCTGGTGGCTCTGCGGATGCACGCGCTGCAACCGCTCGTTATAGGCGCCCATCATCGGCGGCTTGATCCCGGCCTGCATCTTTTCCTTCGCCATCGCCGCGGTCAGGCTCATCATCTCGGTTCCGCCCGCGACCAGGCAATCTTCCATCCCGCTCATCACCTGCGCCGCCGCAAGGTTGACGCTGGTGATCCCGCCGCCGCAGAACCGGTCGAGCGTGGTGCCCGACGCGGCTATGTCATAGCCCGCATCGAGCGCGGCCATGCGGCCCATATCGCCCGCCTGCATCCCGTCCTGCGTCGAGACCGACCAGATCACGTCATCGACGGTACCGGTATCGAGATGGTTGCGGTCCTTGATCGCCCGCAAGACCGTGGCGGCGAGGTGCTGCGGGTGCATTGCCGCAAGCGCGCCGCCCCTTTTCTCGCCAGCCCCCTGCTTGCCGATTCCGCGCGGCGTGCGTACCGCATCGATGATATAGGCGTGGGGCATGGCTGCGTTTCCTTCACTGGTAACGGACTGTCGCATGGACATGAAACTCGACATAGTTATATAAGTCCCGATTGAAGACGCAATAGCTGCACGATGGAGAGGCCCGCCGATGAGCGAAGAAGTGCTGACTGAGGAACGGGGTGGAATTCTGATCATCACGATCAACCGCCCCGAGGCGAAAAACGCGATGAACAAGGCCGCGGCCGAAGGCATTGCCGCAGCGATCGACCGGCTCGACAGCGATGACAATCTGCGCGTCGGCATCCTCACCGGGGCTGGCGGCACGTTCTGTTCGGGAATGGATCTCAAGGGTTTCCTGCGCGGTGAAAGCCCGATCGTCGAAGGGCGCGGCTTTGGCGGAATTACGCAGAAGGGTCCGGTCAAACCGCTGATTGCTGCGGTTGAAGGCTATGCGCTGGCAGGCGGGATGGAGTTGATGATTTCCTGCGATCTCATCGTCGCCAATTCCGCTGCCAAATTCGGCATACCCGAGGCCAAGCGCGGGCTCGCAGCGGCGGCGGGAGGTCTGATGAAGCTGCCCGGCATGATCCCGCCCAAGATTGCGATGGAACTGGCGCTCACCGGCGAATTCATCGACGCGCAACGCGCCTTCGACCTCGGGTTGATCAACCGCGTCACCGATGGGTCCGCGCTCGATTCCGCGCTCGAACTCGCGCAGGCGATCACCGCCAATGGCCCGATCGCGGTGCGCGTTTCCAAGCAGATCGTGGTCGAATCGCGCGGATGGAGCGAAGCTGAAATGTGGGACAGGCAGGCCGCGCTGCTGCCACAGGTGTTCATGAGCGCGGACGCGCGCGAAGGCTCGCTCGCCTTTGCCGAGAAGCGCAAGCCCGCGTGGAAGGGCAGATAGACCCCCCGCTCAAGGGTGCACAAAAGCCGCTGAAGAGGACTGAAAGATGGCAGTAATCGACGTACCGCAGCCCGAGTTCATGCAAGACGAGGAAATCGCCATCTACCGGGATGCGGTGGGCAAATTCTTCGATCAGCATGCGGGCGAGAAGCGCGTCGAATCCTGGCGCGAGAACGGCCAGGTCGATCGCGAATTCTGGCTGGAAGCGGGCGCGGCGGGCATATTGGGGATGACCGTGCCGGAGGAATATGGCGGGCATGGCGGCGATTTTCGCCACGATCTGGTGGTGCTT
>PNJY01000186.1 GCA_013822125.1 Erythrobacter sp. | reverse complement strand
CGGATCGTGCTGCTGACTCAGGAAAACGCGCAGCTGCGTGCGGAACTGGGCGCGGTCAAGGACCGGCTCGCCAATGTCGAGCGGATCGTGACCGACGGTGGCTATCACCTCGGCGCCGAGATCGACGCCCTGCGCGAACGCGCGCTGGAAGGTCTCAAGGACAAGGGCGCGGCGTGATGGACGAGATGGTGGTCATAGCGATGACGATTGTCGCGATCGTCCTGATCGCGGGCATGAGCATCAACGGTATCGTCGACAAGGTGATGGAGGGCAGGCGGCTGCGCTACCTGGCGAAGGAAGGCGAGGACGGGCAAGCGGTGCGCGAGATCGCCGAGCGCCAGCAGATGATCGAGGATCGCCTGCGCGTGCTCGAACGCATCGCCACCGACCGCGGCAGCCTGCTGTCGGACGAGATCGAGGCACTGCGCAGCGACACTCTGGCCATCACCAAGGTGAAGGACACAGCGTAATGAGCAGCTGGGCCATCGTCGCCCTGGTGGCAATCGTCATCTGGGGGATCGTCGAGAGTGTCCGGGCGCGCGCCGGGATCATCACCGACGAGGATGGCAACGAGACGATTATTCCGCGCGGCGATGCGGGCAGTCAGGCCGAGCTCGAAGCTACCCGCCGCGAGCTCGAGATCCTGCGCGAGCGGGTCAAGGTGCTCGAACGCATCGCCACCGACGCCAATACCGGCGATGCGCGCGAGGCAGCGCGGATCGCTGCCGAAATCGAAGCACTGCGCGGAATTCCCGCAGCAAAGAAGGAGGAACCGGAACAATGACCAGCGGTCTTCTTGATCCCACTCTGGTGCTGACCGCGGGGCTGCTCGTGGCGGTGATCGTCCTTGCAGGTTCGGCCCTGCGCGCCTGGCAGGGCTGGCTTGACCTTAAGCGCAGCGAGCTTGACCGCGCGGGCACGGGCCGTCCGGCCGAGGAAGGCTCGCAATACGGCTCCGCACGCATAGAACTGGCCGATCTCAAGGAGCGCATCCGCAAGCTCGAAGCGATCGCCAGCGGGGTGGAACTGTGAACGCCGCGCGCGACACCGCCACCAAGGCGGGCATCGGCCTCGGCAGCGCGATCGCGGTGGCGATCAGCTGGAGCCTGCACAAGTCGATCATCTGGGCCACGATCCACGGCTTCTTCGGCTGGCTCTACGTGATCTACTATGCGCTCACGCGCCCGGGCGGGATCGGCGGCTGAACACCCCCTTTGCCTGGCGGCCCGCCCCGTCTAAGGGCGGAGCCATGCGCACCCTGTCCGACATTCTCGAAGAGTACGAATTCCTCGAAGGCGACGAGCGTTACGGCCTGCTGATCGAGCTCGGCCGCAGCCTTGAACCCATGCCCGATGCGCTGAAGACCGACGCGACGCTGGTGCGCGGTTGTTCGGCGGCGGTGTGGGTCTATCCGGCGGGGACGGATGCGGCAAAGCTGCACTTCCTCGCCGACAGCAACGCCGCGATCACCAAGGGCATCGTCGCGCTGGTGATCGCCGCAGTGCAGGACAAGCCCGCGGCAGAAGTCGCCGCGATGGATGTGATGGGTGCGCTTGCCCCGTTCGATCTCAGGAACCAGCTGTCGAGCAACCGCACGCAAGGCGTGCCGAACATGATCGCGCTGGTGAAGGAGCATGCCGCAAGGCTGGCGGTTGGCTGACGCCGATGTTTCACGTGGAACAAGAATGACGCCGCAACCAGGCGGCAACGACATCGCAACGGACTGGCAACGAGGCGCGGCTGTCGTGGGCCCGGCGAGCATCCGCCAGACCCTGCCTAGAGATTGCGCCCCACAGTCTCATACTCCCCGGCCCCGGCACTGTCGCGCACCACGGCAAGGCCGGCGTCCTTCTGCGCCTTCAGCTCTGCCTTCAGCTTGGCCGGATCGCGCGCGAAGACGAAGCCGAAGCTCACCCCGCCCTCCTTGCCGATCGTTGCATGATGGAGCTTGTGCGCCTGCACCAGCCGCTTGGCGTAGCCCTTGCGCGGCACCCACTTCCAGTACCGCTGGTGCACCAGCCCGTCATGCACCAGCGTGTAGATCACCCCGTAGAGCGTGATCCCGACCGCGAACCACCACAGCCAATCCCAGTAGAGCGAGCCGTAGATATACATCGCGGCATTGATCGTGCCGAACACCACCGCGAACAGGTCGTTTTTCTCGAGCACATTGTCGTGCGGTTCGTGGTGGTCGCGGTGCCAGCCCCAGCCCCAGCCGTGCATGATGTATTTGTGCGCGTACCACGCGAACAGCTCCATCCCGATCAGGGAGGACATCACGGTCAGGAATATGTCGAGCCAGCTCATGCGGGCACCTTTTCAGCAATCTCGATACGGCCCACCCCGGCCCGGCGCGCGTCCGGGAGCGCCCACCACGGCACGTCGGGACGGCGGTGGTGTTCGAGATGATAGCCGAAATGGAAGCATGTGGCGAGGCTCGCCAGCGTGCCGAAATCTTCCGAGCGAGCGTTGTGGTGATCGGCAAAGCCATTGGCAGGCTCGCCTGCAATGTGCCGGTGGGTGCGGAAGGTGCCGAAATAGAACAGCTGGAGCGAAGACGCCAAGGCAGGCAGCCCGTAGAGAGCCACGATCTGCACCATCGGAATCGCCAGCACCAGCCAGTAGATCCCCACCACCGTGTGCACGAACAGGATCGAGCGCCACCCGAAATAGCGCCGGAAGAAGGTCGCATACCAGCGACGGAAGTCGCTCGGGTTGTGCTCGTCGAAATCGGGGTCGCCCGCGTGGCCTGCAAGCTTGTGATGGGTGAGGTGCGCGTCCCTCAGGTGCTTCCAGCCAAAGCCCGCGTAAAGCGCCAGCAATACCGTCCCAATACCGGCATTGAGTCGGGGATGACCGGGCACCAGCGTTCCGTGCATCGCATCGTGGCAGACGATGAAGACGCCGACCGAAAGCCAGCACTGCACCATCGCCATCACCAGCGCGAGCGGCCAGTTGGTCCATGTGAGTTCGAACACGAACATCGCATAGGCGTGGATCGCCAGCCAGCTGCCCGCGATGCCCAGCGCCAGCGCAAGGCCGGTGACGCGCTGGAAGCTGCGCGAGGGCAAGGTGAATGCGGGGCTCATCCTGCAAGGGTTACGCAAGGCGCTGGCATGGAGATGCGTATAGAGCGCGGGCGGCAAACGGCAATTGCGTTTGCATCGCTGCCGATTGCGCTGCCCGTTGCCGATACTGCGACCGGGGCGCCCGGGCTGCCCGCCGCCGACGGCTCACAATGCGGCGGCACTAGAGCGCTTTCCGACCAATCCGGGTCACCCTGATCGCGTCAGGAAGCCCGCTGGACAGGAGTGGCGCGCAGCGCGGGCCTGTCGGCCCCCGGGCAAGCGTCGCGACGCAGCC
>PNJY01000185.1 GCA_013822125.1 Erythrobacter sp. | reverse complement strand
CCGCGCCCGCGCATTATCTTGCCATTCACCCGAGGCATCCTACATTGCGAAGCTGACGAAAGGATTCCCCGCGCATGAGTCAGCAGAACGATCCCCAGCCCCAAGGCGAAGGCCCCAATCCCTGGGTCAAGCAGCTGATGATCTGGGGCGGGATTTTCCTCGCCCTGCTGTTTGTGGTGACGATCTTCACCAACTCGAGCCAGTCGAGCGGCAGCGCGATGCGCTATTCCGACTTCCGCGCTGCCGTCGCGCAGGGCGAGGTGCAGGACGTGCAGCTGGGCAGCGATGTCATCACCGGCACGCTCAAGAACGGCGACAGTTTCTCCACCGTGCCTGTTCCCAACGATGTCGAAATCACCAAGCTGATGGAAGAAAACGGCGTGCGCTTCACCGGCAAGCAGCGCGAAAGCCAGAACATCCTGCTGTTCATCCTGCTGAATTCGCTACCGTTTGTGCTGATCCTCGGGATCGCCTTCTTTGCGCTGCGCCAGATGCAGAAGGGCGGCGGCGGCGGCGCGATGGGCTTCGGCAAGTCCAAGGCCAAGCTGCTGACCGAACGTTCGGGCAAGGTCACCTTCGATGATGTCGCGGGCATCGATGAAGCGCGCGAGGAATTGCAGGAGATCGTCGAATTCCTGCGCGATCCGCAGCGTTTCTCCAAGCTCGGCGGGCAGATCCCCAAGGGCGCGCTGCTGGTCGGCTCGCCCGGCACCGGCAAGACGCTGCTCGCCCGCGCGATCGCGGGTGAAGCGGGCGTGCCGTTCTTCACCATCTCGGGCTCGGACTTCGTGGAGATGTTCGTCGGCGTCGGCGCGAGCCGCGTGCGCGACATGTTCGAACAGGCCAAGAAGAACGCGCCCTGTATCGTCTTCATCGATGAAATCGACGCTGTGGGCCGTTCGCGCGGCCATGGCCTCGGCAATTCGAACGACGAGCGCGAGCAGACGCTGAACCAGCTCCTTGTGGAGATGGACGGCTTTGAAGCCAACGAAGGCATCATCATCATCGCCGCGACCAACCGCCCCGACGTGCTCGACCCCGCGCTGCTGCGTCCGGGCCGTTTCGACCGTCAGGTCGTGGTGCCGGTGCCCGATATCGACGGTCGCGAGAAGATCCTCGGCGTGCACATGAAGAAGGTGCCGCTGGCGCCCGACGTCAACCCGCGCGTGATCGCGCGCGGCACCCCGGGCTTTTCGGGCGCTGACCTCGCCAACCTCGTCAATGAAGCTGCCCTGCTGGCCGCGCGCCGCAACAAGCGCCTCGTCGCGATGCAGGAATTCGAGGACGCCAAGGACAAGGTCATGATGGGCGCGGAACGCCGCTGCATGGTGATGACCGACGACGAGAAGAAGATGACCGCCTATCACGAGGCCGGCCACGCGATCGTCTCGGTGCACGAAGAGGCGTCCGATCCGATCCACAAGGCCACCATCATCCCGCGCGGCCGTGCGCTGGGCATGGTGATGCGCCTGCCCGAGCGCGACAGCTACTCCTACCACCGTGACAAGATGCATGCGAACCTCTCGGTCAGCATGGGCGGGCGCGTGGCGGAGGAGATCATTTTCGGGCACGACAAGGTGTCCTCGGGTGCCTCGTCCGACATCCAGTATGCGACCAATCTGGCGCGCAATATGGTGACCCAGTGGGGCATGTCGGAGAAGCTCGGGCCGCTCCAGTATGAAGAGCAGTCGGAAGGCTATCTCGGCTATGGTCAGGCGCAGCGGACCTTCCGCTCGGGCTCGACCAACGAGCTGATCGACAACGAGATCAAGGGGCTGGTCGAAGGCGCCCACAAGCGCGCGACCGAAATCCTGACCACGCATGAAGACCAGCTCCATCTGCTCGCTCAGGCGCTGCTCGAATACGAGACGCTGTCGGGCGAGGAGATCAATGCGCTGCTCGAAACCGGCAAGATCGACCGGCCCGATGCGCCGCGCGGGCCGCTGGTCGCTGCGCCGGTGCGCGGTTCGGCGATCCCCAAGACAGGCAAGCGCTTCGGCGGCAAGAGCGACGAGTCTCCGCAAGGCGCCTGATCCGTCCCATCGGAAAAATCACCAAGGGGGCGTCCGGAGCGATCCGGGCGCCCTTTTGCTTGAGTGATTTCAGGGCGCTGCGCGGAGGTGAGAAGATGATCCTTGCGCTGCGCTTCCTCGCGCACCGCTTCCCCTGCCGCTGATCAGGCGGGCTGCGCTGCATCCCGCGCGGCGAGCTGCGCCAGCTTGCGCTCGATCCCGTCCCACAGGCGCGCAAAGGCCAGTGCTGCGGACGAGTGCGGCGCGAAGGCGCCCACCGGGCGGCGGTGCACCGCGCATTGCTCGACTGCGCTCATCATCGGAATCGACGGCCAGGCCGGGTTGGCTGCCAGCGCCTCCAGATGGAGCGAGCGGCGTCGGTCGATCATCGAGAGCACCGGCAGGATCGGCGGCGGGCGCTTGGTGTTGCGGCGGATCTCCTCGGCCACGAAGGCGAATGCCCGTGCCGACAGGGGCGAGGGCGGCAGCGGCACGATCACAAGGCTCGCGGCACGCATCACCTGCGCACTGAGTTCGTTGAACATCGGCGGGCAATCGAGGATCACCCGGTTATGGCTGCGCTCCAGCTGCCGCGCGAGTGTGGCCAGCCTGTGCCGCTGGCCCATGCGGAGCAGCATCGCATCCAGCTCGCGCAGACTGCTGTCGGCGGGCAGCAGGTCAAGCCTGGCATAGCTGCTGGGCTGGATCAGAGTGTGAGCGGAAATGTCGCCCGCGAAAAGGCTGCGTGCCTGCCGCTTCCGGGGCGCATCAAGCGCGAACATGAACCCTGCCCCGTCGGAAGGGTCGAGATCCCATAGCAGCGCCCGATGCCCGGCCCGCTGTGCCGCACACCAGCCCAGATTGGTCGCAATGGTGGTCTTTCCGACACCGCCCTTGGGCGAATAGACTGCAATTACGGCCATGATCTTGCCTGAACGCTGAAACCGCCCGGATTATTCCAACAAGGAGGTCAGAACGCCCCGAGGAGCAGCAGCACCTGAAGGAACAGCACCAGCACGATCTGGGTGCAGAAGAGCAGCACGCACCACCGCCAGAAGGCCGAGAAACGGCTGAGGCCATAGGCATGGCGCAGCTGCTTGTAGAGATGCACAGGCGCGGCAATGATGAACAGGAGCACGGCGTAGTCGCGGCCGCCTTCGATCGTGCTCAGGATCGACATCACGATGAACAGCAGGGACATGAAGCTGAGCGAATAGGTGATGAAGATCGCGTGGTCATAGGCCTTGTACTGCCGCCGCCAGGCAAACATCAGCCACAGGAACGGCAGCGACAGCGGGATCAGCAGCCAGCTGAACTTGTAGCCGTTCGATTGCAGCTTGTAGAGCATCAGGCT
>PNJY01000184.1 GCA_013822125.1 Erythrobacter sp. | reverse complement strand
TGCCGCGTGGACGCGGCTCCAGCGCACGAAGCCTGCGATCAGTTCGGCGCTGGAATCGATCTGGAGGTTGTCCTCAGGGCGGTTGCCTTCGTGGGTACGCATCACCGGACTGAACGCGCCCAGCTCATACCAGCGGAGCAGCAATTCCGCAGTGCGGATATTGCCGTGGAGGCTGGTATAGCCGCCGACATCGGAATGGCTGAAGGCATTGCCGACAAGGCCGGACGAGAGCGCGGCGGTGATCACCGTGCCGATGCCGTCATGGCGGCTGAAGTCGACCGACTGGTCACCCGCCCACAGCAAGGGGCAATGCTCTTGCACCCCGGTATATCCCGCCCGCATGAAGAACAGCGCGTCACCCGTGCGGCCGCGCGACGCGATCGCATCGGCGTTGACCTTGGCCCAGCGCACCGGCCACAGGTTGTGCTCATGCATCGGATCGCCCGCGTGCAGCCGCAGATCGACCGGCAGATATTCGCCGAAATCAGCCATCCAGCCATCCAGACCAATATCGAGCATCCGCTTGCCGATGATCTCTTCGGAAAACCAGTCGGCTGCGGCGGGATTGGTGAAGTCGACCACACCGGCGTCAAATTCGCCGAAATCGACCAGATAGGGCGCGTCGCTTTCCAGTTGCAGCGCCAGATAGCCCAAAGCCGCCGCCTCGGCAAATTGCGGGCCGTCCGCTGCGAGATAGGGGTTCACATAGCCAAGGAAGCGGATGCCGCGCGCTTTCAGCGCCGCAATCCGCGCGGGCAGATCGGGATAGCGGGCGGGGTTCCACTGCCAGTCCCAGAACAACCGGCGACCAAAGCTGGTCTGGCGGATGCCGACCCAGTCTTCGCACCACAGGCCCGATACCGCCGCGCCTGCTGCGATCAGCGTGTCGAGCCGGGCGAAGCTTCTGTCGCCGTCTTTCAGCCCGACAATCGCCCCGCCGATGGCCCAATCCGGCAAGGCGCGGGCCGCCCGAAAGCGTCCGGCGAGCAGGCCCACCAATTCTGCTGGCGAGGACGCCGCGGCGATGGCCATTGTCACATTGCCGGTCCAGCAATGCCACTCTATCTGCCCCGGCTGCGACAGGTCGATTTCGGTGTAATAACCTTCTTCCCCTGCCTCCCATCCCGTCAGCGACAGAAAATAGTTGGCCGACGACAGGATGGTGGGTTCGGGATAATTGGTGGTCCAGTAATCGCCGCCCGCAAAGGAGCCATCAATGCTCATGAAATCGGTGAGCGGTGTTCCCGGTTCCCGGCCCACGCCCGGCTCGCTCGTCCACATCGGCCAGCGCCGGCCATTGAGCGCGAGATGGCTCATCTGCTCTCCGCCGCCCCAGAAAATCTCGTCAGGCCCGGTCAACAGCCGCAGCGAAATCCGATCAAAGCCGGGGTAGGTCGTATACGCCGTCAACAGCGGCCCCGGCTCCGCGGACAGCACGGTCATCGCGATGGTCAGTTCGCTCGGACCGCCGGGCTCACTGGCCAGCCCGATGGAGCAGAAGCCCTGGTCCGGGTCCATGTGATTCTCGACCACATGGCACGGGATGCGCGACTCACGCGGGGCATCCGCCAGTCGGAAGTTCCCGCGCACCATGGTGATGTCCGGATCACCCTTGGCGATGCGGAACGCCGGGGCTGCGACCCGATGGCGCAGGATCACACGATCCTCCAGCAGCAGATCAAAGCCGCCGCCGCCATCCTCCGGGCCAATCACCACCAACCGCGCCGCCACGTCGCCCCTCTCTCGATCCGCCACCCTGTTGCAGGAAAGCATCACTTCTGCAGCACGGCAAACTCTGCACCGCGCTCATGTGACACCGCTTGACATACGGCAGCGGAAAGCGCAACCCGGAGCCTGAAAGATTGACCGTGCGGGAGATGATCACAGCCATCGCCCCAAGAGTTGATCACATAACAGGGGAGAGAACTGCGATGTCCACCACCACTCGAATTGCGCTCAAGGCGCTCGCCATTTCCGCCAGCTCGCTGGCGTTGATGCACACGGCTCCGGCCATGGCGCAGGTCGAAGAAATCATCGTCACCGCCCAGAAAGTCGAGGAAAACGTCCAGGACGTGCCGATCGCGATCACCGCGGTTTCGGGTGATCGGCTGCAACAGGCGGGCGTCATCAGCCTCGAGAACATTAGCACGGTCGTGCCCTCGGTGACCTTCCGCAAGGGCACCACCGGTGCGAACAATGCGCTTGTGTTGCGCGGGGTGGGGACGATCACTTTCTCGGTCGCGGCCGAACCGTCTGTGTCCACCGTTGTCGATGGCGTGGTGCTCTCTCGCTCGGGTCAGGCCTTTGCCGAACTCGTGGATATTCAGAGACTCGAAGTTCTTCGCGGCCCGCAGGGCACGCTATTCGGCCGCAACGCCTCAGCGGGGCTCGTCAACATCGTCTCCAAAGGTGGCACCGACACACTCGAGGCCGAATTCAGCGCTGACTGGTTCGAGGGCGAGGAATATCGCCTGCGCGCGGCGATCAGCGGCCCCATCGCCGAGAACCTCAGCGCCCGCCTGACCGGCTTCTACGGCAGCTTCGATGGCAACATCACCAACATCAACGGCGGCGAAAACAACACCGTCAACGGATACGAGCGCTACGGCGTGCGCGGAATTGTCGATTACGACGACGGCGGCAACAAGGTTCGCTTGATCGCCGATTACTACAAGACCGACGATGATTGCTGCGCCGACGTTACAGGTGCCAGCCAGGGTGCCCTGCGCGATGCCCTGCTGGCGCTACCCGGCGGGGTAGCGCTGGGTGAGGACCAGCGCTTCGTCAACCACGATCTCGTTACTGCCAATCAGGACCGACAGTGGAGTCTCACCGGCACCGGCGATTTCGACATCACTGACACTCACACGCTGAGCGTGGTGCTAGGCTATCGCAACTGGGAGAACGCCGAACAGCGTGAAGGCGATTTCCTGCCGCGCGCGATCGTCGGTGCTGGGCAGTTGCACGATGCCGGGGTGGTGAAAACCGAACAGGTCTCGGCCGAAATCCGCCTTGCCTCGGATCAGTCGAAGCCGTTCCGTTATCAGGTCGGGGCCTTCGCCTGGCAGTCGGACAACACGCAGGATTTTACCCGGAGCACCGTCACCTGCAACACCTCGACCCTTGCGGCGCTGCCGGGCGGCGCGATCCCGTGCAACCTTGCTGACACCGTCAACACGCTGTTCCCCTTCGCCACCTCGCGTTCCGAGGTGCGTTCGGTGAATTATGCGCTGTTCGGTCAGGCGACCTACCAGCTGACCGATCAGCTCGCGCTGACGGGGGGCTTGCGCTACACTTGGGATGACCTCGAATTCATGCACACCCGTGCGCCCGCGGCCAACGCCATCACCGGCCTGCCGGCCACCGGGCCGGGTC
>PNJY01000183.1 GCA_013822125.1 Erythrobacter sp. | reverse complement strand
TCGGTGCAGCTGCGCGCGCATCGACAGGACTGCCACCATCACCACCACGATGACCGAAGCCAGCATCCGTTCGCCGGTCCCGGCGAGAAACCCGCAGGCGAGCGTGAGAAGGGCGACCATGCCCGAAGTTCCGCTTGCCGCGCCGTCAACCTTGCTGGTGCGCAGATATCCCGCCACCACCAACGCCGCGCTCGCCGCCAGCAGCGCAGTGGCCGGGCCGCTGGCGTGATGGTAAAGCGTGCCGGAAATGCCCCCCGCAAGGGCAATCAGGCCGAAGGTGCGAATGCCCGAAAAGCGGCTGCCATCGCGCTGATTGCGCAGGGTCCAGCCGCGCTCGATCCCAACCAGGAGGCCCAATGCCAACGCCACGAGCGCACCGTAAAGATGGTCAAGGTTGAGCGCGGCGAGCATCACGCGCAGTCTTGGAACCATAGCGGCAGACAGGCAAGCGGTCTTGCTCGTGCTTCCCTCGCCGGCCCAAATATGCTCTGCAATGGAACCAATGGAGCCAACCCCGGAGCAAGCTCGCCTTCCCGCCGAAATCGCCGACTGGTTCGCGCATCGTGCCTGGCGCGTGCGCAGCCATCAGGAGGCGATGCTGGCGGCGGCAGATTGCGGCAGGCACGCACTTCTTGTGGCCGACACCGGAGCGGGCAAGACGCTCGCTGGGTTTCTGCCCACGCTGGCCGATTTCTGCCCCTCGCGGCTTGGCGACGCACCACCGCCTGAAGGCCTGCACACACTCTATGTCTCGCCGCTGAAGGCGCTGGCGCACGACGTGCAGCGCAATCTCATGGCCCCGATTGCGGAAATCGGCCTGCCGATCCGGGTCGAAACGCGCAGCGGCGATACTCCAACCGATCGCAAGAAACGCCAGCGCGAGCGGCCCCCGCACGTGCTGCTGACCACGCCCGAGAGCCTCTCGCTATTGCTCTCCTACCCCGACAGTTTCGAGCTGTTCGGCGGATTGAAGCGCGTGGTGATCGACGAGGTCCACGCATTCGCCTGCGGCAAGCGCGGCGACCTGCTGGCACTGAGCCTCGCACGGCTCACGGCAATCGCGCCCATGATGCAGCGTGCGGCGCTCTCCGCAACGCTGGCGGACCCGCTGGGCTTTCGTGCTTGGCTGGCACCAGGCGGCGAGGCGGATGCGGTCGAACTGGTAAAGGGCGAAAGCGGGGCCGCGCCCGAGGTGGAAGTCCTGCTGCCGCACGAGGCGATCGTCCCCTGGGGCGGGCACGCCGGGCGCTGGGCGATCCCGCAGATCGCCGACCTGATCCGCAACAACAGGACCACGCTGGTCTTCACCAACACGCGCTTTCTTGCCGAATACGTGTTCCAGCTGCTGTGGGAGGCGAACGACGACAATCTGCCGATCGGCATCCACCACGGCAGCCTTTCGAGCGAGGCGCGGCGCAAGGTCGAGGGCGCGATGGCGCGGGGCGAATTGCGCGCGCTGGTGTGCACCGCCAGCCTCGATCTGGGGGTCGATTGGGGCGATATCGATCTGGTCGTGCAGATGGGCGCGCCAAAGGGTTCATCGCGGCTGCTGCAACGCATCGGGCGCGCGGGCCACCGGCTCGACACGCCCAGTCGCGCCGTTCTGGTGCCGGGTAACCGCTTCGAATTTCTCGAGGCGATGGCGGCCAAGCAGGCGGTGGATGATGGTGCGCGCGACGGTGAGCACTTCCGCCCCGGCAGCCTCGACGTGCTGGCACAGCATGTCATGGCCTGCGCCTGCACAGCACCGTTCAGCGAGCAGGCCGTGCTGACCGAAGTACGCAGCGCGCGGCCCTATACCTGGGTGAGCGAGGCGGACTGGGCGCGCGTACTCGGCTTCGTCGCCACCGGCGGCTATGCGCTTCGGGCCTATGACCGGTTCAGGCGGATCACGCGCGAAAGGAACGGGACCTGGCGGCTGACCCACCCCGAACATGCCCAACGCCACCGGATGAATGCCGGGATCATCGTCGATTCGGAAATGCTCAACGTGCGTTTCCGCAATGGCCGCAATCTGGGCAAGGTCGAGGAACGCTTCGCCGCGAGCCTGCGGCCAGGGGACAGTTTCCTCTTTGCCGGCATGACCCTCGAGGTCGAGCAGATCAGGGACATGGACCTGCTGGTGCGCGCATCGACCAGGGCGGCGACCATTCCGAGCTATGGCGGGCAGCGGTTGCCGCTTTCGACGCATCTGGCCGGGCGCGTGCGCGAGCTCCTGACTGACCGCGCGGGTTGGGGCCGTTTCCCCGACGATATACGCGAATGGCTGGAGGTGCAGGACTGGCGCAGCATGATGCCGGGGCCGGGCATGCTGCTGGTCGAAAGCTTTCCGCACAAGCGGCTCAATTACAGCGTCTATTACACCTTTGAGGGCTGGCCGGCCAACCAGTCGCTGGGCATGCTGATCACGCGACGGATGGAGGAACGAGGGCTCAACCCCGGCGGCTTCGTTGCCAACGACTATGCGCTGGCGGTATGGGGGCTGAAACCGGTCACTGACCCGGCGCCGCTGCTTTCACCCGATATCCTGGCGGATGAATTCATCGAATGGGTGGAGCAGTCCTGGTTGCTCAAGCGCGCGTTCCGCGAAGTGGCGGTGATCGCCGGGCTGGTCGAACGGCAGCATCCCGGAAAACGCAAGAGCGGCAGGCAGGTCACCTTCTCGACCGACCTGATCTACGACGTGCTGCGCAAGTACGAACCCGGCCATCTGCTGCTCGATGCGGCCTGGGCCGATGCGCGTGCGCGGCTGACCGATGTCGGGCGACTGGCGGACCTGCTCGAACGCGCGGGCCGTGAACTGGTGCATGTTGAGCTCGACCGGGTCAGCCCGATGGCGGTGCCGGTGATGACGATGATCGGGCGCGAGGCCATGCCGCAAGGCGCGGTGGATGAACAGCTTCTACTCGAGGCCGAGAGCCTGGCGGGTGAGGCAATGCGTATTGACGGGCGGGTTGACCGGCGGGTTGACGGAGCGATGTCGGAGGACTGACGCAGGCCACGCCGAAGGCGCGCAACAAAAAAGGGGCGGATTGCTCCGCCCCTCTCCTGCGATCCGAAGGGCCCTGCGGCGCTTACTGCGCTCCAGCCGTTCCGAATACCCGGTACTTCTCATTGCCGACGAACCCGAACTTGGTCACGCCCGATGCCTTGATGATGTTGATCACCTTGGCCGAAAGGTCGTAGCTCGCCTGCGCCTCGGGCTCGAACTGCAGTTCGGGCTCGACCGAGAGCGTCAGCGAATCCTGCAGCAGGCTGACCAATTGGCCCTGGTTTATTTCTTCCGCGTTCCACAGGATGCGGTTATCCTGCGTCAGCACCAGCTTGTTGATGATCGGTTCGACGATCACGTCCGGCGGAGGGCTTTCCGACGAAGGCAGATCGATATCGACCGAATGCGTAGCC
>PNJY01000182.1 GCA_013822125.1 Erythrobacter sp. | reverse complement strand
TGGAATTTGCCGCGCCAGCTTTTCCAGCAGTACATCCTTGTCGAGATGATGCGCCCGCGCGGTGCCATCGAGGATCGGCGTATCGACAAATGTGGGGTGAACCGAATTGCTGCGGATATTCATGCGGTTCTTGGCGCAGTGCAGCGCGATCGACTTCGACAGCATCCACACAGCAGCCTTTGAGGCATTGTAGGCGGGCATCGTATCGCTGGCGATCAACCCGGCGATCGAGCTGATGTTGATGATCGATCCGGGCGCGTGTTCGCGCATCAGCGGCAGCGCCTTCTGGCAGCCGATGAAAATCGAATCGACATTGACCGAAAAACAGCGCTGCCAGTCTTCAAACCGGCAGGTCTCGATATTGCCTGTAACGCCGATCCCGGCATTGTTGACGAGGACATTGAGCCCGCCCAACTGATCGCGCGCGGCAGCAATCGCCGCGTCCCAATCGTCGGCACTGGTTACATCATGCTTGATTGAAAAAGCGGTTCCAGCGCCAAACTCGGCATTGATCGCAGCGGCAGTGGCCGCCGCGCCATCACCATTGATATCGCTGCACAGCACGCGCGCGCCTTCTTCCGCCAGGCGGCGGCAATGCGCCGCACCCAGCCCCTGCGCCGCGCCCGTAACCAGCGCCAGTTTGCCCGCGCACCGTCCTGCCATGTCTCAAACTCCCTCAATGATCCTTGTGCCGAGCAGCAACAGCAGGCGTACGTCGATCCCGCAGCCTTCGGCTCGCTTGGCGGCAATAAACGTCTCCAGGTCGCGCAAGGCAACCCTGTGCACGGTTATATTTTCGCCTTCGCCGCCGCCGCCCGGGCCGACTTTCCTCAAATCTCCAGCTTGCACTAGCGTAAAGCTCTCGCTCACCATTCCGGGGGAGGAATAGAAATTCCCACAGTCCGTGAGGCGGCCGGCGCGATAGCCGGTTTCTTCCTCCAGTTCGCGGCCTGCTGCGGCGAGTGGATCGTCGGCTTCCCCGTCTTCATGGTCACCGACCAGACCGGCGGGCAGTTCAAGGCAATTGCAGCCCAAGGGGGCGCGATACTGCTCGACCAGCAGGACGTGGCCGTCCTCGACCGCGATAATCACCGCAGCGCGAATATTGCGCGCGCGGCTGACATATTCCCAGCGCCCGCGCGTCTTGGCGATGATGTATCTGCCCCGCCATTCGATCTGTTCGGGCAGGTTTGCATCGGGGTTGCTCACAAGACTCCTCTCCTTGAGGGGAGGGGTTGGGGAGGGGACTGCAAGTCCAGCGGGTGTCGTACCCCCACCCCCGTCTCATCCCCATTGGGAGGGGGGATTTCCAGCGAACAGATCATGGCCTGGTGCTTAGACTTCGATCAGCCGGTCGGGAAGCTCGTTGTGGTCATTTCCGTCGCGCGGGAAATGCTCAGCCAGCACCTTGCCGACATCGCGCACTCCCGCCGCCATGCCTTCGGCCACGCAGCCCTTGCCGATTTCGGCGAGCATGTCGGCCATCGCCTCGCCCCAGACCTCGGCGGGAACTTTCTCCGCTATCGCTTCGTCGGCGACAATCTCGGCGCGGTGTTCGCGCATTGAAAGATAGATCAGCACCCCGGTGCGGCCATGTGTGCGGCGTTCGGCGCCAACCTTGAAATGGCGGATCGCAGCGGCCCGCACCCGCGCCGATTTGACCGGGCCGGGGATCAGCGCAAAACGCAGCGGGTCCCATAGCAACAGTGCCCACACGCCGAAGAACTTGGTCGCGCCAAGCCCGATGGCGAGCGAAATGGTTTCACCGATGGTCCAGTCGTGGCTCCAGCCGCCCTTGAGCCAGTGCAGCTTGTCGAGCAGGAAGTCAGGCCACAGCGCAAACACGCTCATCGCGGTGAAGCTGGCGAGTGCGGCCCATGTCAACACGATGTCGCTGTAACCGTCCGACCTGTCAGCCAGCACGGTAACGATTTCGCCCGAAGTCAGGTCTTCGGCTTCGGCCACGGCATCGGAGACGATCCTGTGCTGCTCGCTTGTGAGATAGCGTCCCATCTACCAGCTCCCGCTCGCGCCGCCGCCGCCCGACATGCCGCCGCCGAAGCCGCCAAAGCCACCTCCGCCGCCGCCGCCGAAACCGCCGCCAAAGCCGCCTCTCCCGTGGCCGCCAAGCTCACGCGCGATGCCCTTGCCCACTTCCCACAGGATGATGTCGCGCGCGGCACTGCCCCACGGACTGCTATAACGCCGCCGCCGCCCGCGTCCGCGCAGCATCGGCAGGATGAAGAAAAACAGGATGAAGGCGAACCAGAAGATCGCGCCCACCGGAAATCCGCCCTCGCTCTGGCGCTGCGCCTCGGCGGCTTTGGCCGCTTCCTCGATCGCCACCGCGTCGGCGGGGCTCTTCTCAAGATGCGCGAGGATCGCATCGACGCCCTGCGCAACCCCGCCGTCGAAATCTCCCTGTTTAAAACGCGGGACGATGATGTCGTTGATCACCCGGCCGGACATTATCCCGCCGAACCAGGGGTGCAGGCCATAACCCACTTCGATCCGCAGCTTGCGGTCTTCCTTTGCGATCAGCAGCAGCAGACCCGTGTCGCGCTTCTCGCCGCCTATGCCCCAGTGGCTGAACAGGCCGGTGGCATAGGGTTCGATTGGTTCTCCATCCAGCGAAGGAATGGTCGCGACGACGATAGCCTGGCCAGTATCACGGTTATAGTCACGCAGGCGCTGATCAAGCTCGGCCTCGGTTGCGGGCGAAAGGATCTCCGCCCCGTCATAGACCGGGCCCGTGGGGCGGGGCGGATAGTCCTGCGCCTGCGCGGCCACGCTGATGAGCGCCGCTGCCAGAACGATCAGTCCCGTGCGCAGCCATGCGAGGGCGTGGGCCACTTCAGTTGGTGCCGGTGATGCCGCTCATGTCGACCGTCGGATTGGCCTGCGCGGACGCGTCCGCCTCGAAATATTCGAGCGGTTCCGAACCATAGATGACATTGGCCGCGATCGTGCTCGGGAAGGTGCGGATCTCGGTATTGTAGGCGCGGGCCGCCTCGTTGTAGCGCACGCGCTCGGTGTTGATGAGGTTATTGGCCTCGTCGATCGCCACCATCAGGTCGCCAAAGCGCGGCTGGCTGGCGAGCTGCGGGTAGTTTTCGACCACGGTACGCAACTGGCCGAGTGCCTGGGTCAGCTGGTTCTGCGCTTCGTTGAACTTGCGGAACTCCTCAGGGTTCGAAAGATCGTCGGTGGTGATGTTGATCGATGTGGCGCGCGCGCGCGCGTCGATTACGCCCTGAAGGATGTTCTGTTCGGAAATCGCGGCGGCCTGGACCACGGTGACGAGATTGGGGATCACGTCGGCGCGGCGCTGCAGCGCGGTTTCGACATTGCCCCATTGCGCCTTGGCGCTCTCCTCGGCTGTCGGAACCGAATTGATCCCGCAGGCGGCGAGTCCAAAAC
>PNJY01000181.1 GCA_013822125.1 Erythrobacter sp. | reverse complement strand
CAGGCGATAGCTGGCCAGTTCCGCCGCCGTGGCATCGCGGCCGGGGCGCTGGCGGTCACCCAGACGGATGATGGTACGGATGGCATCGCGGCACTCGTCCATGGCCGAACGATATTGCCGGAGGGTCGCGCTGGTGGCCGGGCTGTCGGCGACAGGCGGCGGGGGCGGGGCGGTGAGGCTCATGGCGGTGTCGGCATCGGCTTCGGCGGCGGGCGCCTGCACGATACGGGTCACCGGAGCGAGGGTTCGCCCGCGGACCGGCGCGGTTGCGGCCGGGGTGGCCCGGGCCGCTGCCGCCTCGCCTTGGGTCTGGGGTGGCCCGGCGACCGAATCCGTCCGCGCATCGACGAGCGCTGCGGCGTCTGCGGCGCTCTGTTCCGTGGCCGCTGCGCCATCGCTCGCCGCGATCGCTGCGATGAGGGCTGGGTCCGCAGACGTGGTGTCCTGTGGTGCAAGCGTTTGCGGCATGGCGGGCGCAGGCGGCACAGCGGAGTTGCCCGAGGCATACCATGCCCCGCCGCCCAGCACCGCCAGGGCTGCGGCAAGGCCGACATGGAGCATCAGCCCGATCCGCTCCTGATCCTGCGGTTTGCGCGTGGCAGGGGTCACGGCAGGGCCGGGACCGGAGGGCGCCAGCCAGGGCAGCACTTCCAGCGAGGTCAGCGCCTCGGCGTGTCCGGCCACGCCTGCCGGAGCCCGGTCGCTCTGCCATTGCGCGCGCAGGTAATGGGGGCCTGCCGCCCGATCAGAGCAGGACAGAGGTTGGGCAAAGTGTGCGGACATCGGCGGGGCATCCATTCGCGGCAATTGGGTTCCTGCCTGTGCGAACGGATCAGCCCCGTCACTTATTCCCACGCCGGAAAAGGCACCAGCCCTGCGCCACGCGGCCGCTGCGATCGCCGGGGCGGCGTCGGTCCGCCCGAGGCTCGGCCGATAGCTTGCGACGACTACATGGCCAGATCGGGTACCGGCGCCTGACTGCTGATTGCGACCGGTTCCCCCAACGTACCATTGCGCATTTCGACCACGCGGTCTGCCGCAGAGATCGTTTCTTCGCGGTGGGCGATCACAATTCGGGTGATCCCCATCGCCGAAATTGCTGCATTCACTGCGGCTTCGTGTTGCGCATCGAGGTGCGCTGTGCCTTCGTCCATCAGCAGGATCTTCGGGCGCCGGTAGAGCGCGCGGGCCAGCAGCACCCGCTGCTTCTGCCCGCCTGACAAGGTTGATCCCATGTCGCCGATCAGCGTTTCGTACTGCATCGGCATGCGCAGGATGTCCTCGTCGATCGAGGCAGCAATCGCGGCAGCGCGAACCAGTTGCATGTCGATCCGTTCGTCGAACAGCGCGATGTTGTCAGCGATCGATCCGGCAAACAGGCTGTCTTCCTGCAGCACGGCCGCGATCTGGCGGTGGAAGCTCTTGTAGCCGAAGCGATGGAGCGGGACGCCGTCGATCAGCACCTCGCCGCCTTCCGGTTCGACCAGGCCGAGCATGATCTTCAGCAAGGTCGACTTGCCGCCGCCCGAAGGCCCGGTGATCGCCACATGCTCACCCGCGTCGATGGTGAGATTGACCCCGCGCAGCACATAGGGGTCGCTCACCGAATACCGATAGTGGATGTCGCGCAGTTCGATCTTTCCGATCAGATCGGTCATCGCATCGGTATCGGAGCTGAAGCTGCGATCCTCGTCCGACAGGGCAATGTCCGACAGGCGCTCAAGGTGGAGGCTCAGCATCTTGAACTGGATCGCCTGATCGATCAGTGCCGCCGACTTGGTGATGAACTGGTTCTTGTACGCCATGTAGGCGAACACCATCCCGACGCTGAAGCCCGCGCCAGAAATCACGAAGCCGATCGCCAGCCAGATGGTGACGATGTTCTCGAGGCCGAAAATCAGCAGATTGGCCGAGGATTGCCAGATGCCGATGCGCGACAGGCGGACGTTGCTGTTGACGGAATCGGTCAACCGGGTCTGCCAGAAGGCATGGCGCAGCGTCTCGCGACCGAACAGCCGCAGCGTCACCATGCCGCGCAGCGTTTCGATCATCGTGGACTGTTCCTTGCCGGCGGTGATGATCGCCGCCTCTTGCGCCTCGCGCTGGAAGGAAAAGGTGATGAACCGCGCCGCGCCGTAAAGCACGAAGGCGACGACCGCGATCAGCGCCAGCAAGGGGCTGTAATAGAACATCACTGCCAGCGTGAAGATCGCCATCACCCCGTCAACCAGCGCGGCAACGGCACCCTGGGTGAGAAGGTTCTGGATCGGCGTGATCGATTGAAAGCGGGAGAGGATATCGCCGGTGTGGCGCTTTTCGAACCATTCGATCGGCAGCCGGAACAGCCTTCGTGCGACATTGGTTGCCAGGGCAAAGCCCACGCTCGCACCAGCGGTCATCAGCACGAATGATCGCAGCAGGCTGGCAACCACGTTGATCAGCGTGAACAGCCCGAAACCGACCGCCAGCACGGTGAGCAGGTCACTGTCGAGCGCCGGCAGGGCGCTGTCGAGGGCGACCTGCATGTAGTAAGGCATCGCCAGCACGAAGATCTGCAGCACCACGCTCAGAAGCAGCACCTGCGCAAGCGCGCGCTTGAGGCCGGTCATGCTCTGCCACAGCTGCGACATTTGCAGCCGTTCGCGCAGGGACTGCCGGTTGAAATCGTTGCTGGGGCGCAGTTCCAGGGCAACCCCGGTGAAGTGGTCCGACACCTCGGACAGCGGCATCCAGTTGGTGCGACCGTCGGGGTTATGGATCAGCGCCTTGCCGCCTTTCACCGCCTCGATCACCACGTAGTGGTTGAGGTCCCAGTGGAGGACCGCAGGCATGTGGAGGTTGGCCAGCTCTTCCAGCGGCAGCTTCACCGCGCGCGGGGTCAGCCCGATATTGTCGGCAAGGTTGATCAGGGCGCGCAGCGGAGCGCCGCGCATCGACGGGGAATAGCGCCGCCGCATGGTGCCCAGATCGATGTCGAGGCCATGGTAATTGGCCACCATCGTCAGACTGGCCAGACCGCATTCGGCGACTTCCGTCTGACGGATCAGCCTGACCCGGCTACGGCTCATGAAGCCCAGATCGAGTTCCATCTCAGCGCCTCCGCACAGCAAACAGGGGTTCGAACAGCCACTCGATCAGTGACTGCTTTTCGGTAATGATTCGCGCGGTGAGCGACATCCCGGGCACCAGCTGCTCGCGCCGTCCGAAGGCGACGACCTCGGGATTGTCGATGTCCACCACGACCGGATAGGCCGACACGACCGAACCATTGGGCAGCGTCTGGCTCACCGCGCTGCTGGCCACGGTCATGACCGTGCCCGTGACAGTGCCGAAACGCTGATAGGGGAAGGCATCGATCGCCAGGCGGACTTCCTGCCCGCGTTTGACAAAGCCGATGGCCTGGCTCGGCACGAGCAGCTCGGCCCGCAGCCGGGCGTTCTGCGGGATCACCGCCATGATCTGGCTTTGCAGCCCCACGCGCTGCCCGCTGCGCATGGTGAGCGCGGTCACCGTTCCGGCGAAGGGCGCGGTCAGCG
>PNJY01000180.1 GCA_013822125.1 Erythrobacter sp. | reverse complement strand
GGCGCAGCGATGCCCTCAACAAAGAAGTCGTGCACGGTTCCCCTGATCAAGCGCGACAGCCGGCTCGGGGGGATCCCGTCAAGCAGGGCCATGGCCTTGCCGATCGAACGATCATTGAAATAGCGCATCGCCCATTGCGGGAAGATTGCTTCATCGATCGAACGCTCGTCGATGACTTCCACCTCGGTGTGGCGGGGATCGCGGCGGATCTTGTCGAACACGGCGCACAGCTTCCACGTCGGCCCTTCCAGAACCTGGAGCAATCGGTTGTCCGATTGCAGCAGGACACCCGACATCTCGCGCGATTCATTGGCGACGCGGGCATGATACAGCAGGTTGAACAGCTCGGCGCGGTCCAATCCGGGCGCGACGATGCTGCGATAGATGATGCGGCGCATGGTGCTTCCCCTGTGGTCCGGGGGTGAGCATAGCGCGTGAAGGTCTGCCAGCGGGCTTGCGGGGATCTAGGGGATTCGCCCTAGGCGCTTAATTGAGCACCGCAAAAGTCTCGATCATGTCCGCGAACCGAATCTTAGTGCTAACCTCAACGACATTTTCTTTCATGATTCGTTCCTGAAAGATTCGTACTTTGAAATGGAATCAACGAGTCGTTTGCGCTATTGGATAAGCGCAGGAGGATGACGCAGTGAACGAGCAGCTTGACCGTGAAATCCAATGCAATCTGTTTGCTTTTCTTCCGAAGCTCAAGGCATTGCTGCCGGAGCATGAAGGTTCCTATGCGGTGCTGCACCATCAAGAGATTGTGGGCATCCACCCAAAGCTAAGCGAAGCGCTGCGTGATGCGCAGGCTCGCTTTGTGGATGGCGTTTTTTCAATCCAGCGAGTGACAGAAAAACCGATCGAACTCGGAATGTTCAGCAGTGCCGACAGTCAGGGGTAACGCCAGATTCGGCCCGCCAATAATCCGAATTCGCGTACTTCCGGCGAGTCCAGAACTCGTCAATAATCCAGGGAACTTTGGAAGCAGCGGCGCGACCGGGGTAGACTGCAGAGCCCTAATCGACACTGGCGCTGATGGAACAAGTGTGACCCGCTCATTAGCAGAGGCCGCTCAACTGAGTTATCGTGGCAAAGCGCGCGTCACGGGGATCGGAGGAGAAGGCTTCCATCGATCTTGGATCGCGTTTCTAGGTTTGTACGATGAGGAAATGGGCCCGTACCCCTATCTCCTGCCAGAACCTCTCATTGCTCTTGAGATCAAATCCTACCCTGCATTCGACGCAATCATCGGTCGTGACGTTCTGATGCTAGGCGACTTTACTTTGAGGTCGAACGGCGATTTTGAATGGCACTTGCGCTGAGCCCCTAGTTCAGCACCGCGAAGTTGACGATCATCTTGCGCACCTCGGGATCGAGGCCTTGCGGCAGATCGCGCTCGAGCATGTCGCGCCGGTGCGCGATGCTCTCGGCGATCAGCACGCGCTTCATCGCCCAGTCGGGGCAGGCGCGCCCCGCGATGGCACGGCGATCGAGCACCGAGACGCCCGAGTGGCGCGGGTCGGCGGTGATGGTCTCCATCAGCGCGGCGACCTCGCCCTCCTCGCCTTCCAGCAACTGCAGGAAGTTGCGGCCGTTGAACAGCAACAGCCCGGTAATCCCGCGCGCCGGATTGTTGCGCGCGCTCGCGGCGAGGATGGCGTCGACCTCCTCGCGCCCCAGCGTCGGCGCTGTGCTGATGTAGAGATACTGGCTGAGCACCTATTCCCGTCCCTCTTCCCTCATCCCCCCGAGCCGACCCCTCAGCCCATCGGGAGAGACAAGCTATTGATTCATCGTCGCGAAGAAATCTTCGTTGGTCTTGGAATCCTTCATCTTGTCGAGCAGGAATTCCATCGCGTCTACGGTGCCCATCTGCATCAGGATGCGGCGCAGCACCCACATCTTCGACAGATTGTCCTTGGCGACCAGCAGCTCTTCCTTGCGGGTGCCGGACTTGCCGACATCCAATGCGGGGAAGATGCGCTTGTCGGAAACCTTGCGGTCGAGCACGATTTCCGAGTTGCCGGTGCCCTTGAACTCTTCGAAGATGACCTCGTCCATGCGGCTGCCGGTGTCGATCAGCGCGGTGGCGATGATCGAGAGCGAGCCGCCTTCCTCGATATTGCGCGCGGCGCCGAAGAAGCGCTTGGGACGCTGGAGCGCGTTGGCATCCACACCCCCGGTCAGCACCTTGCCCGAGGAGGGCACCACGGTGTTGTAGGCGCGGCCCAGACGGGTGATCGAATCGAGCAGGATGACGACGTCATGCTTGTGTTCGACCAGGCGCTTGGCCTTCTCGATCACCATCTCGGCAACCTGCACGTGGCGGCCAGCAGGCTCGTCGAAGGTCGAGGAGATCACCTCGCCCTTCACGCTGCGCTGCATGTCGGTGACTTCCTCGGGGCGCTCGTCGACCAGCAGGACGATCAGGAACACCTCGGGGTGGTTGTCGGTGATCGCCTTGGCGATGTTCTGGAGGAGAACCGTCTTACCCGTGCGCGGCGGAGCGACGATCAGCGCGCGCTGGCCCTTGCCCTGCGGGGCGATGATGTCGATCACCCGCGCGCTCTTGTCCTTGACCGTCGGATCGAGGCTGTCGAGGCTCAGCTTCTGATCGGGATAGAGCGGGGTGAGGTTGTCGAAATTGGTGCGCAGGCGGACCGCGTCGGGATCGTCGAAATTGACCTTGGCGAGGCTGGTCAGCGCGAAATAGCGTTCGCCATCACGGGGTGCGCGGATCTCGCCTTCGACGGTGTCGCCGGTGCGCAGGCCCCAGCGGCGGACCTGATTGGGCGAAACGTAGATGTCGTCCGGCCCGGCGAGGTAGTTCGCCTCGGGGCTGCGCAGGAAGCCAAAGCCGTCCTGCAGCACCTCGATGGTGCCGATCCCCATGATCTTCTCTTCATATTCCTCATCCTCGGCGAGCTCGCGCAGGATCGAGAAGAGCAGATCCTGCCGCCGCATGGTCGAGGCGCCCTCGACGCCCAGTTCCTCCGCCATCGCGACCAGTTCGGCCGGGGTCTTTCGCTTGAGGTCTTTGAGATGCATTTGTGGTGTGTTCCGAAAGTCTTGAAGTGGCCGGTGGGTCAGTGCCGCCCTTGGCGGGCGGTGCCCCTGATGAACGGGGCTGGGCTTGGAGAAAGCAGACCTTGCGGGAGCGGGTTGGCGCTCCGGTACCGGATAGGTGGTCAGGAAATAGGGGCGCGGCCGCGCAAGGTCAATCGGCGATTGCGCAGCCGCCCCGGCTTAGAAGGGCTGGAAAATTACCAGCAAGACAATGAGGATAAGGAGGATCCCCGGCACTTCGCCGATCATGCGCAGAGTCTTTTCCGAAAGTGGGCGCTCGCCGCGTGCCATTTTCTTGGTCTGCCCGACCAGCCAGCCGTGATAGCCGGTCAAGACCAAAACCAGGGCGAGCTTTGCATGAAGCCAACCTTGACTGAAAAGATTGTGCCCAATGGCCATCGACAGCCCCAGCACCCAGACGATGATCATGGAGGGCGTGAGGATGATCTTGCGCAGCTTGCCCATCCGCTCGGCCCACTTGGCCTCGCCC
>PNJY01000179.1 GCA_013822125.1 Erythrobacter sp. | reverse complement strand
GATCTGGAAGCGATGGCCGATGACGAGCTGCCGCAGGAAGTGCTGGTGCAAGGCGTGTGGACGATCTTCCCGCACATCTCGATCGCCAGCTTCTATGGCGGCGGGCAGCGCGGGGCGATGATCAGCCAGCTGTTCCCGGGCGCGGCGGTGGGCGAGAGCTACACCACCCAGTTCTACGTCATGGAGAACCAGCCCGAGACCCCGGAGCAAGTCCAGGCCGCCCACGACCAGTTCAATTTCCTCGAGGTCGTGGTGCGCGACGAGGACTACGCCACCGGCAAGCGGCAGCAACAGGCGCTCGCGTCAGGCCTGATGAAAGAGGTGCTGTTCGGCCGCAACGAAAAGGGCGGGCAGGTCTTCCACCAGTGGGTGAAGCGGCTGGTGGACGCGAGCGACGATGATCTGGTGGCGATTTTCGCAGCTGAGCAGCGGCAGGCGGCGGAGTAGGGGGAGGGCCGCGCGGTCAGGAGCGGTCGTTTCGGCCGTTCTGCCGTTGCGACCGCTGTCGGTGCCGACGACGAATTGCGATCAATGCGTCAGCGACCAGCCTGACTTACAATCGCTGCAAGCATCGCCAGCACCCCGCCGCTCAGACCAACCAAGGTGGCAAACGTGAGATCGGTGCTGGGGCCGCCGATGGCCGTGCCCGGAGGGGGGCCGTCAAACATGGTCGCCGTCCATGGCGCCAGGGACCGGGCCGCTTCGGCCGATGACTTCGGCCCTTCGCGGAACTGTCCCAGTCTGTCGAATTGGTCGGCAAGAAGGTAATATGCCGTGACCCGGTGGGGCGAGGTGGAGTCGCTCATCCGCTCGCCAACTGCGGCGATGGCGGAGTCGAGCACGGCGTCGGGATCGGTCAGGCCGAGCGTCTTCTTGCAGAAACCTTCGCGCACGCGGCGCGTATCGGCCGGATTGCCGAACGACACGAGCGACGCTTCGCGGGTTTTGAGCGCGACCATAGAATGGTGCAAAATCCCGGCGATCGCGCTGCTATCGGCATCGGGAACATACCGCTTGACGTCATCCGCCCAGTCGACGGCAGGAGCTTCATTGGACATATGGACCTTCCTCGCTCCGGTCAGGAGCCTATTGTTGCCGATCCCGGCACGGTTCTAACAGAGGTTGAGTGCAAGCCCAAATTTTTCTCGCACCCCCACCTCGATTCTGCATCGCCCATCATCCCGACATCTCCGCCTGCCTTCATTTGACGCCGCGGGCCGACAGGCGCTCGTCCACTCCCGGTCGTCCCGTAAGACCACCACCCTATCGACCAGCACCCCTTGGGAAGGCATGATCGGTGACCATTTTTCTTGACATTGCAATATGTTCAACAGCGTTGACGTTTGTCTCGTAAAATGCAACATTCAAGCTGCATTAGGCCGCTCTGGCGACTCAATGCCTATGGCCGTATTCGCTATGTCCTGATGCGGTTCATGGAGAATGCCATATCCACGCTAATTGCATCCCAAGGGAACAAGGCTGGGGTCATTACCGAGTTTCCGCGAATGCCATAACCGATCAAGGAGGTTCGCCAAATGACAGGTGATGACACAAAGGTTTACCCCACCGGGCTGACGGAAGCGCAGGCCCTGGAAATCAACGACGGGCTGAAATGGGGGACGCGGATCTACTTCGCCATCGCCGTCGCCGCTCACGTGCTGGTGTTCATTTTGACGCCGTGGCTCAAGTAAGGGAGGCCAGACGATGAAAGAAGGTCGGATTTTCCTCTATGTCAGCCCGAACGTGATCATTCCGATCATGTTCCTGGTTCTGGTGCTGGCGTCGCTCGCGGTCCATTACTCCATTCTCAGCAACACGACGTGGTTTGCCGATTTCTGGCAGGGTGCCGCTGTTACTGCCGAGGCTGCTGCAGCGCCGGCTCCATAAGGCACAACAGGTCCGCAGGGCCTGAGGCTTGCACGTTCCACCCAGCCCGCAAAGACGGTGTGGACTACCCAATACGGAAGACCCGGCCCGCAAGCGCCGGGTCTTTCCTTATGTGCCGCAGACGCGCGTTCAGCCGGAAGCGGAAGCCGACAAGAAAACGCGCAACCGCCGCACCCGCAGGCGCCTTGGCGGAAATTGCTCAGACGCGCGGCCGCAGCCCAGCCGGTTCCTGCGCGCGCTGCAGCAGCGGCAACATGATGATCAGCGCCGCCGCCAGCAGGACCAGTTCCAGCGCGTAGACCAGAACATAGCCGGAGATCGCCGGGGGCCATCCTTCCATGATCACAAGCCCGCGGGCGAGGTCGCGCACCACGCCGCCAATCGCCGAGCCTGCTCCGGCCGCGGTTGCCTGAACCGCGCCCCATGCCCCCAGCGCCATGCCGACCTGCTGCTTGGGCGCATCGCGCATCGTGGCGGTCAGCGTGCCGTGGCCGAACAGGCCGGCACCGCATCCGATCATCAGGACGCCAACCGCAAACAGCGAGACCGACTGGATCGGCGCTGCGACAATGATCATCGCAAAGCCGGGCAGGCCCATCAGTGCGCCTGCCCCCGCCAGCCTGACCGGATCGCTGCCGCGGCTGAGGATCTGCGATGCGATCGTGAAGCCCACCAGGCTGCCCCCCGCCAGAATCGCGGTCAGCCGCGTTGTCATGCCCACCCCGAGGCCGAGCGCCTGACCGCCATAGGGCTCAAGCAGCACATCCGACATGGTGAAGGCCAGCGTCCCGATCCCGATCACGATCAGGCGGCGCAGCGCCTGACGCTGGGCGATGAAGCTGTCCCAGCTTTGGCGGAACGTCCCGGCCATGGCCGCCGGATCGGTCGGCGGCGGGCTCGAATTGAGTGCCTCCTGCTTCCATGTGGCGAAAAGGTTCAGGAACACGGTGACCACGGCGCACCCCTGGATCACCTGGATCAGCCGCCCCGGGGTGAAATCGGTGAGAAAGGCGCCGAACGCCAGCGCGGAGACGATCGATCCCAGCAGCAAGCTGACATACATCAGCCCGACAACATTGGCCTGCTGGTCCTCGCGCGCCAGATCGGTGGCAAGGGCAAGGCCGGCCGTCTGCGTGATATGGACGCCCGCGCCGACCAGCAGGATTGCCACTGCCGCGCTGATCTGGCCGATCCATGCAGGCCAGGCCGCCGATTGCAGCGCACCGCCGAGCACCAGCAGAGCAAAGGGCATCAGCGCCAGACCGCCGAACTGGATCATGGTGCCACGAAAGATGAACGGCACCCGGCGCCAGCCCAGCGCCGAACGATGCGTGTCGGAACGGAAGCCGATGAGCGCACGAAACGGGGCAACCAACAGCGGGAGGGCGAGCATTACGCCGACAATCGTCGAGGGCACTTCAAGCTCGACGATCATCACGCGGTTGAGCGTGCCGACCAGAAGGGTCAGCGATATTCCGACCGAAAACTGGATGAGTGAAAGCCTGAGCAGGCGAGACAGCGGCAGATCATCACTGGCCGCATCGGCAAACGGCAGCAGCCGCTTGCCCCAGCCCATCCAGAGCGACATCAGCTTTTTGTCGAACTGACTCACTACCGGGCTTCCGACCTTGAATAATTTTCACCTACCGTCGGCTGTCGGCAGCATAAGTGCCGCAA
>PNJY01000178.1 GCA_013822125.1 Erythrobacter sp. | reverse complement strand
GAAGCGCTCGATGCCGCGTTGGCCGAGGGTCTCGCGAGCCCGGTGGATGAGACGTTCAATTGGGACGACTTCATGCGTGAGCATTTCGGCGAAGATGCCGATGCGGATTGAGTATCGCGCCTCAGCGCGAGCCGACCTGAACGCCATCGCCATCTACACGAAACAGGAATGGGGGCCGGCCAAAGCGCGGCATTACCTTCGGCAATTGCGGGTCGTTGCGTCGAGCCTGTCGGAGTTTCCCAACCGGTTCCCGTCGCACAACTCCCGCCGCGGCCAATTCCGCAAAGTCGCCAGTGTCGAGCATTTCATATTCTACGTCGTTTGCGAAGACCGGATCGAGATCGTTCGGGTGTTGCACAAGGGCACGAACGTCGATCAAATTCTGTGACGCGCCCTCAGATCAACCGCGCACGCTGCTCGGGCGTCAGCAGCTGGCAGGCCTCGGCGGTTGTGCCGAACCAGCGATAGCGGTTGAGCGCGACGCGGTCGTAGATCCAGTCGCGCAGCGGGCGCGGAATGATGCGGAACACGAGGGTGAGGCGCCACCATCCGCCCAGCACCCGCGCGACTTCGAAATAGCCGTCGCTCTTGGTGTAGGCGCGGCCGTCGCGGACGAAGACGTAGGTCGCGTTCCAGTCGATCCCGAAATGGTCGCACAGCGATTGGCCGAGCGCGCCTTGCGCCGGGGTGAAGGCGATCCGCGCCGCCTTGTCGTGCTTCATGATGAAGCTGACCCCGCCCGAGCACAGCACGCAGACATGGTCGAAGATGAACAGCGGTCGCTTGTCGCCCCAATCGGGGAGTTCCGGTTCGATCATGCCGAGGTCTCTGTAACATCGAACGCGGCGAAGGCCGCGCGGAATTCGGCGAGGCTGACGATCCCGAGGCAGGGCCGCGCGCCGGGATCATAGCGGCGGCCTGCTGCCATCGTCCGGGCGATCAGGATGACGGGGATGCAGGGGATGTAGGGCCCGTGGCCCGATCGCGCGACGATCCAGTGGCGGCGGGTGAGCGGCTCGCCGTCCGGGCCCTCGCCTTCGATGGTCATGAAGAACCCGCTGGTGCCGGTGCCGAGTCCGTCGAACAATCGCGCGATGCGGACGAGTTGCGGCGCGAAGCGGTCGAGCCGGGGGAGCAGGCCGAGACGGGTCAGCCAACCCATCAGCGCAGTGGCGAAATGCATGGGCAGGATCGCGTGGCCAGCCCAGAAGGCGTGATCTTGAATGCCCGGATAGCGCGCCGCGAAGAGGTCGAGATCGGGCGCATTGGCCCGCCCGAACCAGCGCGCGCCGATGCCGGGAATGAGAACGCGGCGCTGGTCGCCCCAGCCGGTAACCTCGGTCATGCGCCCGCCGATCAGTTGCGTGAAGCGCTGGCCGACGAAGGACAGCACCGCCGCCACCGTCCCCGCGCCAGCATTGGATTGCTCCGCGCCGCTGATGCCGTAATCGAGAGTGTGGATCGTGTGCATTTCCTCACGCACCGCGTCGGCATAGGCGGCGGTCAGCGCGGGGATCGAACTCGCTCCGGCAATCACCGCGACCCCCGCCGCCTTGGCCTTCTCGTCGAGGCGGCCAATCCCGGTGACGAACTCCCGCGCATCGGCAATGTCGCAATAATGCGCCCCGCAGGCGATGGCGGCCTCGGCGACGGCGTAGCTCTGGCCGTTGTAGGGCCCGACCATGTTGATGACGAGATCGGGCCGCAGCGCCGCCAGCGCCTTGGGCGGCCCGGCGAGGTCGTAGGCGCCTGCCTCGGCGGGGTTGGCTGCATCGAGCGCCGCTGCCGCTGCCTTGGCCTTTGCCAGCGAGCGCCCTGCGATGATCAGCTGGATGGCGGGATCACCCGCAAGGCTGCGCGCAACATGAGTGCCGAAATTGCCATAGCCCCCGATGATCGCAGCGCGCAGCGCCGGAGCCGCCTCAGGCACGAATACTGACAAATTTATGCGCCATCACGTATCAACCGAAGTGGCGACGACGGTGGCAATTTGGACAAAGTGCAACCGTGTTTTCGAACGTGTCATCCCCGCCATTTGCAAGTGTCACTATGTGATGCACCTCAAGGAACGGTAGTCCGTTTGATTTGCGGATGAATGGTGCGGGCTCTTTGCAGTCATCGCAAATACCTGAAGCATGGTGGAGGCGAGCTGCCACCACATCTGGATTACGGACGAACTGTTCCGTCGTCACGGTACCCTTTGAAGGCTTGTGTCCCTTTGGCGGCAGTTTCTTCTTTCGCTTTTCCACGCTCAGTCGATAGGATTGGAGAACCTTCATGTCCCAATCCAGACGATCATCAATCGATCTCGCTGAACTCAAAAGTTTTTCGAATTTTTTTACTAGTGCCGATATTGTCGGCAATGCTGACTTACCCTGCTGCTCATAGTAGGCGGCATGCATCTTCACAGATTTCAGAGCATTTCGGAGACCGATCTCTCCTTCATCGTTGTAAATCTGCTCCAAAAAATACTTAGTAGCCTGTATATTCATGGTCCTGGTGTATCTTTCGCCAGCGAGCAATTGCCGGCGCTTCCGAAGGTAGGCCCAAGCGGATGAGTAATTCATCCCGTAGTCTTCGTTTAGCTGCGCGGCAGCTTCGGCATCCGTGAGCTTACCCCTCGCGACCTTCGTCGCAAGGGAGTATGCAGCCTTAATCTCCTCAATCCCGATTTTGGGCATCTGTGCCCCTCAAATCAATACACCCGCGCCTTGGGCTCGATATACTTGATATCATCCGTCAGCGTATATTCGTGGACCGGACGGTAATCGATCCGGATGTTGCTGCCGCGACCGCCCCAGCCGTCGAACCAGGCGATGGTGTGCTTCATCCATTCCTTGTCGTTGCGCTCGGGGTAGTCCTCGTGCGCGTGGGCGCCGCGGCTTTCCTTGCGGTTGGCGGCCGACGCGATGGTCACGTTGGCCTGCGCCATGAGATTGTCGAGCTCGAGCGTCTCGATCAGGTCAGAGTTCCAGATCAGCGACTTGTCGGTGACGTGGATGTCCTCCATCCGCTTGTTCTGCTCGGCGAGCTTGGCGACGCCTTCATCCATCAGCTTCTGGTCGCGGAACACGGCGCAGTGCTTCTGCATCGCCTTCTGCATCTCCGCGCGGATCTGCGCGGTGGGCGAGCCGCCCTGCGCATAGCGGAAGTGATCGAGCCGGGTCAGCGCGAAGTCCGCGCTGTCGGCGGGAAGCTCGGCCTGCTTGGCGTTGGGCTTGAGGTTGTCGCGCAGGTGGTGGCCGGTCGCGCGGCCAAACACCACGAGGTCAATCAGCGAGTTGGAGCCGAGGCGGTTCGCCCCGTGCACCGACACGCAGGCCGCCTCGCCCACGGCATAGAGGCCGGGGATGACGGTGTCGGGATTGCCGTCCGGCCCCAGCGTCACGACCTGCCCGTGATAGTTACAGGGAATGCCGCCCATGTTGTAATGCACCGTCGGAGTGACGGGCAGCGGCTGGCGGGTGAGGTCGACCCCGGCGAAGATCTTCCCGCTCTCGGTGATGCCCGGCAGGCGCTGGGCCAGCGTTTCGGCGGGGATGTGATTGAGGTGGAGGTAGATATGATCCCCCTCCGGCCCC
>PNJY01000177.1 GCA_013822125.1 Erythrobacter sp. | reverse complement strand
GGTCATCTCGATATGGATGCCGCCGGCATGCGTGCCTTCCGCCCGGTGGACCGCGAAGAAGCCCTTCACCTCGCCCAGAATACGGTCGAACGGCCGCGTTTTGTAGCCGCTGTCGGCCTTGATGACGTTGCCGTGCATCGGATCGCAGCTCCACACCACCGGGTGGCCTTCGCGCTTCGCGGCACGGACCAGCGCGGGAAGCCCGGCTTCGACCTTGTCGTGCCCGAAACGGCTGATGAGCGTGATCCGCCCCGGCTCGCGCGCGGGATTGAGCGTGTCGAGCAGCCGCAACATCGCATCGGGCTCAAGGCTTGGCCCGCATTTCATGCCCAGCGGATTGCCGATGCCGCGCGCGAATTCGACATGCGCCGAGCCATCGAAGCGGGTGCGATCGCCGATCCACACCATGTGCGCGCTGGTCGCATACCAGTCGCCGGTCAGCGAGTCCTGCCGCGTCAGCGCCTGTTCGTACGGCAGCAGCAGAGCTTCGTGGCTGGTGTAAAAGCTGGTGCCCTTGAGCTGCGGCACGGTGGCGGGATCGATACCGCACGCCTCCATGAAATCGAGCGCCTCGCCGATCCGGTCGGCGGTTTCGGCGAACTTGTCGGCCCAGGGAGTGCGCCCCATGAAATCGAGCGTCCACTGGTGCACCTGCCTGAGGTTGGCATAGCCGCCACCCGCAAAGGCGCGCAGCAGGTTGAGCGTGGCGGCAGCCTGCGAATAGGCCTTGACCATGCGCGCAGGATCGTTGCGCCGGGCAACCGGATCAAATTCGATGCCGTTGATGTTGTCGCCCAGATAACTGGGCAGCGTGACATCGCCCTGCGTTTCGGTGGGTGATGAACGCGGCTTGGCGAACTGGCCGGCCATGCGCCCGACCTTGACCACAGGGCGTTTGCTGGCGAACGTCAGCACTACCGCCATTTGCAGCAGCACGCGAAAGGTATCGCGGATATTGTTGGGGTGGAATTCGGCGAAGCTTTCGGCACAATCGCCACCTTGCAGCAGAAACGCATGGCCCGCCGCAACTTCGGCCAGATCGGCCTTGAGCGCACGCGCCTCACCCGCGAACACCAGCGGCGGATAGTTGGCGAGCGTGCCTACGGCTGCTGCCAGCTCGTCAGGATCCTCGTAATGCGGCAGGTGCCGCGCTTCGCAGGCCTTCCAGCTTTCAGGATTCCACTTGTGCGCCACTTCGGCTCCCGATTCCTTGTAACAGGAGCGCGCCGTTACACGTTGCTTGGCAGAAATGCAAAACGCGCGCGCCTTTCACAGTTACAATATTTCACCTGTTCGCCCAAACTTCGGCTTTATCGGCCCATGACTTCGCCCGCCGCAACCGGCCTGTCTGCGGCCCGCCCGGACTGCACCGGGGCCTTCAGCGGACCCTTCGCCGGTGCCTGGGACGACGCGGCAGCCTGTGCCAACGCCTGGCCTTCGGGGATCACTGCCAGCTTCCAGCCGGGCCGCGCACCGAAATAGCGCCGGGCCAGCGTCAACATGATTTCCGGCGTGGTCTGCGAATAATCGCCCAGCAGCGTGCGCACCAGATCGAACCGGCGCCGGTCGTTGCTCGCCCCTTCGAGCTGATAGAGCCAGAAGCCGTTACCGGTTGAAGCGCGGCTAACCAGCTGGCGCAGCGGTTCGGTCACCCGGGCCAGTTCATCCTCGCTTGGCGGCGTAGTTGCCAGCTCGTCGGCTATGCGTCCTGCTGCCGCAAAGAACGCCGGCACGTCGCGCGGCTGCAACTGGGCAAAGGCCATGATCGTCCCGCCAGTGGGGAGATCGGTCGGCCATTCGGACACTACCTGCGGGGCATAGCTGGCCCCGGCGCGTTCGCGCAGCGCATCCATCAGCCGGTTGTTGAACACCTGCGTGAGTATCTCGAGCTGGCGCGATTCGCGCAGCCCCTCAACGCCGCCGCCGCTGGGCCAGGCGACGACCGCTGCCGCCTGGTTGGCATCGCCGCGATGGGTGAGAAGTTCGACCGTGCCATTGGCCTCAGGGAAGTGCGGCAGCCGGGTCGCCACCGCCGCGGGCAGCGGGGTGCGATCGGGAAGCGCGCCGAAGGTCCGCCTCAGCGCCTCCACCGTTGCGTCGCGATCGAACTCGCCGAAGATCAGCACCTCGATCGGTCCTTGCTGCAACAATGGTTCCCACACCTCGCGAAAACCTTCTGGCGTCACCGCATCCATCGCCGCCGGTAGAGGTGTGGCAAAGCGACCATCGCGGTCCTTGAGCAGAAATTCGAGATCGCGGTTGAGTACACCGCCGGGGCTGGTTTCAAACGTATCGTAGGCGAGCTTGGCCGCCGCCTTGGCCCGCAGCACGGGATTGGCATCCCAGCGCGGCATGCCCAGCTTGGCGGCGAACAGATAGAGCTGATCGGCCACGTCCTCGGCGCGCGTCTGCGCGGCGAATGTGAACACCGCATCTTCGATCGCGAAGTCGAAGCCCAGCTTGCGCCCGGTTGAGAGCCGATCGAGCTCTTCCTGCCCCAGCTCGCCCAGGCCCGACCCGACCAGCGCCATTTCTCCCAGCACGACATAAGGCGCATCCTGCGCCTGGAATGCGCGATATCCGGCGCCGAAACGGACCTTTACCGTCACGCGCCCCGGCTCTGCGTCGTTGGCCCACAGGATCGCCCTGGTGCCGTTCGAGAGTTCGACCTGCTCGATCTCGAGCAGTCCGACCGGCGCCTGCGAAACCACCGTGCCGGGCGCGCCGATTGCGGGCAGCTCGTCGAACGAGATCGCCGCAGCCGCGAGCCTCGACGAGGCATCGGGCTGCGCATCGGCGGCCAGCGCCAGCCGCAGTGCTTCAGTGCTGGCATTGGCGGCGTCGGGAGTCACCAGAACCGCGCGGATCACCTCGCCCACAAACAGCGCGCGGGTGTGGCTCTGTACCTCTTCAGGATTGAAGCGAGCGCGCATCCCCTGGAACACGTCGAGCACCACTTGCGGCGCGGCCACCGTTTCGCGGATATCGACCGCGCCGATCACGGTATCTGCCAGTTTCGCGCCCGCCTGCACGCTCGCCTGCTCGACCTCGCTGGCAAAGGCGATCTCGAATTCGGCCAGCTCACGGTCGATTTCCTCCTGCGTCGGCGGATGCGCCAAAGCATCGGCAATCACCGCCCTGACATCGGCGAGCGCGGTCTGCCAGTCGCCGGAAAGCGGGGCAAAGCTGACGAAGGTCGCATCGGTCGAGCGCGAAACGTCGTCCTGCTGGACCTGGGCATATAGATAGCTGCCCCCTGCGCGCGCGCGCGCCTCGAGCCGCCGGTTGATGATCGCCTGTGCCACCGCATCGAGCAGCAGCCCCTCGTTATAGACGATGGTGTCCTGCACCGGTCGCCACGGGCGCAGCACCGCATAGGTGACCGATCGTGGCATGTCGGGTTCTACGACGACACCCAACTCCCCAAGCGGATTGGCCGGGTCCGCGCCCTGCGGTGCCTTAGGATCGCCGAAATCAGGCGCGGGAGCCGGCTTGCCCTTGCCCTTCCAGTCGCCGAAATAGCGTTCGACCAGCGCTGCCATCAGGCGCGGATCGGCATCGCCCGCCACCACGATCACGGCATTTTCGGGCCGG
>PNJY01000176.1 GCA_013822125.1 Erythrobacter sp. | reverse complement strand
TGCCTTTGAGCGCCTGTTTGCGGGCAAACAAGAAGAATATTTTCAGCACGCCTTTAACCAGCGATCCTAAAGTCGGGAATAGGCCGATCAAGGTCAACGCCAAGGAAAACCAAGCGGCTTTATCGGTGGCGTCATTCGACAGCTTACGGCAATTGGCGATCAAGTCGCGGATGTCGCACAGCTGGTCAACCAAAGGAATCATGGAAACCGCCGTGTCCATGGCGACTTGACCGATACTGCGGTTATCGTTGAAATCGCCTTGTATTGCCTCCCAAAACCACTGCCATAGACCCGGCTCATCGTCGACGGTTTTATGGGGTTCCTGGGTAACCCAGGCTAATGCATCACGCAAAGGCGTGGTGTTGATAGATGGTCCGCTCATAGTTCAAGGTTAGGATCGAAAAAGTGAGTCAATTCAGAAGTCTATTAATTTATGTCCGGGAGCAACGTGCTCGGGCAGGGCCGGCCTGGCTTGGTAGACTATTTTTTTAACACCGCTGTGTGAAACATCCAGGTGCTTTTGGCTTTTCCCGGTCGCATCAAGTAGCCCTGTTTGCAAGCTGCCGTCGTTAAAATGAATTTCATACGGCATGCCGCTAACGTTGTAATCAAGGCTGTCCAGGTCTAGCAATTGGGTGGAAATCCAATTCCCCGGCGGGGTGGAACGCGGCATGGCTGGAAAGTTAAAAGCCACCCGCCCCGGCCCGATAAAGCTCTTCTTCCCGGCCTGAATAGTAAGCTTGCCCGGACACTGCACGGTGATGTTGCCGTTGTCGATGGTGATATTGGCGCCGGCGGCGGTGCTGATGCTGATGCCTTGGGCGGCGGCCCAGTCGCTGTGGGCGTGGCTGCTGGTGAGGGTGAGCGCGTGTTGGGCTTGGACGGCCAGGGTGCCGTTGTGGGCTTGGAGTTTGATGGGGTCTTGGGCGGCGATGACTTGCAGGCCCAGTTGGTTTGGGCCGGGGGCGGTCGCGCCGGCTAAGATACCGATGGCTTGGCCGGTGTTGAGCCGCCATGGGCCGCCGGTGATGAACTGGCTGTCGTGCCCGCTGGCCAGGGTGATGGCCTCGCCGTTGGCCAGTTGCAGGCTGTGGGCGGCGGTGAGGGTCAAGCCGCCCTGGGCGGTGAGGGCGATGAGTGGGTCGGTGCTGTGCGGGACTTTGGTGTGGCTGGCTTGGGTGGTTTTACTTTGGGCGTCGGCTTGTGCGGCCGCAAGGCTTTGGCTATCGGCCATGCCGGAGACGGCGGTGAGTTGGGCGGCGAGCGGGGCTTGCGGTGCACTGTCGGCGCTGAGCAAGCTGTGCCCGGCGCCGGTGGTGCCCCGATGCACGGCCAAGGGCACGGTTTGATGCAAGGTAGCGGCTTGGTTGAAGGTGGCCGCCAGTTGGGTCAGGTGTTTGAGGTGGGCCATGCCGGGGGCATTGTCGCCAGCCGGGTCACGCCGGCTGGCGCTGTGCTCGATAGGGAAACTGCTCACCAGCCAGCCGGCACCGGCCCGCAAGGCGCCGTAGGCATCGGTGCGCAATTCCGCGCCCAGGCCACGGAAACTGCCGCGGAAGTTATCGGCGGTGTGGCGCAGATGGCCCAGGTTGAGTTCGGTGGCGGCTTGGGTGGTTTTAAGCTGTACCCGGCCTTGGTGGTCGCTATCGTCGAACAACAATTGGTTGTAACCCGAGCCGCCGAATTCTTTACTGCGGATGCCCCATTGCGCGGCGGCATTGCGGTGGCCGTCGCTGCTACTAGAGGCGCCGTGCCACACCGGGCTGTGGCCGCCGGCAAGGTTGCCTTGGCCGCTGGTCTGGTGGTCGTGGGCCGGGTTGAACACGGTGGCATCGGTGGTCCCTTGTACCTGACCACCCGGTGTCGGCATCACGCCGCCTTCGCCCTGGCCGTTGAACAATGCCCCGGTAATCAGCGGGCGGTCGATGTCGCCTTCCAGAAACTGCACGTGCACTTCCTGGCCGATACGTGGCAGAAACTGGCTGCCCATGCCGCCGCCGGCACTGCGCTGGGCCACCCGCACCCAGCAGGCGGCGGTGTTGTGTTGCCAGGGGAATTTAATCCTGACCCGGCCCAGGCGGTCGGCATAGCTTTCATCGGCGCCGGCAGCATAGGTTTCGCCGTGGGCGCCGACTACGATGGCGGTCTGGCTGCCCAAGGCGGTAGGCTTGGCATTGTGCAGCGGCAAGCCGGCTTGCAGGGGCCGCCACGGCACTTCGGCGCGGATGGCGCTGAACTGATTGGCATAGCCCAGTTCGGCGGCGCGGGCACACAGCGCCGGCCAGTCGCTGTGCGCCGGCTCGATCAGCACTTCGCTGCCGTCATCCGCGGCCAACGCGGCCAACGCCGCTAAGCGTTCCTGCAGCAATGCCGGCAAGGCTGCCAGTAAGGCGGTGTCGGCAGTTTGCGCCAGCCTAGGTAGGTTGTTGATGCCGACAGCGGCTACCGCCAGCACTAAAAACGGCTGACCATCGTCTTGGCCGCCCGCCAGCGGGCTTTGGGTTAGCCCGAAACGCGTGCCGGGGCGCAGGCTGCGTAGCGTGGACCGGGCCTGCCAGCGTTGGTTGCGCGCTTCCCGCGCGGCCTGGTGCAGACCGGCGTAACGGCGGGCTTCGTCAAGGTCGGCATAGGCGTAAGCGCCGGGCACGTCGTAGCTTTCCAGCACCGGCGCCTGGGCGCCGCCAACCGCGTGGAGGCTGGGCGCGGAGGCGGTGACGGCTTGTTTGGCTTTGTAGTCATAACTGAGCACGGTGGTGAGCGCGGCGTTGAGCCGGCGCTGGGCGGACAGGGCTTGGATGCTGTCTTGCGACTCTTGCGCCCGGCCGCCTTGGAAACGGATGCCCGGCCCGCCTAGCGCACTGTGGCTGGTGCGGTCTTCCGGTATCGCATCGGGGTTGGCGCTGTCGGCAAAGATGACCAAGCGGTGGCGTAGCGGGGCCTCCTCCGCTTCTTCAAAGCGCCAATTCAAACCTTCTTCAGCGAGCAGCCGGCAGACGAAAAGGTAGTCCGATTCCCGGTATTGCACGCAGTAACTGCGCGGCCGCGCATCGGCCATAAACCCGGCTACTTCCGGGCTCCACTGCCAAGCGCCGTCCGGATAACCCGACAAGACGTCGTCGATGATGGCTGGCACGGGTTGTTCCTGCCACACCCGGCTGGTGAGGTTCAAGGTGAGCCGCCACAGCCAGGCGGCCAGCCTCAACCCATAGCGTGCGAGGCCACCTTCGGAGCCTAACAGCTCGGCGGCAATGACTAACCCGCTGAAGGTGGTGTAGGTGCCGTCGGCCAGGCGGATTTGCAGCCGGGCGCTTTGGTTTAACCAGCTGTCCAGGTCTAGCGTGGCATCGGGGGACAAGATGAAGACATCCCGGTAGCTCAAGCCGTTAACGGCTTCGAAAGCAGCAAAAGCTTCCACCGCCAGAGGATCAGGGCCGGAAGCGGGCGTTTCGCTACTGTCGGGTAAGCTCAGCCGGTATAGCCGGGTTTCGCTGGTCAATAAGTCCATAGTTGCTGAGGGGTTTTAGTGTACGGATAGGTTCGATTAAGTTGTAAAGACGCGAGACGATTCGGTTTACTGCGTAGCGGGTTTTACTCCATGGGCGATGATGGCTTTAAGGACTTCCTCATCG
>PNJY01000175.1 GCA_013822125.1 Erythrobacter sp. | reverse complement strand
CGAGCTTCCCTGCGGCTCGAACAGCGATTGGGCTGGCGCGAGCGCCACGGCGCTAGCCCGCCACACCCTGGATTCCGGCCACGATCGAGCCCGCACCGAACACTATGAACACACCGATGATGACGGTTGCGCCGAAGCGCCAGTTCATCCTCCCCATGGACAATCCGGTGACAGTATACCTGCCGCAAGCAGGAGGGGAGCTTAACTGCGCCCCGAACCCTACCGCGGGGCCATACGGATCGCACCGTCGAGCCGCACGTCCTCGCCGTTGAAGTAACCGTTCTCGATCATGGTCATCGCCAGATGCGCATATTCGGGCGCATTGCCCAGCCGCTTGGGGAACGGCACCGACGCCGCCAGCGCTTCCTTCACCTGCGGCGGGGCGGCGTTCATCAGCGGAGTGTTGAAGATACCCGGCAGGATGGTGTTGACGCGGATGCCCTCGCCCATCAGGTCGCGCGCGATCGGCAGCGTCATGCCGATCACCCCGCCTTTCGACGCCGAATAGGCGGCCTGCCCAATCTGGCCATCCTCGCCCGCAACGCTGGCGGTGTTGACGATCGCGCCGCGCTCGCCATCCTCGTTCAGCGGGTCGAGGCTCATCATCCCCGCCGCCGATTTGGCGATGCAGCGGAAGGTGCCGACCAGATTGATCTGAATGATGAAATTGAAGGCTTCGAGCGGGAAATGCCGGATCTCGCCGGTCTGCCGGTCGCGGCTGGCGGTCTTGATCGCATTGCCCGTGCCCGCGCAATTGACCAGGATGCGTTCCTGCCCGTGCGCCGCGCGCGCCTTGGCAAAACCGGCATCTACGCTCTCATCATTGGTCACATTGACCTCGCAGAAAATGCCGCCGATTTCCTCGGCAACCTTCTTGCCCTTTTCTTCCTGCAGATCGAAAATCGCCACCTTGGCGCCCTTGGCAGCCAGAGCGCGCGCCGTCGCTTCACCCAGGCCCGATGCGCCGCCAGTGACGATTGCCGGGGTGTTTGGTCCTACTTGCATTGATCTTCCTCTCAGGCGTGAGTCCCAGCGCAGGCTGGGACCTCTTTCGGTTTATTGGGATGCCCCAGCCTTCGCTGGGGCTCGTACGGTCTTAAAGCATCTCCACAATCGTCACATTGGCGACGCCGCCGCCTTCGCACATCGTCTGAAGCCCGTATTTCTTGCCGCGCGCCTTGAGTGCGTGGAGCAGCGTCGCCATCAGTTTGGCCCCCGAAGCGCCGAGCGGATGGCCGAGCGCGATCGCGCCGCCGTTGACGTTGAGCCTGCTTGGGTCAGCTCCGGTATGCCTGAGCCAGGCCAGCGGAACCGCGGCAAACGCCTCGTTCACCTCGAACAGATCGATATCGTCGATTTTCAGCCCGGCGCGCTGCAACGCCCTGTCGGTCGCGAACAGCGGCTCTTCCAGCATGATTACCGGATCGCCAGCAGTAACGGTAAGGTTGTGAATGCGCGCCATCGGGGTGAGGCCATACCGCTTCAAGGCTTCCCCGCTCACCACCAGCGCCGCCGACGATCCGTCGCAGATCTGGCTGGAGGTGGCGGCGGTGTGCACGCCATCGGGGCTGAGCAGCTTGACCGAGGCAATGCTCTCGAGCGTGGCGTCGAAGCGTATGCCCTCGTCCACTGTGTGCATCTGGGGGCCATCGGGGGTTTCGATCGCAATCGGCACGATTTCATCGGTGAATGCGCCCGCCTTGGTCGCTGCGATCGCCTTTTCATGGCTGGCGAGCGCGAACCGGTCGAGATCGTCTCTGGTCAGCCCATGCTTGCGCGCGACCATCTCGGCACCCATGAACTGCGACCACTGCACACCGGGATATTTGGCCTCGAGTCCGGGTGACTTGTAGTTCCCCAGACCTTCCTTCATGTGGAACATCGCGGTCGAGCCCATCGGTACGCGGCTCATACTCTCGACGCCCGCCGCGATCACCACATCCTGCGTCCCGCTCATCACCGCCTGCGCGGCGAACTGGATCGCCTGCTGCGAAGAACCGCACTGGCGGTCGATGGTGACGGCAGGGGTCGATTGCGGCAGCAGCTTCGAGGCGAGCACCGCGTTGCGGCCCACCTGCATCGCCTGTTCGCCGCCCTGGCTGACGCAGCCCATGATGACATCGTCGATTGCGGCTGGATCGATTCCCGTGCGCCCGACAAGCGCGTCGAGCGATGCCGCCGCGAGATCGACCGGGTGGACCCCGGCCAGCCGCCCGCCGCGCCGCCCGCCCGCGCTGCGCACCGCATCAACAATATAGGCTGTGGTCATCGCGCGGCTCCTCTCTCGCGTTTCAATATGCCACCGGCCTAGGCAGGGTTTACGTTTGCGTCAACCGCGAGATTGAGGGAGGGGTGTAGCAGGGAGGATGCGGGCTGTGGCAGACGCCCCGGCACCAGGGTGTTGCATTGCCGCTACACAGTCGATCAGATTTGAATGGCAGGCTCGGGTATGCTTTCCATTGCAACTACCTTGGTATAATCGTTCCAACATGGATGGGGAAATTGCGCGAACCTTTAATGGTATGTCGCAGGATATTGCATCCAGTTGAAACGGTCGGAGCGATTGAAGCCCTTAAGGGGCTTCGAGCATTCCGGCGCTCATGTTTGGCGATCATTCGACATGATCGTCATATTCGCAAGGATGAGAATTTTATGAAGATTTCAGCACAACTCAGGCTCGGCGCATGCTCTGCGGCGGTCGGCATCGCGCTCATTGCGACGCCGTCCTTTGCGCAGGCGACCTCCGGTACTGAAGATCAGGGCGCCGATGCGACCGATGACGATACTCCGGTCATCGTTGTCACCGGCTCGATTCTCAATCGGGAAAACATCATCACTGCCTCACCTGTGACGGTAATTAGTGCAGTGACGCTTGAAGAGCGCGGCCTTAACACCGCTGCTGACGCAGTGCAGCGCCTGTCGGCCAACAACGCCGGCACCATCGCTGCGGGTTGGAACACAGGCTTCAACTTCGCCTCGGGCGCCACTGCTCCCGCGCTGCGCGGACTTACCGTCCAGTCAACTCTGTCGATCTCCGACGGTCTGCGCATCGCCCCTTATCCGCTTGCGGACGATGGTCAGCGTAACTTCGTCGATCTCAACACCATCCCCAACGCGATCATCGAACGCGTCGAAGTTCTGCGTGACGGTGCTTCATCGACCTATGGCGCCGACGCGATCGCGGGCGTGGTCAACATCATCACGAAGAAGGAAATCCAGGGCCTGCACCTCGACGCCTCGTTTGGCGTTTCCGAAGAAGGCGATGCCGAAGAGCAGCGTTTTGCGGCAACCTGGGGCTATGGCGACCTCGATGATCAGGGTTTCAACTTCTACATCAGTGCCGAATATCAGAACAACGAAGAGCTGTTCGCGCGTGATCGCGGCTTCCCCTTCAACACGCAGGATTGGTCAAGCATCTGCGGCGATACGGGCAGCTGCTTAGTCAACCACAACTGGAACGGTGTGACCTCTGAACTGGGTGACATCCCGGCATCGTTCAATGGCTTTATCGATATTCCCGGCGTGGCGCTGGTTCGTCCGGTGACAACGCCTGGCGCGGCCACCGGTGCTGGCAGGTACGAATACCTCAATCCGGCAGCAGGCTGCCGCGAGTGGGATCCGGTAACCATCACTGCCAACCAGTCGGCCACGTCACCGCTCAATACCTGCGAGGTCGACTTCCAGAACGCTTATACCATGCTTCAGCCT
>PNJY01000174.1 GCA_013822125.1 Erythrobacter sp. | reverse complement strand
CCTTGGGCCGGCGGCCTGTTCGATCGCCGACACGTTCGTGAACAAGCAGTATTGAGCCGACCGCAAATGGGGGCAATGGCCCGCCATTCGTTACTTGCGCATGGCGGGCCTTTTCGCAGCCTTGGGTGATGCCTGGTCGAACAGCCGTTGCAACAGGGCGCGGAACTGCGCCTGCTCCTCCTCGCTGAGAACGGCGAAGATTTCCTTTTCGCTCTCGCGCGCCAGCGGCATCACCTCGCCGTGGATCGCCTTGCCCTCGTCGGTCAGCGCGAGCATGTGCGAGCGCCCGTCGATCGAATGCGGCCGACGCGTCAGCAGCCCGCGCTCCTCCAGTACCTTGCAGGCGCGATTGACCGCCACCTTGTCCATCACCGTCGCCTCGGCCAGTTCGCGCTGCGTCGCCGCGCCGACATCGCCCAGCACTGCCATCACCCGCCATTCGGTGATCCTGAGGCCGAACCGCGCGCGGTAGCGGCCCGCGATCAGGCTGCTGACCGCGTTCGAGGTGATCGAGAGCTGATAGGGCAGGAAATCCGCCAGCCGCCCGGTTGCCTCATCACCCACGCCCATCGCGCTGTTCCCCTCATTCAAAGCCAGGTTCCTCCCACCAGGGATAGAAATCGGGCATATCACGTGACACCCGGCCCGGATACTTGGGCGCACGCTTTTCGAGGAAGCTGGCAATCCCTTCGCGTGCATCCGTGCTGCGCGACAGGCGATAGATCGCGCGGCTGTCAATCCGGTGCGCCATCATCGGGTGCTGGGCGGCGGAAAGCCGCCACATCATCGCCCGCGTCATTGCCACCGAAACCGCCGAGGTATTCTGCGCAATTTCGCCCGCAAGATCGCGCGCGGCGCGCATCAGTTCGCCCGGGGCATGGACCGACCGCACCAGCCCCGCCCCGTGCGCCTCATGCGCGTCGAAGATGCGACCGGTATAGCACCATTCGAGCGCCTGGCTGATCCCCACGATCCGCGGCAGGAACCAGCTCGAGCACGCCTCCGGCACGATCCCGCGCCGGGCAAAGACGAAGCCAAAGCGGGCCGTGTCCGAAGCGAGACGTATGTCCATCGCCAGCTGCATCGTCGCGCCGATTCCCACCGCCACCCCGTTGCAGGCGGAAATCAGCGGCTTTTTCGACTGGAACAGGCGCAGCGTCAGCTTGCCGCCGCCATCGCGTACCGTGGGGTCCGACAGGTCGGCCACCTCTGTCGGATCGGAAAACACATGCCCCCCGCCCTCGGGCGTCAGGTCCGCACCTGCGCAAAAGGCGCGATCACCCGCGCCGGTGAAGATCACCGCGCGCACTGCATCGTCAGCATCGATATCGTCCATCGCGGCGCAGATTTCGCCCTGCATCGCCCGCGTATAGGCATTGAGCTTTTCCGGGCGGTTCAGCGTGATGGTGGCGATGCCATCGGCCTTGTCGAGAATGATCTGCGAATAATCCATCCCGGCTTCTCTCCCTCAAACCCTACAACCTGGAACACATGGAACACTGTCCTGAAGAAGAAAAGCCTGCTTTCGGCGGCGGGGTGATGAGGCACCGACGCGGGGGATCATGAAGGGCGGGACGTGGACTTGCATGAGGTTGGGATAGTCAATTGAAGCGGGGTAGGAAATCTGACGGGATTACGGTGACGGATTTCGGTGACAGTGCACTCATTTCACCCGCAACACCGCCGACCAGATCATGACCCAGACGCATTCGATCCTTCGACAATCTCAGGACGCCTCGTTGAAAAGCGCGTGCAGGGCGCGGGCAATACCAATTGCGCAAGCCTCGCCTATACCGGCGCGCTCCAGGCCGAACTGCGCGCAGCCTGCCCCGGCGAAGGCCGGGGACCCCACCGGGAGGGCATTATATTGCCCTACCGCTACGCTACTTGAGGGCGAATATCAGGTCACCGGAGGGACATTGGGGACGCAGCGCTTTGCCGAAGCCTGCCCTGAACTTGTTTCAGGGACGGCCCTTCGACAGGCTCAGGACTCATGATCGCCGAGTACAACAACGCCGGCACTTTGCTGCGGCGTGCAGCCTGTGCTGAACTTGTTTCAGTATCCATGGCTCCAATGTCGATGCCGATGATCCCTTGATCGTCTATGAGGGCGCCGCGGTATCGGACACCGCCCGCCGCTATCTCCATGCCGATCCGCGCGGCTCGATCGTCGCCGTCACCAACAACCAGGGCACTCCGGTCGCCACCAATAGCTATGACGAGTATGGCATCCCCGACAGTGCCTCGGGCGCAGACATTGCGAGCAAGGGGAGGTTCCGCTACACCGGCCAGGCCTGGCTGCCCGAGCTGGGCATGTATTACTACAAGGCCCGCATCTACTCGCCCACGCTCGGCCGGTTCCTCCAGACCGACCCCATCGGCTACGAGGACCAGTTCAATCTCTATGCCTATGTCGGCAATGATCCGATCAATGGGGTCGATCCGAGTGGGTTGGCGTTGTCATTGTTGGGTGGTTGTCCGGCAGGAAGTCGATGCCTCAGTACGGATCCAAGCGCATCCAATAATGCCGCAACAAGTATTATTGGTAATCAAAATGCGAATGCTGCGCCTGATGGAGGAAGCGGCTCTCAAGGATCACCGGGGCAAGGTCATAATTCAGATGGAGGCCTTCTTGTTCGAGCCGGTAACATCGCCGAAAAAATCGGCGACAGCATTAGTCTCCTAAACGCGTTCTCTCACGCCGTAGCAGTTGTCACAAAGCAACGCCCAGCTGCTGTGAAAACTGAGATAGAAGAGGCAGTGTTAAATCCATTTGATGCAGCGGAGGCACTTGCTCCAGCTTTTCCTGTAGCAAACGCCGCAAAGTTGCCAACGGCAACTTTGCAGTTTGGTAGGACTGCAAATCAGGTGTTTCACACTTTCAGACATACAATTGCTGCCGGGCTTGAGTCTGGCCAAGTTGGAAAAGCTATTCTCGGAAATTTGCGATTGACGTCTATACCCATAGGCCAGACGATAACTAGAAGCATCACTGTTAACGGTGTACGCATCGAATTCCGTGCCCACGCAGTAAATTCAGGACTGATAAACATTGGACGAATTACAGTACCTTAACCAGAAGCGAAAGGCTCTAGCAGAATTTCTCTTAGGCCACGCGCTCGATGCATCGGTTGGATTCGCGGCTATGGACGATGGCGGGATGGGAAGCTACCTGGTAGTCGAAGGAGATGCAAAACCTGGAGAAAGAGTTTGGCCATGCCAAGAGGCAAAATATGTTGATGAAGATGGCATAGAGGTATTTATTACGCTTTCGTGCGATCAAGACAAAAGACCTGTAGAGGTATCATTTTGGAAAGTAAATTTCGGAGAATTGATTAGATTTCCAACGTCAAACGACGTTGAGCTCATCGGGATAACAATTGATGATTCTGGGAATTCCAAGGATGGTTTACGTAATTAACTTCCGCCGACTTCGAGACCGCTGGCTCTGAGTACTCCTCGAGAGCGAGCCCACACCGCAACTCCGCCTAATCCTGCCTGAGCGAGGCCCCGGCGTAGGGATCGTAGTTGGCGGGCGGCAGATTGGCGCGCGCCGGCTCGGGCGTGGTCTTGATCATCGGCGGCGGTACTGGCGGCGCAGCCTCGCTCCATAGCGCGCTGAACGCCGCCGCAATCGTGGGCGCGCCGAGGAGCACAAAACAGCCCAGCACCACGTGCATTCCGCGCCGCACGGGCAGGCGCCCTGAGAGCATGATCAGCCCGATTGTGGCCACCGCGATCACGCACAGGCCGATGGCAATGCTTCCGAGC